>CAZKPP010000001.1:0-2264 GCA_964554665.1 uncultured Bacteroides sp.
GTTGGTCGGGCGGGTCGCCGAAGTCGAGGCGCGCGGCGTCGGCGCGTTGGCGCTCCCGCTCGACCAGGTGGTTGGTGTTGTCCCATAGCGGTTCGTGCTCGGGAAAGTAGGAGCTGTAGCGGCCATTGTTGATGTTATATTTCATCGTGGCGATGCCCGGCTCGCCCAGGTGGCGGAACTTGACCTTTTCAACGTGGATTTCAACCGCGTCGTTGGCGCGGTCGCGGTGAACCACTATGCCGAAGTCGGCCTTGTTGAAAAAGTGGGCCGAGCCGCTGATGTCGTAGAGCGTCGGCGGGTCAATCTTCCCCTCCTTGTTTTTGGCGGGCTTGCTCGGGTGGGCCATGAGGATTATCAGAATGTCGTTTTGCTGCGCAAAGTTGGTGAGCTTGTCCAGCAGCAGGCTTATGTAGTCGGTCTCCTTCTTGCCCCCTTTTTCGTCTTCGAGGCGGTTATAGGGGTCGATAACCAGGCCCTTGATGCCTTTGCGGCGCACCAGGTATTTGGCCTTTTCCAGGATTGTGTCCACGCGGTAGTCGCTCGGCAGAATAAAGAAGAAGTTTTGCTCAAGATGCTGCTTGACCTGGCCGTATTCGCCCAGCGAGAGGTGCTGCTTGTCGAACTTCTTGCCGGTGAACTTCTCGACCAGCTTGCTGCCGTGGTAGGCCAGCGGGGCGTTTTCGGGGCTGAAATATGCCCAGCGCCAGCCGTAGCGAATGTTGAGGCGCTCGGCAATTTCGTCGATAAATTCCGATTTGCCGCTGCCGGGGTAGCCGGTGACCAGGCAGAGGCGCTTGGTTTCGAAGCTGATGAGCCGGTCAACGGGTTCGTGGCCGATGGTCACTCCTTTCTGCAGCCCGAACTCAAAGATAGTGTCGAGGCTCTGCTCGAAGTCTGAAACCGTGAACACTCCCTCGACCTTAACCTCCGGGGCCTCGGCCAGGCAGCGCAGCAGGCTCTCCTTGCCGTGGGCCATAAGGTGCTCGTTGGCGTCCTTACACTCCCGCCCGAAGTCGACCACGCGGCAGCGGTCGGCCCCGAAGCGGCGCAGCAGCTCGTTGCGCAGAAGAATCCCCTTGGAGTCGGTGTCGACGGCCAGGTAGATCGTCTGCTTGTCGTCGAAATACTCTTCGATGAAGTCGTCGAGATAGTCCAGGTTGGCGTTGGCTCCGTTGGGAACGCTGACAACGTCCCTTCGCCCGCACTCAACGAACGACAGCGCATCCATCTCCCCCTCGGTGATTATGCATTCCGCCCGGCCCTTGATTGAGTCGATGTTATAGGGAATCAGCTCGGCCCCGGAGCAGAGCTTGAAGCACTTGTCGAAGGTGCGGAATTTGGTGTTGACCAGCTCTCCGTCGAGGTAGTAGTTGAACTGCACCGTGTTGGCCTCCGCCTGCTTCTGGGGCATCCACTCCGGGCCCTCGCCGACGCGGCAGGCCGCGAGGGTTTCCCCGCTGATGCCGCGCCCGGCGAACCAGGCCAGGGTTTCTGCGCTCATGGCGGCCAGGGGCCGCGGAGTGGGGCGCTTGTAGTCGCGCTTATGTTTGGGCAGGGGCGCGGGTCTGACCCAGGGCCTGCGCAGCTGTAGCTCCGTCCGGGTCGGAGTTGCCGCGCAGCCCGAAAAGCCGCAGTAGTGACACTTAAACATGCCCGTCTGCATATTAACCGAGAGGCTGCGGTCCGAGCGGTCGCGGCGTTGGTCGTGACATTGCGGGCAAAAGGTCTTGACGTTGCCCGCGCGGGGGTTCAGTCGGCTTGAGTCGATGCCGAATTTTTCAAAGTCGAAGTTCATAATCATATCTGGTTGCACCATGCGTTAGAAGCCGCGCTCCACCAATGTCCCGCCGAGGGGCGCGGAGGGGCCGATTCGGGCACTACGGTTGAGCCGTTGTAGGTCCGCTGACCTTTTGCGTTGCGATATTCGCCCACGCCCAGCCCCGGCTCTTTGGGCTTTGCGGCATCCGTCGGTTTGCCCCACTGCTTTCGCTTGCGCAGGGTGCTGATCAGGTGGCGCGAGGCGTCGTTGTAGGTCGTATGTTGCGTGCGTTCGGTCAGCTTCCATTCGTCAACGATTTCCTTTGCGGTCGCCTGCATTTGGTCAACGGTCATTTGCAGCTGCATCGCCAGGGTTTCCAAAGTTGCTTTATTGTCAGGGGCGAAAAAGCGAGAAAGAAGGTCGCCGTCGTCGTAGTCGTCGCAGGTCTTCGCCTGCGCGTTATTATTCACCAACGAAGATAAAGATTTATCTTTATTCTTCTCAT
>CAZKPP010000001.1:2364-8316 GCA_964554665.1 uncultured Bacteroides sp.
GTTGCAAAGCGCAGCATTGAGTCTTCGGGTTCTACTCCGGCAAAGGCGTAGTCCATGACCGCTGCAATGGCTTCAAGGCGTTTTTCTTCGGGGAGGCACTGAATGGCTTCCCACCAATCTTTGTAGAAAACAATGCTTTCTCGGTTCATTTTTCAGTGGGGGATTAGCGGTTGATGATGAGCTGAACGTGTTGACGCTTCATGAGCTTCTGAACGGTTTTCACGGCCAGGCGAGAGCGGTTATACAAGCGCCGGTTGGTTCTTACGCCTCTGACTTTGCCCGAAGTTGCCTGAACGTAGAGAAGAAGTTGACGGAGGTCGTTGTTGCTGATTGCTACCATAGTTTTTTTTGTGTTTAAAGGTTAATAATTACGCTGCAAAGTTACAGCCTCAACCGCCCCTGCGACCGTAGAAAATAAAATAAAGATTCCTAATTTTAAGAAATATTTTTAAGGCTCGGAGAGCCTGAATATGGTAAACCTCAGGCTTCAGCCTGAGGACAGTGCCGCCTCCCGCGTCGGGGCGTCGGAGACGGCCTTAGTGGTCGGCCCCCCACGCGGCGGCTCTCCGAGCCTTGCTAATTACTAATTTTTTTTCGTAACTTTGCAGATGTGGAAAAGAGTGCAGGATTAGGACATAAAGCCGCCCGAGGGTCCGTGTGGGCCACCGTTGACCGCATGAGCGTTATGGCTATGACGTTCATAGTCAACATGGTAATGGCCCGGCTGCTGACCAAGGAAGATTTCGGCCTTGTCGGCATGGTCTACGTGTTCACAAACATTACCAACGTTATTATCGACGGCGGGTTCAGTTCCGCCCTGATTCAGCGCAAGAACCCGACGCAAACCGATTATTCAACCGTATTTTTCTGGAACATAGGGCTTGCGCTGCTGCTCTACGGCCTGCTTTTCTTTGCGGCTCCGGTGATTTCGGGCTTTTATAAGCAGCCGGAGCTGACGGGCGTCGTTCGGCTGCTGGGGCTGATAGTTATAGCGAATTCGGTTTTTGTTACCCAGTTTGCCAAGCTGCGGCTTGAGTTCCGTTTCGCCACGCTGGCGGCAATCAACATCAGCGCCACGCTTCTTGGCGGCCTGCTGGGCATATATCTGGCCGGCAAAGGGGTAGGGGTCTACGCCCTGGTGTGGAGCCAGGTGTGCATCGGGGCCTTGCAGTGCGTGGGCTGCTTCGCGCTGGGCGGCTGGATGCCGTCGCTGACCTTTTCCAGGGAAACCATGCGCCGGCTCTTCGGCTTCGGCGGATATATGTTTGCCGCCAACCTGCTGCAGGTAGTCTGCAACAATGTTCAGTATCTGATTATCGGCCGCCGGTTTGCGCCGGCTCAGCTCGGCCTCTACACTCAGGCGCAGAAAATGGACCAGATAGTCAGCTACCACCTGCCGCAGATTATCGTGCAGGTAATGTTTCCGCTCTATAGCAAGCTTCAGGACGACAGGGAGCGCCTGTTGCAGGTCTTGACAATGAATATGCGCCTGGTTGCCTTCTTGGTGTTTCCGGTAATTGCACTTTTGATGCTTTTGGCCGAGCCGGTGTTCGGACTGCTCTATGGAGCCAAGTGGGTGGCTGCGGCGCCGTATTTCAGGGTGTTCTGCTGCGGCGGCTTCTTCGTTGCGCTGCAGAATATCAACTTCTATGCGGTTGCGGCCCGCGGCCATAGCCGCACGCTGTTTCGCTGGAGTTTCTATAAATGGGGCGCGTTGCTGGCGTTTATGCTTGCGGGCATGAACTTTGGCATGTATGGCATGCTGTGGGCCCTCGTTGCCAGCAACTTGAATATATTTCTGACCAATGCCGTTCTGGCCTCGCGCCTTGTTGGTTTCCGGTTGCGGGTGCAGCTGCGGGCACTGTTGCCGGTCGGGGCGCTGACTGCCGCCGCGGGGGCTCTGTGTTGGCTGGCTCAGTCGAGGCTGGGCTTTTCGGAGTGGTTTGAGATTCCGCTTTTCCTGGCCCTGTATGTTGGCGCCGCAGTCCTCTGCCGCAGCCGCGCCCTGGCCGATGTTTGGACCCTGCGCAAGAAAATTTAGCAAAAGGCTCGGAGAGCCTTACAGTAGCCATTTGTAGGCGGCACAAACATTAATGGCTTGCCCATGAACGTTCATTACACGCTCCTCAAAGGCGGTAACCAAGGTTAGTTTGTCGCATTTGAGCGATTTCCCGGCTTTTACCAAAGCTGAAGTTTCTCGGTTGAGAGTCTTTTCGGAAGAAATGTCGTAAGAGACTTGCAGGAGTTCCACAACCGTTGCCCGATGACAAACTACAAAATCTACTTCGTATGAGTCCGTTTTATGATAATAGACATCGTAACCGATTCCATATTTTCTACATAATGCCAAATAAACTAATGTTTCAAGTCGCCATCCAAAATTCTCTTTTGCAAAAGCGTCTTTTCTGGCGTTCATAAGCGAGACATCTATAGGATAGCATTTTGCATTACGGATACGCTCGCTGCTCTTGGTTGAATATTTGCGCAACTGTTTCAGGAGATAAGCCTGATAAAGATACCCGACATAATTCTCAACGGTTTTGTCATTCTTGAAATTAAAAGTCTTCTGCAAAGCTGTATATACAATTTCGCATGGGGCATTATTCATGAGATGATGTGACAGTGACTTAAAGGCATCTTTGTATCTTACCTTAAATCGCTGCACTATGTCTCTTTCCAAAATATTAGAAACCAGTGTATCTATATATTCCTCGGCAGTTTCCTCGCCACTGATTATTTCCGGGAAACCGCCGGTCTCCATGTATTTGTCAAATGCTCTACGGAGTAAAGCATCAGTTTTTGTAGAAAGATCTGTTGTTTCCACTTTTTCCATTTCGCAAAATTCATGAAACGAGAATGGGAACAATTCTATTTCATTATAGCGTCCGGTTAGATATGTAGAAAGCTCGCTGCTTAATAGTTTTGCATTGCTGCCGGTTATAATTATCTTCATTCCTTGTCGGAGCAGCCTATTGACGAAGAGATGCCAACCTTCGATATTCTGCGCCTCGTCAAGAAATAAGTGAGTGAAGTCACCATAAATTTGGTAGAGACTTTTCAATACATCATTCAGATCATCAGCTGATAAACGAACTAAACGCTCATCATCGAAATTCACATAAGCGAACTTTACCTGAGCCTTATTCAATACGTTGAAACACAAAGTTGATTTTCCACTACGGCGTACTCCTATCACCACCTGGGCCTTTTTACTTTCAAGTTTAATCATAGATTCTTCCTTGCGCTCACAAAAGGATTGAGAACGTAGGGTATCAAGTTCCTGTCGTTGGTCTCGTAAGATCTCAAGTAATACTGAAGTTTCCATAAATGTCTTGTTTTATGGCGCAAAGATAATAAAACTTCGATAAATAGTCAAATATTTACCCTGCAAACTACGATAAATGGGGATTTTTTAGGTGTACATACTACGATATTGTGAGTCCCCGGCCACTATCCGAGCCTATGGGGAGTTTATCACCCTGCGCCGGAAAATTTAGTTTTGCAGTCCGAAAATTTTATAGTAACTTTGCACCGTTAAAACCAACCATACATTCATCATGAAAACTCAAATATTTAACGGCAATGTGCTCATTCCGGGCGGTCGTTGGATTCATGGCGGCTCAGTGCTGCTGGTCGACGACAAAATTGCCGAAATCTATTCCCACAGCCAACTCGTTGAAGGTGCCGACAAATATATTAACGCCGGCGGCGGCTATATTCTGCCGGGCGGCATAGATATTCACGTTCATGGCGGCGGCGGCCGCGACTTTATGGAGGGAACCAAAGAGGCCTTTGAAACTGCGGTTAAGATGCACCGCAAGCATGGCACCACTTCGATTTTCCCGACTTTGTCGTCGTCGACCAACAAGCAGATTGTCGACGCCTGCGAAACCTGTCAGGAGCTGATGGAGGACCCCAAGAGCGGTGTGCTCGGTCTGCACCTCGAAGGCCCTTACTTCCACCCCGCCATGGCCGGCGGCCAGCCTGCGGAAAACATCCGCATTCCCTCGCCCATGGAGTATATTCCCCTGGTAGAGAAATATCCGTGCATCAAGCGCTGGGACGCCGCTCCGGAACTGCCCGGTGCCGACGATTTTGCCCGCTACATCACCGGCAAGGGCGTTGTTGCCGCCCTGGGCCACACCCGCGCCAACAATGCCGACGTTCAGGAAGCATATGCCAGCGGCTATACCCTGGCCACTCACTTCTATAACGCAATGACCACCTCGCATAAAAACGGCATCTATAAGCACGAAGGCACCGTAGAGGCCGTGTATCTCCAGGACGGTATCAACGTTGAGGTTGTGAGCGACGGCATCCACGTTCCGCCGATTATCATGAAGATGATCCACAAGTTCAAGGGCTACGGTCGCATGTGTCTGATAACCGATGCGCTTTCGATTACCGAGAGCCCCGACGGCTCAAGCTACGATCCGCGCGTAATGATTGAAAACGGCGTTTGCAAGCTCAAGGACGGCTCGGCAATTGCCGGCAGCTGCGCAACCATGGACCGCCTGATTCGCACCGCGGTTAAGGAGGCCGGATTGCCGCTTGAAGACGTTGCACGCATGGTTTCCGAAACTCCCGCGCTGATTATGGGCGTTTATGACCGCAAGGGCTCGATTTGCAAGCATAAGGACGCCGACATTATCATTCTCGACAAGCAGCTCAACCTGACCCACGTTGTTCAGATGGGCGAGGAAGTAGAAATGAACTGATCAGCGGATGCCCCGTCTGTTTAACGCCTGCCGGTAACGGCGGGCGTTTGCCGTATGTGTGGCATAGTCCGACGCAAAGTTGTGGGTGCCCGAAAAGTCCTCTTTGGCACACATGTATATCCAGTTGTGGGGCTCGGAGTTGAGCAGGGCGTCGATAGTTGCGGCGTCGGCAATGCGTATGGGGCCCGGGGGCAGACCGTTGACCTGATATGTGTTGTAAGGCGACTTTACCTTCAGGTGTTCGGCGCGTATGCGTCGCAGGCCAAAGTCGCCCAACGCGAACTTCACCGTAGGGTCGGCCTGCAGCTTCATCGACTTATGCACGCGGTTGAGATAGAGGCGGGCAACTATGCCGCGCTCCCGGCGGTTGTTGGTTTCTTCTTCGGCAATTGAGGCGAGAGTGGCCGCCTGGACGGGCGTTATGCCCATTTCGCGGGCGCGGGCGCGGCGGTCGGTATTCCAGAAGTTATTGCGGGTGGCAAGCAGTTTTTCAACCGTGGCCGCCGGCGGAGTTGTCCAGTAAAACTCATAGGTGTCGGGCAGGAAAGCAGCCGGATACTCCGCTTTCGACTTGAAGCCCGACCGGGGAAGCACGGAGTCGAGCGCGGCGAGGAACTCGTTGGCTGAAAACTCCATTTGCGAGCCGATGCGCTCGGCAAGCTGAGGCAGGGTGCGCACGTTGTTGAACGTCAGCCGTATGGGGGTCTGGCGGTGGCGCACCAGGCGGCGGGCAATATCTTTGGCCGACGTTCCGGGGTCGATGCGATAGGCGCCGTAGATTTGAGCATCTTTCGCGGCGGCAGCATCGTAGACGGTCATGGTTGCCGAGCCGGTTTTAGGTCCCAAAACCGAGAGCAGCTGATCTTTAAGCTGGGCGGGGGTAGTGCCGTGCGGCAGATAAATCCACGCAGGTTCGGTGCCTTTATAGGGTGCGTTGACGTAGTTCCACACACACCATCCTGCCACCAGCAAAAGCAGCAGCGCACCCGCTATCCAAAAAACAAATTTCTTCATATCACCCGCAAATTTACGCAATCCCCCCCAATATCTCCGCAAAAAAATGTTAAAACTGCCCCACAACGACTAAGGCCGTCTCCGACGCCCGACGCGGAAGGCGGCCCTGTCCCCGGGCTGAAGCCCGGGGTTTCCGACGCGGCGGCTCTCCGAGCCTATAGGAGTGAGCCAAAGGCTCGGAGAGCCTGAGAGTGGTCATCCACTAAGGCCGTCTCCCGCG
>CAZKPP010000001.1:8416-117860 GCA_964554665.1 uncultured Bacteroides sp.
GAGCCAAAGGCTCGGAGAGCCTGAGAGTGGTCATCCACTAAGGCCGTCTCCCGCGGCGGCTCTCCGAGCCTATAGGAGTGAGCCAAAGGCTCGGAGAGCCTGAGAGTGGTCATCCACTAAGGCCGTCTCCCGCGGCGGCTCTCCGAGCCTATAGGAGTGAGCCAAAGGCTCGGAGAGCCTGAGAGTGGTCATCCACTAAGGCCGTCTCCCGCGTCGGCTCTCCGAGCCTATAGGAGTGAGTAAAAGGCTCGGAGAGCCTGATTATGGTAAACCCCAGGCTTCAGCCTGGGGGTAGTCATCCCCCCCAGAAAGGGCGTCGGAGACGGCCTATGTGGATGGAGGCCCAACATGGCGGCATCTCCGAGCCTCTTGGGAATCATAGTGGCACGTCGAATAAAAATTTTGCGAAATTTGAATTTTATGCTTATTTTTGCATATCATTTTTAGAGTATGCAGAATCTTAAAATATATAATCTTGGCCCTATCGCCGATGTTGATATCACATTTGGTGATTTGACTTTGTTTGTCGGGCCTCAGGCTACAGGTAAAAGTATCACTCTGGAGGCCCTTAAGCTAATAGCGGATCGAGATAGCATTATTGAGACCCTTGACCGATATAATTATATTATCGGTCACAATGCCAAGAGGATACTTAATATGTATTTCGGCGAGGGCATGGAGAATATATGGAGAGATAATACTAAGATTAAACTCGACAATGAGACTTTGACTCTTGCATCTTTAGCAAAAGCGTCGTCAGGAAAGGAAAGTTCTGTTTTCTATATTCCGGCCCAGCGCATCGTGTGTATGGGCGATGGTTTCCCGAAATTCTTCAGCGATTTTTCATTCACTACACCTTATGTCCTCAGGGAATTTACGGAAACCCTCAGAGCCTTTGTGCAGTTTGGGCTCGGAAGTAGGTCGAAAGTATTTCCTATTAACGAAAGGTTAAAGAATATTCTTCGAAAGTCTTTTGACGAATCGATATTCCACAGCGGGCAGGTAATATTATCAGAAGTAGCCGGCCAAAAGAAACTGCAGCTCGACATCGATGGAATGAATATTCCGTTTATGGCTTGGAGCGCGGGTCAAAAAGAGTTTATGCCCCTGCTGCTCGGTTTCTATTGTCTTTCAGGGCCGGCTTCAAGAATTGTTAAGAAGGAGAAATATAAAACTGTTATTGTTGAAGAGCCGGAAATGGGTTTGCATCCCAAAGCAATTTTAAGTGTGTTGCTGCAAATATGTGATTTGGTTCAAAGCGGGTATAAAGTTATCGTTTCGACCCACTCGTCGATAATGCTTGAGTTTGCGTGGGCTTTGAACACTCTTAGCGGTCATTGCGATAATTTACATAAGGCAGTCTGTGAATTGTTTCAGGTTAGCCCCGGTTCATCTGTTGGTAAAATGCTTGAAGGCTTTATTTCGAAGTCAGTAAAGACTTATTATTTCGCAAGAGATAACGAAACCGGCAAAGTAAGCACCCAAGATATTAGCTCGCTGGATGTTTATTCCGGAGATATTGCCCTTTCGGAGTGGGGCGGTCTGTCGGCATTCTCAACTCGGGTAAATGAGGTTGTTGCCAATAATATTGTATGAGTATGACCAAGGCAGCGTCGACCTTAACTTCGATATCTCTCGGCAATAATCGCCTGAAGGATTATTTTGCAGTGGGACTGGGGGCTCTCATTTCTGCCGATAAGAGCCACATTAAAGTGCCGAATACCTCGTTTATCAAAGGCTCTTTAGCTCTTGATAGTGCTGCGAAGCAGGATATGCCAACCGATAGCAGGTGGGATTATGCGATAGATTATAATGGTGAAGTTTTCTTTATTGAGATTCATCCGGCATCTACTTCTGAAATAAGCACTATGATAAAGAAGGTAGATTGCCTGAAGAAGTGGCTTGCGGCAATAGGTGCCGATTTGCTTTCGCTGCCACCGGTGAATAGAAAATTCTACTGGGTATCTTCGGGGAATACACAGTTAAGAATCACCCCTAATTCTTGTCAGGCTAAACGATTAGCTGCAAAAAAGATTTTATCTGTTGGCCATGTTTGGGATTATAATAAGATAAAGCGGCTATAGCGATGATAGTTGAGATTGAGTCGATAGATGACGAAAGGGTGGCGCCGTTTGCGTCGCTGACCGAGGCTGAGCTGCGCTCGCGGCTCGACCCGGCCAAGGCGCTGTTTATTGCCGAGAGTCCCAAGGTGATTTCCGTGGCTTTGGACAAAGGTTTTGTGCCGCAGGCGATTTTGTGTGAGAAGCGCCATATTGCCGGCGATGCCGCGGAGTTGTTGGCCCGCTGCCCGGCAGAGATGCCTGTCTATACCGGGTCGCGCGAGTTGCTGCAGTCGCTGACCGGCTATAAGCTCACGCGCGGAGTGTTGGCCGCCATGCGTCGCCCGGCCGAGCCGACTGTTGCGGAGGTTTGTCGCGGTGCCCGACGAGTGGCGGTTATCGATTCGGTTGTTGACACTACCAATATCGGGGCCATATTCAGGTCTGCTGCTGCCTTAGGGGTTGATGCCGTGTTGCTAACTCCGACTTCGTGCGACCCTTTGAACCGACGCTCCGTGCGCGTCAGCATGGGCTCGGTCTTTCTTGTGCCCTGGACCTGGCTGCCCGGTGGAGTGGGGCAGTTAAACGATTTGGGCTTTAAAACGGTTGCTATGGCGCTGACCGACCGTTCGGTGCCTATCGACGATGCCCGGCTCTGCGCGGAACCTAAGCTGGCCATAGTGTTGGGCACCGAGGGCGACGGCCTGGCGGCAGACGTTATTTCCTCGACCGACTATGTGGCCCGCATACCTATGGCCCACGGCGTAGATTCGCTCAACGTTGCCGCCGCTGCAGCCGTGGCCTTCTGGCAACTGAGGGCTAAGGATTGACTTTTGGCGTGACGATTCCGGGCGCGTCGCTCAGGGTTACTCGTCCGTCAACGATTTTCATTCCCTCGAAAGGGTCGTTGGCTATCAAAAGGTTGCCGTCGAGGTCGACCCATTCGGCCAGGGGAGCCAGCTGGGCCGCGGCGCTTACGGCCAGCGAGGTTTCGGTCATGCAGCCAATCATCACCTTGAGGCCGAGAGCCCGGGCCAGCACTGCCATTTTGTATGCTTCGTGGAGGCCGCCGCTCTTCATCAGCTTGATGTTTATGCCATCGTAGGCGCGCGCCAGGGCCGGGATGTCGGCCGAGGTCTGAACGGCCTCATCGGCAACTATCGGCAGCGGCGACCGCTCCTTGAGCCAGGCGTGGCTGTCGAGGTCGGTTTTGCTCATGGGCTGTTCAACGAATATCACCCCCTTGTCGGCCAGCCACTGAATATTTTCCAGCGCTTCTTCTTTGGTTTTCCAGCCTTGGTTAACGTCGACGCAGAGCGGGCGGTCGGTTCGCGAGCGAATAAACTCAATCAGTTCGCGGTCGCCCGGAACTCCCATTTTCACCTTCCATATCTTATAAGGCTCTGCCTCGGCGATTTTGCGCTCCAGCTCTTGAGGGGAGTCGTTGGTGATGGTATAAGAGGTGCAGGGGGCCTTGGCGGGGTCGAGTCCGTAAATCTTAAACCATGGCCGGCCCATGAGCTTGCTCGTCAGGTCGTGGAGCGCAATGTCTACGGCCGCTTTAGCCGCGCGGTTGCCCGGGGCGAGCGAGTCCAGATAAGCGCCTATTTCTTCAAAAGCAAAAGGATCAGAGAGCCGTTTAGGGTCGATTTTCGACAGGAACGCAGTTACCGACTCAACGGATTCGCCCAGGTAGGGTGGCATCGATGCCTCGCCGCGACCAACAACCGAGTCGACGGTCAACTCGACCTGAACGCCCGGAGTTGAGGTGCGCGACATTGTTGAGAGGTTAAACGCATGGTTTAACTTCAGTTCGTAAGGATAGTAGTTGAGGCTCACTTCGGCGCCGGCGGCAGAAGCGGCTGCAAAGGCTAACATGAGTAACAAATTGCGGAGTTTCATAGACGCAAAATTAAGCAAAATATGCAGTTTCACAAAAAAGTTTTCAAAAAATTTGGATAGCTCAAAAACTCTTACTAACTTTGCAGTCGCAAAAAAGCTACAAAACCAACACGGAGAGGTGGGTGAGTGGCTGAAACCACCGGTTTGCTAAACCGACGAAGTGAGCAATCGCTTCCACGAGTTCGAATCTCGTCCTCTCCGCCAAACGACAAAACCAAGCATCCGCTTGGTTTTGTTCGTTTAAGGAGGCACGAGATGAGAACTCGCGAGTTCGTTATCGCGAAGCGCTTTGCTCCGCAAAGAATCTCGTCCTCTCCGCAAAAAAAGCTTGGTTATCAGGCTTTTGTTGTATTAGCACTCAATTTTTCATCCAAATCAGCAAAATTGGGTGCTTTTATATATTCCTAACATAGTGTGGGCTGTATCAATGCTCACTAAAGGCTTGTTTCGTCTATAAAACAGGGGCTGAGCAAAAGAAGGAGCCTTGCCTCCAATTTTTCTTTTGCCCTGCTTTATTGTAGATATTGGTTTTGTTTTATATGGGCATAAATAAACCCGAACAAAACCAAATTATGCATGTAGAAGAGTCTCAGATAACATTCTGATCAATATTGAGGCTTCTGTATCTGCCCTTTCTCTTGACGATTCTATCGTGAATGGCGAGGGGAACGTGTAGTCGCGAGTAGCAACTTTACTTCCGGAATCGACTTGTTCTGATAGATGATGTACTGTGATTTTGCTGCCAGTGATGCCCGATTGTACAACTGCTTCCCATGGGTTTAAGCCCGAAAAGCGAGGTAGCTCTAAAGGATGTATATTGATAGCCAGTTGAAACTTATTAAAGATATCGTAGGGAATCAAATAAGGGCATCGATATGTAATGAGAATATCATTTCGGTTGAGTAGAATGTATTCGTTAATTTGGCCAAATACTTCTTTTTTCGACGAAATGTTCAGAACATGGGTTTCCAAATTTTTTTGTGTCAGTAGAATCTCGGCTACTTTATTGGGGAGTGTCGTAATCAGGAGTATTCTCATAGCAAACTATATTGAATTTGATACCACTGCGATGTGTTATTTCGGTAGCTATTGATGTAAATTCATCATTGTTGTAATTATTTGATAGATTTATAACCGGACAGCCATCTTTTAAGAATTGTACAGGGTCTGGAATTTTGCCGTTGGCCAAGGCATGTTTGTAGAGAGTTGAGCCGGGAAACGCAATAATCAATCCTAAATCAATGGCAGAGCGAACTTTATGATGTTGCCACCACTGAAGAGTTTTGGATGCGCTTGCAAGGGTTTCATGTTCATCACCGAGGATTATTGTCGAACGTGTGTTGAGTCCGGCAGATAGACACAGCTCCAATGCATATTCAACCTGTTCGATTGTAATACATTTTCGCATACTCTTGAGAATTGTATTGTCGGCACTTTCGATTCCAAGGAAGATGTATCTACAATTACTTTGAGCCAAAGTCTTAACAATTTTAGGCGTAACACTATCGACCCTAAGTTGGATAGACCATTCGATGGGATAGTCCATTGCACGGCGACAAAACTCAATGACCCGTTGCTCGTCACTTGCAAAAAGTTCTTCGCGCAGAGCTATGTAGTTTATGCTGAAGTGTGCAAGTAGGAAGTCTATTTCTTTAAAAATACTATCGAGGGAACGTTGACGATACTTGCTTCCGGACGGGTGAAAACAAAAAGTACAGTTATATTTACATGATCTACCTCCTATTATTGCCACTGGTGTAAATTTCTTGCCATTCTCTTCTTCTCCATTGGTGGCAAGATACTTATCATAGTCAAATCCCAGATAATCAGGGAAAGGAATGGAATCAAGGTCGCTGATATCCGGACGGGGGGAAGTCTTTATCAATTTACCATCCTTCCAGTATATTAAACCGCTGATATTGTTGACATCTTGTCCTAATGATATGTGCTTAATGAGTTCCGGAACGGTGATTTCACCTTCTCCAATTACTCCATAGTCTACTAAATCTCCAAACGCCTCCATACAGATTTCCGGATCGGCAGTTATCATTCCGCCGCCAGCAATGGTTTTAAGATTGGGGTCAATGCTTCGTATTGTTTTGAATAACGGTTCTATTTCGATATACTGACCTGATATACCGCCACATCCTACTATAGAAACAGCATTGTCGGCAATTACTCGTCGGAGCACTTCCTCGTCGCTTTCATCGTAGTGATTAAGGTTCAAAGTAACAACGTTCGCCACTCCTGATGCCTTAATAGCGGAAGATACATACAAGATACCCATGGGCATTATATATCCGTATTGGGAAGTAGAGAAATATCGGGGAACGATAAGAAGTATGGTAGGCTTATTTGTCATTTCCATGGACATAGTGAATCATTATTGCAGAGAGAAATGTTTTGAAGAAATGCTTTTATTGACTGAATCGCGTACTCTAAGTCGCGCACATCAAATAATTCATTGGCTGTGTGCATATATCTGAGAGGAATGTTTACATTTATGCAGGGGACCGCCCCAGTCAACCTTATTGCAGCAGCATCTGTACCACCGGAAAAACTGCGTCCTATTGTTAATTGATAGGGAATTCTCTGCTTGTCACAAATTTCACGCATATTATTCATTAATATGGGGGAATTGTCGGCATTCACACACAGTCCAATACCTTTGCCCAAATGAAGGTTGTTGCCTTCCGGCAAATCGCTCGGTGTATCGGAAGCAAAATCTACATCTATAACTATAGCCATATCAACTTTCTCAGTCAGAGATTTGGCTCCGTATAGATTTAGTTCTTCTTGTACAGTTGATATTAGCATTAAATCATACTCAACACTACTTGCCATTGATTCTATAACAGAAATGGCAATCGTCAGTCCAATTCGATCGTCCACAGACTTTGACGAGAAGCGATGTTGTCCCAGATTAATCATAGGGGACGGTGCGAAAGAACCAAATGCTCCAATCGCGAGACGTGATTTAAACTCATCTTCTGATTCGGCGCCTATATCTATCCATAAGTCGGAGGTTTTGACGATAATCCCGTTTTCCGTACCATTGTTTTGCATTGGGTCGCAGCCAACAATGCCCTCTACGATAGAGTTGTCGGCAGTATGAAATACTAATCGTTGTCCAATCAGAGATGTCGCCCTCAATCCGCCGATTTTCCTAAATCGTGCAATTCCCGGGGGGCAGATATCCGTAATCTGAACACCGATTTCATCGGCGTGTGCCACAATTGCGACTTTCTTTCTTGCCTCGGGATGAGTATGGGCTATTAGATTTCCCATGGCATCCCCTTGGACATAACTGAATAGATGTCCCCACTTATCAGCTATGTACCGTTGTACATTCCATTCACGGCAACTTGGAGCAGAAAGAGTTGTCAATTCAGTCAGTATTTCTATTGCATTCATGTTGTCTAATTTTATAACGGACGCATTCCTCAACAAATTTGCGGGTAAATTCGCAAAGCATGCTACGCATTTCCTCGGGGTGTGTGTTGAACGAATGGAAACAACCTCCACCACAATTCCAACGCGCAGTGCAGCCGGCGCACTCTTTCTTGGCGGTCACATCTTCGTGTAGGAGAGAATTGTATCGTGAAAAATCGTACTTTAACCCCTCGGCATCGACATGTCCGTAATGAGTACGATGAAATAACGGATGGTCTTGGGTGGATACACAATAACATCCAGTAAGGTATCCTTCGGCTGTAATACACAATTCTCCGGGACATGCACGTTTGAGAGGAAATATTGTTCGCAAATAGGGGAATGATGTTATGTCAATACCATGTTTTCTACCAGTCTCCTTTATTTTGAAGAATCCTTCGGTATAACGAGTGAGAAACTCAAATAGATCCTTCGCATTTTTAAAAGAGCTAGGATCGGTTACAGGCTCGAACATAGCATTTTTTATCTCAGGATAATGAGCTATAATTTGGTCGAGGGTCTCTTCCATAGTCTCAACATTTGCTTTTGTGATAGTTATATTGAGGTGAACGTTTACACCACCATCGAGAAGCGTGCGAATGTTGTTCGAGACTAAATCATAGTGCTTGCGCTGAATATTTTGGATTCTTTCTAAGACCTCAAAAGACACACTGACCCCTATGTTGTGTTGCAAGAAGAAATTGAGCTCATCCTCTGTCAGTAATGAACCATTTGTGATTACTCGGAAATTAATATTAATTCCGGAATGAATTGCTCTGCTTTCGGCGTACTTAACAGCGTCTTGTACTATTGGCCATGACAGCATCGGCTCTCCTCCTCCCATAAAAGAGATTGTGAGGTTATGTCTTGATGGTCGGTCTCTCTTTGAATCTATGAAAAAGTCGATAGCATTATGTAGCACTTTAGGCTGAATCTCTTGTGCGTTGCGATAGCCGGCCGAATAGCAATACGAGCATTGAAAATTACACTTGTTATTTGGCAATACTGTCAATAGTGTGTAATCCTCCGGTGTTTTAACTGCAGACCGCTCATCGAATGGAGTATAATCTACAAGACATTTAAACTCTTCAGGAGGATCATTCAAGTCTTTTATGGAGAGGTATGTTATTGTCGGAATCTCCACCTCCTTACGTGCCAGTGGTGAGTGAAGGATTGTGAAACCGTCGTGATTTCCACGATAGACACTCAACTCGTATCGTTCAATCCAATTCATCGGTAAGAGATTTTAATATTAGGTTTCTAACAAATTGACAATAGATATCAATCTGCGCCGGAGTATAGGTGCATCGAACCAATGCACAACCGCCTCCACAATGGTATTTGGCAAAACAGAAATAGCATTCATTACGCCTGATATTATCTTGCTGCATCACCTCTATATAACGTCGTAAATCATACTCTATTCTCCCATTTCTTATTTCCCCGAATACGAAATGGTCGAAATGCTTTTCCTGACGTGACGATATGCGAGAGCAAGCAGTGAGATAACCTTGAGGTGTAATAACCAGTTTCCCAAGACATGACCGCGATTTTAGTCCATTGACAGATAGTAATAATGTATTGCCCACTTCTATTCCTATTTCCTGCCCATATCTGATGGCTTGCCAAAGGTTTTCAATAAACGAATCGTAAAAATTCTTGAGTGATGCCGGACTATCCCACAATGTGTCGGTCAACACCGCTTCCATGGCAATAGACTTGCACATTGGAAATGTTTGGTGCATTGTATCAACCATTTCTGTCATCCTGTCTACACACAGTGGGGTGACGGTGGATCGTATGCCAATGTTCGCACCAATATCACACAACTCATTTATGGTTTGTGCTACAATTGAAAAATCTGAACGCTGTTCATTGTGGACTTCTTCAATAATATCGCATGAGATGACGATATTATCAATATTATCACGTATCCAAGCCATTTTCTCTCTGTCAAGACTTGATCCGTTGCAAACAAGTCCGATATGAATATTAATGCTTATCGCATTGGCCTGTTCCCGTGCGTATAGTACACTGTCTTTTAGGATATCGAATGATAGAGTCGGATCACCGCCTCCCGAGAATGTAATGCTGAGATTGTTGTTATTTACTTTGGCTCGATTTTCTGTTATAAACCAACCAAGTACATTATGTAACGTCTCACTATTCAACTCGGCACCGTTACGGCCTTTGGCAGAATAGCAGTAGCTACATGAAAAGTTACATCGCTGATTAAGGAGAATTACCAATTCACCGATTTCCGCCGGCATAGCATAGTCAGCCGGTTCGCAATTATCATAGATTATATTCGCAAGGGATTCGGGGATAACACCAAGGGCAAGACTATTCTCAAAGGATATTGCCTCCGTGGCCTGAATTTCAGCAAAGGCTCCCGAAAGCGGAGCATATAGCCAATAGACATCTTCAGTTGTTCCGGGAATCAAATAGATTGATTTACTATTGAGATTAGTCTGCTCCATATGATTCTATTATTGATCTAATGTCTGATTGCTCATCGTCGGCGAGGCGCTGTAACAGGAAGGCCGTAGTTAGTCGTCTTTCCGTCCGACAAACTTCATCGAGTATGTCATCGGTGTATTGACGTCGTTGCTGGGTGCACCCCCCTCCGCAAGTCCATTTTACATTGCAGTCATGACAGCGGGGATTATCGTAAACTGTAAATTGAGAACGGAGTTCTCGAAATTTTTCCACATCAATCTCAATCTCGCCATTTACAACTTTGCCGAAAATAAAGTCGTCGTACCCTTTCTCACGAGGAGAGGATACTTGATGACAAATGGTAAGCGTTCCGGAAGGAGTAAGACACAATTCACCGGTGCAATAGCGGTCGACAACCGTGTCGAGGTAGCGAAGTGTGGCACATCCCACATCAATGCCTAACTCTTTTCCTCTCTGCCGCGCAGCCAAGAAGTTCCTAAAATAGTCATCGTAAAACGTTCGAGTAACTTCTTTGTCGTGGAATGTGGCTGATGAGGTTATGGGGTCAAACAGCACTGATTTCACCGAAGGGAAACGTTTGTTGAGCGTTTCAATCATTTCAACGAGTCTGTTCACGTTGGAAGGTGTTATCATTGACCTTACCATATGGTTCACGTGAGCTGCTGCCAATAGATCGAGACCGCGACAGACATCCTCATATTTACCTCGCTGAAGAGCTTGGATATCAGGTAAAATTTCAAAAGATACTCGCACTAGGCAATTGTGTCGGTGAAAGCTTTCAGCCATCTCATGTGTAATAAGCGATGCATTGGTAACGATCGTATTCATCAGAGTTATGTTCTGTTCGCGGGCCAGCTCAGTGGAATATTCCAAACCGGCTTTTAGTTTTTTCCACGAAATAGTAGGTTCTCCACCTCCAAGATATGAGATTGCAAGTTTTGGCGATGAATTTCTTTGTCGGTTGATAAAAAAACGAAGCGTTGCGAGCAGGTTTTCTTCGCTGATTTCTTCTGTGGCCCGACCATTTGCAGAGAAGCAGTAAGAGCATGAGAAGTTACACCTGAATGTCGGCAGAATGTAGAGAAACAGGAAATCATCAGGAGTATTGATTGTGTACTCATTCACCTTTGAGTAGTCATCACCGATAAGTTGTCTCAATAGTTCTTTCGATTCGCAGTGTGGATACAATGCCATATCAGCCTCAAGTTTCGCAATTTCGTCGGTGGACGCGAGAGTGCAAACTCCGGCTAGTGGCGAATACAACAATTTCACATCCTTTCTCTCAGTAAAGTCATCGACAGACAGCATGTACACATTGTTGGTTTCCAAATATTTGTTATTCATTTTCAAGTCGTTTCATAATGATGGTTTTCAAAAAGTTTCTCGTGTAATGGCAAAATGCATTATCTTGGATGTTATCCATATCAATTGTCTTGTTTATACACCCTCCACCACAGTTGTATTTGGCGAAACAAGTTCGGCACCATGGCTGAGTATACACTCGTTGTTCTAGCAAGGATGTTAGTCGGTCGGTATCAACTACAACTTTGTCAGCCTCCACACGTCCATATATCCAACGAGAGTAATCGGGATGTGTGACTGACGCTATGCAAGGACACAGAGATATGTCGCCGGAGGCTGTAAGTGCAAATTCTCCAGCACAGTAGCGGTCAACGGTGACGTCGCAATTGCGTAATGCAGAGGTGGTTACATGGATACCTAATTTATTGCCAATGGATATGGCTCGTAAAAATTCTTGTGTAAACGTGTCGTAGAACTCTTTGGTATGTTGCCCCACCTCAGGTTCCATGGATATATAATCAATGCCGGGAAAAGTTGCTGCAAGTTCAGTTAGGATATTAGTTATAAGTTCAACCGATTCGTCGGTTATTACTGTATTGATTCTCGGATTGAGATTATTCTCCACCATATTCAGGATATTCTGTTTTACAATTGCATAATTTCGACGTTGCCGTTGCTGTAATTGTTCAAGAACCTCAAAAGAAACCACAATGTCCAATGACACTTTTTTACAGATATCTACAAAGTCATATGGGAGGATTAATCCATTGGTAATGAGTGTAAAGGAAATTCGCTTATCGTAATACTTTTCTCGCACATATGTAATTGCAGGCCTCACTATTTCATTCCATGTAAGCATCGGTTCTCCGCCGCCAAAGAAGGTGATATGCAATGTTTTTCTGTCCCTGCTGACAAACCAATCGATTGTTGTTTTTACCGTATCAATATTGATTGTTTCTGATGCTCTCCCTTTTGCTGAATAGCAATAGGCGCAGCTGAAATTACAACGGTTGGTCGGAAGTATGGAAAGGTTAACAAAATCATGTTCACTCTTTATATAACCGTCTCTATCGGCAATTGCTATAACATCAGTCATATCGGCAATTAAACCTCCTATCTGATCGTCATCATAATGTGGTTCACAAAGAATTCGCTCTATTCTAGATAAATCAGTTTTATCAGCACAGACGGCGCAATCAGCTAACGGTGCATATAGTACGTACTCTCCGTCGGATTTCTCGATTAGGAATAAGTCCTTTTGGGCAAGTATATCTATCAAGTTATTATTAATGTCCATTGACTGCACTAATAATTTGGTCAACAATAATTTGACGGTTAAACCGGCAGACCTCCGCCATATATTCTTTTGGATAGGTTGTACGTCGAGTCATACATTCACCGCCACAGCTCCATTTTGCAATACAATCTTTGCATTCGGGATATACCGACATATTGAGGTTAAACAGTTCATTGAAACGCTCCTGATTAAGCGATACAACGCCATCTGCTGTTACTTCTCCGTATATGCAGTCCTTGTATCTGCTCTCCTTAATCGACGATACAAGATGACATGCGCTGAATGTTCCTTGCGGAGTAAGGGTTAATTTACCAGGACAATGTCGAACGGTTGGTGAATCTAACGCATCGTCAAATGTGAAACGCAGATGAATTTTGTGCTCATTGGCTATTTTTTTCGATGCGTAATAGTTTTTTCGAAAAGAGGAATAAAAAGACCGTAAATCCTCAGCACATGCAAATAAATCAGCACTTGTCACCGGCTCCATCGAGAACTGTGAAATATTGGGGAAATCTCGGCATACGATTTCTGTCATTTCCTCCATTCTTCCGACCGACATCGGTGTAATTGTCGAACTTAGCATAGTTCTTATGCCCGCCTCAAGGAGCGAACTTATATTGTTCGTAACCTTATCGTAATCCTTTCGTTGTGACTGCTGTAAATCCCGGAGGACTTCATAAGACACACATACCGAGCATTCGCTTTCCAACAAAAACTGTATAATCTCATCCGTCAGCAAAGAACCATTTGTAATCAATGAAATATATAGTTTTACGTTCCTGTCTTTTGCAAGTGTTCTACTCTCGGATATAGCACGCATGGTTAGATCTGGAGTAACAAATGGCTCACCGCCGCCTGTTATGAAAATTGAAATTGCATTGTTCCCAATTCTGTAGGAATCCACAAACCAGTCAAGAACTGTATGGAGCTTGTTTTCATCGATTTTAGCATTGCTCCTTCCGGCAGCAGAATAGCAATAGGAGCATGAAAAGTTACAAATATTGTTCGGAATAAGTGATAGCCGGGTCGATGTAGTTAAATCTCGTGGCAAAAAAGAAGGCAAGGCACTATTCAATTCGGATATTAATTGTAAGGTTTCTCCTTCTAAAACTTCGCCACTCAGAAGAATTTGTTCGGTTTCCTCATCAATCGTATAAATATCAGATTTCAAAGGCGCATATAGAATTGATTGCCCATCATTTACTCTTTCCGGGCAATGGATAATAAAGATTTCCGAATCAGCTAATCGATTAATTGTCATGAGAAATGATGGGAAATGAAGGTATTGAATAGAATCCATGATATATAACTATCTATTCAATACCTTCGTGAGTTTTTAGTTGTTGCAACGGCAACCACCGCCAAAGCAATCGCAGCAACCTGCAGCCTTGTTGTGCGCTTTCTTAACTTTTACTACTTTCATAGCTGTAAGTGTTATGGTTATTCCTACTCAATTGATGGCTCTTTCGGTTATGCCAATAAATTCTCTATTCTGAGAATAGTTTTTAATCATTTAATCAGTTGAATAGTGCAATTAGTGCGAGTATGGCGACCATTACCAATCCTGCAATCCCTTCTGACCGTGTGCTTGATCTACGAAGCAATGTGAAATCAGAAGAATAGTCCTCGGTTACAGTAGGATTAACGATATTACCAATACAGTATAGAATGAACATACCAAATCCAATCCAGACACCTATTATGCTTCCTTTGTCCCATGTACTGAATATAAGCCAGCCAATAAGTCCGCCGACCACATAGCCTACGAGACAAATAACAACCATCTCAATGAACTTCTGAAGCATTCCTGTTCCAATAAGGATGCCGAGAGCAATTATTCCTATGATAAGCCAAACAACCCAACTCATTATTGCATTATGTTAGATGAGGGAAGATGATACTTCTTGTATTCTGATTTGAAGAAGGTGGCTTTCGGACTCTTAAACCAGCATTTGTTGATTATCGCAATGAAAATCTCGCCCTTGGCGCGGAGTTCATCGTTGAGAGTGATGCCTTCGACGAAACTAAAGCACTTTATTTTGTATTCAATCTCTCCACCGTTGTTCTTGGCTTTCAGCTTGAAGTCATCTGCTTTGATTTCAAGTTCTGCACCTTCATCAAGAGCGAAGATTTTGTCGGTGGCATCCTGGCTATTGAGTATGGTGTTCATATAAGCCAGTTGGTCAAGTGTTGTTTGGGTGATAGCTCCTTGATTTCTTTGTAAGTCCTGCAGGCACGATATGTAGAAAACCTCAAACAGAACCTCATATTCTTCTGCCGACAAGCGGTCTTTGGCAACCTTCGATGCCTCTTGCAGAGCCTTTGCTAAGGATTTGCCGTCTGAGAAGTCTCCGTATTTGTCTGGAAACATCTTTCCACGTGCTTTTGATAACGCAGAGGAAATGGCAACATTGCTATTTACGATTTTATTGTATATGGCAAGCTCGCTTTCGGCTTCTTTGTCTTCAACGAACATATTGGTCATGTCGCCATACACATTCCATGAAATGTTACTAGGATTCGCTTGCGAAGCAGTTCCGCTGACAGCAACCTCTTTCCCATTGCTTCCTTTTTTGACGAAGTAAACAACCGCGCCAATAATGAGGAGCATAATAATAAAACTCATGATAATTATTTCTAGATTACTGACCGATTCTCCACATCAGTAATTATACAAAAAAGCGTGAGAATCCGTACTTGTTGCTCGTCCCACGTTCTGAGGCCCTGGAATTGCCCACCACTGTTGAACGAGCAAATCTGCAGAAGCCTCACGCAGAATATGATATTCGACCAAAGTATCGGTTTCGCGATAACTGGTGGCGAAATATACATATCCACTCGGCATCTACCGTTTGCTACATTCTTGACAGTGATTCGAAATTTCCAGGTTTCAGAACGTCAAGAAAGAGCGTCGAGTAAACGCTTTTCATTATGTCTGCCAACCCACCCTCATAAACCCGTGACCGGGCTTCTGCGATGCGGTCTGCGGTTGCAAAGTTACTCAAATTTTTTTAATTCACAAAATGTCAATGCTTAAAATGTTCCAACCTATTTTCAACAATCAAGTGCAAAAATAGGGACAAAGTTCGTATAAGGACATTGTTGGGGAGTCAAAATTTAGTTTGAGACGTGGTCAGCAGTTGATTCTCTTTTGGATTTCCATTATTTGTTTTTGGGTAACGAGGTTGCAATCAGTCCTTTTCGGGAGTATTCACGGATAAGTTTGTTCGCTATTGACCTAGCTATAATCTTTTTGAAGTTGTTTGCTGAAAGTAGGGGTACACTTTGTGGTGCTGTATATTTGGTAAATAAGATTATATATAGCGTAACTTTGCGCAATAAAGTTTATACATTATACAGTTTTAAATATCCGAGTTAGTATTCGATATGAGAGCTTAGGCGGGAGTTGAGTTGCCGAAGGCGTCGCTTGATGAGGACAGACAGAGCCTTGAGTCGCCTCCAAGACGGAGCACTATTTCCCGCTTGGTGACTTCATTTACACCATGGTGCATCATACAACTAAACATCATTTAAGAACGCAGATAGACGGCAAAAACATTACGTGTTCAACCATTTCGCGTGTGCAACACCGCAGCTTCTTTGTCAGTCACGGAGTTGTCGGTGTCCGATTTGACGATATATATATGTTTGCTTACCAAATTCACCGGTTAACGGGCGACGCGGCAGAGATGGCCAACACCATTCGCACTCTGGTCACCATCGGCATACAGATATTTTTAGCGAAACGGTGTTGGTGGTCAAATTGCTCTATGGCAAATCCCCGAAGATCTAATATCCGATGTTAAATCCGACACAATCTGGCAGAAACAGCACGAAGTTAAACCCAATAAAAACTGATTTTAACGTGATTCCTTATATCGAACTCACGTTATTTAGCATATCAACCATTTTATGCTCCTCGCGATGACCCACTGTTGAGAGCCGCAGTAGTGGAAGACCGTATAATGCAAGGAACATGTATAATGGCGAGATAATATCTCTACAAGTCCCTTTCTGGGGGCACTTCGGTTAACAGTGTGCCTCTTGTTAGTCATTGTGCAGCGATAATTTGGCGAGGTTGTCTAACTGATTTTTTATTGCTTCAAAATTCTGATTTAAATCAAGGTTTCTGTAATATATCATATTCCCGTTATACCATTTCATCTGACCATCGGGTTGAAACTCTTCCTGGGTCTTTGCGTAAAGTAACATGCCATCGGTCTTGCCTGTGCGTTCTCGATCGTGATTAAGAACGTATGTTAGAATCTGATTTTGGTTATGGCTATGTATGGTATGTTTATCGTAGTGCACTTGCAAAGTCTTGGAATAGTACTTAGTGTCAATAATTAGTGTTCTATCGCCGAAGGTTAGGTATACATCTGTCTGCAAAATAGGGAGGCTTGCATTTGTCTCCTCGGCAACAATGTTCCATGCTATCTGTTTTGCAGAAGCCTTGAACTCGGGATGATGTTTTCGATAGTATTCTAAAACGAATTTCTCAAAAAGACGGCACATGTGTGCGTCGGTAAATGTATTCATTCTAACAGCTCCCGATTCCGTGGATAGTAGCAAATTGTCGAGAATGAAATAACACAGGTAGAGCAACATTCTATACGTTTGGGAATTACGGTCAAACCTGAGCGAGCTCCACTTTATGCTATGAAGATCAATTTCAGCTACGTTTGCGAAAAATGGCAAAAGTTTGCGCAATCCGTTTTTTCTATTGGGCTTTACATTATTATTTTTGATCAACAAAAGCATCGTAGTCTTCAATATCTGATTGAACACATTATTTTCGGAATACTCGTCGTATTCGCATGCAAGACGTTTCAAACCTCGCGAATAAAGGAGCATTGTTGGCTGCATATTGATTTTGCCTCGCATGGTTGCGAGTTCATCTTCTCGTTCAATATAGTTGCGATGCAGCCCTTGCTTTAGTTGGGACGAAATTCCGCGAGAAAGAATTTCAGCAACAAGATCATAAATGTTCTCAAACTTCTCGCATTCGATATCTTCATAATTATTCTTCCTAAGCGCTTGAAAAGCGTAGGTCAGCATATAGAAAATATTCTTGATTAAGATGCCCTTATCTTCCGTCATTCTTTCAAAAGGTCAAGAAGTTGTTTCTTATTGGCTTGGCATTTATCTTTTGAGTCAAACCAATATTCATCAAGCATCGGGCAAATATCATAGCGGATTACCGAATCAAGCCACCGGTCTTTCGGGTCGTGATTGCAGAAATAACTGTGGCCGATACAAAACCCGCTACCAAGAGAGTCGTCCTCCTCGATAACCTTGTTGAGAGTAACGACAGCATTTATGATTTTGCCAATCCGGGTATCGGAGTGTTTTGCAACCTCGGCCTTGAATCCATCCGTTTCGAAACCGGGAGTCATAGTGTGAAAACTGAATCTGCGCCGCAAGGCATAGTCAATCATGGCAAGACTACGGTCAGCTGTATTCATCATACCAATAATATATAAGTTTTCCGGTACTGAAAACTGTTCATTACGGTAGGCTAATTTTAATGAATGTCCTCTATAACTCTTCTCGATAAGCATGAGCAATTCGCCAAATATTTTACTTAAATTGCCTCGATTAATCTCGTCAATTATAAAAAAGAAATCTTTGTCGGGATGCTCTTCTGCTTTCTTGCAGAAATTATAGAATGAGCCGGTACGGAGTTCAAAGCCGCCTTCGCCCGTAGGTCGGTAGCCCATTATGAAATCCTCGTAAGAGTAGTTCTGATGAAACTGAACCATTTCAATGCAGGTATTATCTTTCTGCCCCATCATGAAGAAGGCAAGGCGTTTGGCCGAAAAAGTTTTGCCCACTCCCGGTGCTCCCTGCAGAATTACATTCTTTTTTAGTCTGAGTAACTGAACGAGTTCATTGAGTTTATGCTCGGTCATGAAAACTTCGCTGAGAAAGTCTTCTTTCGTGTAGGGTGCAAAATCCTCTTTCTTTTTAATGGGATTAGCATCTTCAGGCTCCGGATTTTCTTGGCGAATAAGATTGATGATGAAACCATATTCCTCCGGAGTCAACCTAAAAAATGAGCCGTTCTGATTCTTGATGAATTCCATGTCTTTGAGTTCCACATGGTCTTTGAATGCCAGCCATGAGATGGGCGCTTCCAATTCCTCGGTTTTCTCAAATGTAATAGTTTCGCCATCGCTTGCCTTAATTACTTTGGCCAAGGCGACTATTTTTTTGACCGGGTTAGCTTCATAGCCTACTACAATGTCTCCTATTTTGGCATTTTCAAAGTTAGCCGGTATGCGGCGTTTATTCCCCTTATCGTTTTTAACAGTGTAATCAACTGTTTCGCCAACTTTCAGGTCGGAGAAACTCCAGTATTTGGGGCTTGCTACAAGCCACCAATATTGAGTCGTTGTATCTGGTTTGCTATGGGATTCAACCAACTGCCTAAGGTGTTCGATGTAATCAGGGTATTTTGACATGTCGGTGAGTGTTTTCTGAACCAGTTGGCGCGAGCTGTTCCACTCTCCAACATCTGTCCATTTGATTTTGCGTATATTAGAATAAGGTGTAACCCCATCGAGATATTCATAATCTCCCTCAACAATACCACGGCCTATAATTTTATACAAACCTTTCTTTGCAAAGACAGTATCACCTGGCTTAACCTGATGGACAAACTCCCACAGAGCAAGCGTGTCGTTCATGAATTTCCCCTTAGGTTTATTGTAAACTTTTCGCATTTCAGCCAGTATCTCTTCCTTGCTTGCAAAACGCGAATAGTCACCCATTTCATCCCATCCCAGGGCCATTACTCCTTCTTTAAGACAACGTTCCCATTGCGAAGCGTTCTCTCCGGGGGCATAAAGCCAAACACGTCGAGGTCTGTCGGCTTTCATTTTATTGACTAATGCCCACAACTCGTCCTGGTATTCAAATGTGTCCATATCTCCTCGTCGTTCAATAAGGAATCGCATCATATCTGCCATAGTTGCTTTAAGTGCATTCGGCATCCCATAGTTGACGCATATTTCTTTAAGCCATTCCTGACTATAGATTGGAATAAGCCATTTGTCGGAGTAAAGGAACGCAATTTTCCATTTATACATACCGTTAAGTATATCGTTCTTCTGAATGGTGTCGAGATCATGATTTCGCGCAGCTGTTGCTATCTCTACAATAGCATTCCTGACTATCTCAAATGCCGATGCTGAATCCGGAGCTTCGTAACGTGAATACCAGGCATAATTCTCGTCATACTGAAATTTTGAATTATCTTTAACGATATTCTTATATCTGAAAATTCCAAACTTATATGATGAGCTACCCCATATTGAACCTAATTGCTCAACTTTAGATTCAATCCAATGGCAGAACGATTCATTGGGAACCAGATTGGTATACTCTGACAAAGTCATATCCGAAAGTGATTCTAAGGGATATCGATTTAGAAATTCTTCGTATAATTGATGTCTATCAATTGCCATATTAAGTATTCGTGTTTAAGGTTGTCGATTATTTTTTTGAGGGAATTATTAATGGCCAGGGAGGGGGTGTAATAGTTATATGGTATATAGCGCAAATTTACGAAAAATTTTGTAACTTTGTAAGTATGGAACTGAAAATATATAGTGCGGAAACGGACACGAGTCTTGAACTCGAATATGCCGACTCGGGAATTCAGGCCGGATTTCCGAGCCCGGCACAGGATTATGCGGGCGAAACGATTGATTTGAACCGCGACCTTATTCAACATCCGGCCTCGACGTTCTACGGCCGTGTGGTGGGCGATTCGATGCGCGAAGAGGGCATTTCGGAGGGCGACATTCTGGTTATCGACAAGTCGTTGGAGCCGGAAGACGGTGACCTTGCCGTATGCTGTCTCGACGGCGATTTTACCCTGAAGCGAATTAAGTTCGACAGGCGGTCGAAAAAGCTTTATCTGGTGCCGTCAAACCGTAATTATCAACCGATTGAAGTTACTCCCGAGAATGAGTTTATGGTCTGGGGAGTGGTTTTATATACGATTAAGAGCAACCGGCGTCGGCGATGATCGGACTGGCGGACTGCAATAATTTTTTCGTGTCATGCGAGCGCGTGTTTCGCCCCGAGCTGCTCAATCGCCCGGTCATTGTGTTGAGCAATAACGACGGGTGTGCGGTTGCGCTGAGCAACGAGGCCAAGGCCTTGGGCTTCAAGCGCGGCGATCCGTATTTCAAAATCAAGCATGCCGCGGAAGCCAACGGCGTTGTTGTCTTTTCGGGCAATCATCGGCTCTATGGCGACATGTCGCATCGGGTCATGACGACGCTGCGTTCGTTTTGCGACGAAATCGAAGTCTATTCCATCGATGAAGGATTTTTATTCTTCAACGAAGGGGTGGGGGACTATCTTGGCTTGGGCCGAGAGATTGTGCGCACGGTCCGCCGCAATACCGGCATTCCGATTTCGCTGGGATTGGCCGACACCAAAACCTTGGCCAAGGTTGCCGCGCATTTCGCCAAGAAATATCCCGCCTATAAGGGCGCCTGCATGATAGACAGCGACGAAAAGCGGCGCAAGGCTCTGGCCCTCACCCCGGTTGCGAATATCTGGGGCGTAGGGCGCCGCAATATGCCCAAGCTGCAACGTCAGGGCATAAACACGGCGCTGCAGCTCGCCGACATGGATGAAGAGCATGTTAAAGACCTGTTTAACGTGGTTGGCCACAGAATGTGGCTCGAACTCAACGGCCACAGCTGCATTACGCGCGAAATCGTGCCCCCGCAGCGAAAGACCATAACCTGTTCGCGCTCGTTTCAGACCGACCTGTTCAATCCCGAGGATTTGCGCAAGGCAATTGCCAGTTTCTCAACTATAGTTGCCCGCCGCTTGCGCGAGCAAGGGCTTGTTGCTCAGGCCGTAGAAGTGTTTGTGGCCACAAACCGCTTTCACACCTCCGACCCCCAGTTTTTCAACGCCGTTGAGCAGCGGCTGGCAGAGCCTACAGCCGACACGTCGCTTCTTCTGCGTGCGGCCTGTTCTGCTTTGGAGCGGGCCTATCGTCCGGGTTATGGCTATAAGCGTGCGGGAGTGACGATTACCCGCTGTGTCGACTCCGGCGCGGTCACAGCCAGCCTCTTTGAAGACCGCGGAGACGTTGAGCGCCGCCGCCGGCTCATGACGGCAATGGACCGCATAAATGCCTCTCCGGCCAATCGTAATGCCGTTCATCCGGCCTCTATGGCACCGAATCTGTTGGGACTTACGCGCCGCGAACATGAGTCGCGCCTTTTCTCCACATCCCTCTCCGACATCATCGAAATCCATTAAAATAAAAAATTAGGGATATTATTGTATATCCCTAATCAAATAAGCTATTTATAATAATTATTTAACGCGCTTTAACGTAGCTTCGGAGTATGTCTCATATTTATGACCTCTTTCTGAAAACTCTTCTTCCATAATTAAGGTCATAGTGTCGCCTGAAATTCTGCAGGTAAGCGTTTCATCCGGGCCCGAATCTTCATCATCTTCATCACCGATAATGGTAAGTTTATTGTTCTTGTAAGTGTAGTTGGCATGCCAGGCTGTTTCTCCAGAAGTCTCTACATACATTGTGCCATCTTTATGGAACTCATAGGTGCCGTACTCGTTGATTTCGTCGACGTCAAAGTCGTATTGGTCAGTTACAACACCGTCTAGTTTATCATAGCCCTTTATGTGGGTAAGGTTCCATGTGCCAACAATGCTTGAGTCGGATTCATCATCGTCTTTTTGACAGCTTGAAAAACCGATGCTCATTACTACGAATAGTGCGGCTAAGAGCAGTGACTGTGAGTGTTTCATTTTAAAGATCATAATGTGAAAATGTTTAATAATACTTAGTTAATGTTTAGCTGTGCGCAAATGTACAAAAAAAATTGTAATTATTATTATTTAATGAAAAAATTCTATTAAATCCGATAGTGACTTCCAAAGTTTGTTTCTTAAAATAGCAGAAATGGCAGCTATAATCGGGGGGTTGCAGATTTCGGGAAAATTTCGTAACTTTGCAGGCATGATTAAACAAGTTTTGGAACACGTAATCAGCGAGGACCTCGCAGACCTCTGGTCGGTGCTTACGGGCGACGAAAAACGCTTGGTGACAGAGAATTTCGTTATTCATAACTATAAGAAAAACGAAACCATCTATGCCGAGGGCGACGACCCCGTAAACCTTTGGTGCCTGCTGAAAGGAAAGGTGAAAAAGACCAAAGAAGGTATTGGCGGACGCTCGCAGATTTTGCGCCTCATCCGCCCGGTGCAATATTTCGGCTACCGCGCCTATTTTGCCGACGAGCCCTACGTTAGTTCTGCGGCTGCATTCGAGCAGAGCACTGTGGGAACCTTGCCGCTGTCGGTAGTTCAGACCCTGATTGAACAGAACAATCAGGTTGCCCTGTTCTTTATCCGCGAGCTGGCGCATAATCTCGGCAATTCCGACACCAAAATCGTTAACCTTACCCAAAAACATATCCGCGGCCGCCTGGCAGAGGCCCTGCTGGTGCTTCGCGAAAACTACGGATATGAAGACGACGATTCGACGCTGCGCATCTACCTTAGCCGCGAAGATCTGGCCAACCTGTCGAACATGACCACCGCCAACGCCATCCGCACTCTGTCGGCATTCGCCACGGAGCGGTTGATAACCGTTGACGGCCGACGCATAAAAATTCTCAACGAACCCCAACTTCATAAAATCAGCAAATTCGGATGACCGCCATAGGAACCCCGTTTACTCCTTCGGGCAAAAAGGTTTTGCTGCTCGGCAGCGGCGAACTCGGCAAGGAGGTAACCATTGAACTTCAGCGCTTCGGAGTTGAAGTTGTTGCCTGCGATAAGTATGCCGACGCTCCGGCAATGCAGGTTGCCAACCGCTGCCATGTGTTCAATATGCTCGACGGTGCCGAACTGCGCCGCATAGTCGAAGCCGAGCGCCCCGACCATATCATTCCCGAAGTGGAAGCCATTGCAACTCCCACTCTCGTTGAACTCGAAAAGGAGGGCTATAACGTAACTCCCACTGCCCGGGCTACGTTGCTGACCATGAACCGCGAAGGCATACGTCGCCTGGCGGCCGAAGAACTCGGATTGCCCACGTCGACCTATCGGTTCGCCTCGTCGCGCGAGGAATTCATCAAGGCCGTTGAAGAAATCGGCCTCCCCTGCGTGGTTAAACCCGTAATGAGCTCCAGCGGCCACGGCCAGTCGACTATCAAGACCCCCGACCGGATTGAAGCTGCATGGACCGAGGCCCGCGAAGGAGCGCGCGCCGATGCCGGCCGCGTGATAGTTGAAGGCTTCGTTGACTTCGACTACGAAATTACGCTGCTGACCGTTCGCTCAATCTCGGGCACCGCGTTTTGCGAGCCTGTGGGCCATATTCAGGTCAATGGCGACTATCGCTACTCGTGGCAGCCGCAGCCCATGTCGGCGCCCGCTATCGAGCGAGCACGCGAAATAGCCCGCAAGATTACCGACGCCCTGGGCGGCTATGGCCTGTTTGGCGTAGAACTCTTTGTCAAGGGCAATGAGGTAATCTTCTCGGAGGTTTCGCCCCGCCCCCACGACACCGGCATGGTTACGATGATTTCGCAAGACCTTTCGGAGTTTGCGCTTCATGCGCGTGCGGTCCTCGGCCTTCCGGTTCCTGAAATCCGCTTCTTCGGCCCGTCGGCCTCGGCGGCGGTTGTTGTTGAGGGTAACTCGCGCGAAGTGGTTCTCGGCAATCTTGACCAAGTGCTTGCCGAACCCGGTACCCAGATGCGCATTTTCGGCAAGCCCGAAGTCGCAGGCCATCGCCGCATGGCGGTGATTCTTGCCACTGCCGACTCGGTTGATGCCGCCCGCCTGAAGGCGGAAAACGCTTTATCGAAATTAACTGTAAATTTGAAATAAGATTATGAAATTCAACGTAGAAAGTAAAGTATTATATAGTGCTGCATCGGCAGTCAGCAAGGTTATCAACTCCAAGAACCCGATGCCGATTCTCAATAATTTTCTGCTTGAACTGCGCGGAAACACGCTTACCATAACTGCCTCCGACATTGAGAATACCCTGTCGGCCGGCGTTCCGGTTATGGAAGCGGAAGGCGAGGGCAAATTCTGCGTCGATGCCCGCCGCCTCACCGATTTGCTCAAATCTATGCCCGACATCGGCATCATGTTTGAAATCGACGATAATTCGCTGGCAATCCAGGTTTCGTATAACAACGGTGCCGGCAAATTTGACTTCATCGGCATTGTTGGCGATGAATATCCCGCTCCGCGAGTTGTTATGGATGCCGACGCGGTTAACTTTACCGTTCCCTGCGAGCAGATTCTCGCCGGCATTGACAACACAATCTTTGCCGTAGGTACCGACACCCTGCGTCCGCAGATGATGGGTATTTACTTCGACATTATGGACGACGGCATAACCTTCGTGGCTACCGACACCCGCAAGCTCGTGCGCTATCGCAACTCGCTGGCCGCTCCGGGCGTAACCACCTCGTGCATCATGCCCACCAAGCCCGCCCAGGTGCTGAAAAACGTGCTTCCCAAAGAGGGCGACGTGAAAATCTCGATTGACACCAAGCGCGCGCTTTTCCAGACCGACAACATCGTGTTCAGCTGTCAGCTGCTCAAAGGCACTTACCCGAACTATAACCGCGTGGTGCCTGAAAATAATCCTTACACCCTGACCGTTGACACCCAGCTGTTTCTCAGCGCTCTGCGTCGCGTCAGCGTATTCGGCGACCAGGGTCAGAACCAGGTTAAACTGCGCATAACCCAAAACGAAGTAACCGTTAAGGCCGTCGACAACGCCTATTGCACCCGCGCCGTAGAAAGCGTTCCGTGTGATTTCGACAAAGACGAAATGGTTATCGGCTTCTCCGCTCCTTACGTTATGGAAATATTCTCTACCATCTCGTCTGAAGAGGTTGTCGTGAAGCTCAGCGACCCGTCGCGCCCCGGCGTGTTCTGCCCGAGCCAGCAGGGTGACCACACCGACCTGCTGATGATTCTCATGCCCATGAATGTTACCGAATTTTAATGGAACTCAATCTTACCAAACCGATAATATTTTTCGACCTTGAAACTACGGGGGTAAACTTCCAAACCGACCGTATCGTTGAAATATCGTATATTAAGGTAAACCCCAACGGTACAGAAGAGTCGAAAACCATACGTGTGAACCCCGGGCAGCCGATTCCGCCCGAGGCAACCGCAATTCACCATATCACCGACGAGGATGTTGCCAACGAGCGCCCCTTTAAAGACATAGCCCGCGACTTGTTCCGCACGTTCCAGGGCTGCGACATCGGCGGCTTCAACTCAAATAAATTCGACCTGCCCCTGCTGCAGGAAGAATTTATCCGCGCCGGAGTGGAGGAATTCAATCCCACGCGCGTGCGCCTTATAGATGTGCAGACCATCTTCCACAAAATGGAGCAGCGCACTCTTGTTGCCGCCTATAAATTTTATTGCGGCAAGGATTTGACCGAGGCTCACAGCGCCAATGCCGACACCCGCGCAACATACGAGGTGCTCAAGGCTCAGCTCGACCGCTACCCCGAACTCAAAAACGATATGGATTTTCTGGCCAACTTCTCGACCCAGCGCAAGGGTGTTGACCTGGCCGGACGAATTGTTTACGACGATAAAGGTCGCGAGGTATTCAACTTCGGCAAATATAAAGGCAAGACCGTTGAAGAAGTTTTCGCTACCGACCGCAACTATTGCGACTGGATGCAGAAAAGCGATTTCGCGGCCGATACCAAGCGAGTTGTCATGCGACTCTACACCCGCTTCCTCCAGAACCAGCAGCAACGCTAAATGCTAAAAGGCAAACACATAATATTAGGCATTACCGGTGGAATTGCCGCCTACAAGTCGGCAGTTCTTGCCCGGTTGCTCGTAAAGGCCGGGGCTGAAGTGCAGGTTATAATGACCCCTTCGGCCCGCGAGTTTATAACTCCGCTGACAATGTCGACCCTAACCGGCAAGCCGGTAATCACCGAATTTTTCACCGCCAACACCGGGCAGTGGAATTCCCACGTCGACCTCGGCCTTTGGGCTGATGCCATGGTCATTGCGCCGGCTACTGCCTGCACGATTGGTAAAATGGCACACGGAGTCGCCGATAATATGTTGGTAACAACCTATTTGTCGGCAAAATCTAAAGTGTTTGTTGCGCCGGCAATGGACCTCGACATGATGGCTCACCCGTCAACCACTGCCAATCTGGAGCTTCTGCGTAGCTACGGAAACATAATCATCGAGCCGGAGTGTGGCGAACTGGCCAGCCACCTTGTCGGTAAAGGCCGAATGGCCGAACCTGAAGCGATAGTCGCCGTTTTGAGCGGATATTTCTCGCAAAAGTGCGACTTGGCCGGCAAGCGCGTACTCGTAACCGCCGGGCCGACACATGAACGCATAGATCCGGTTCGCTTTATCGGTAACTATTCGTCGGGCAAAATGGGTTACGCCATAGCCGATGCTTTTGCCAATCGCGGTGCCGAAGTTACGCTCGTCAGTGGCCCCGTTGGTGAGTTAAAGCCCGCAAATAGTGCAGTTAACGTGGTTAAGGTTGAATCAGCACTTGAAATGTTTGAGGCTTGCCAAACCTTATGGCCCGAAACCGATATTGCGGTTATGACCGCCGCAGTAGCCGACTATAGGGTAGAGAATCCCGCCGACAGGAAAATTAAGCGCGAGGGTTCTGCCGCCCTTTCGTTGAAGCTGGTTGAGAATCCCGATATTGCCGCCTCGCTCGGCTCAACCAAGCAATCAGGCCAGCTTTTGGTTGGTTTTGCGCTCGAAACCGACAATGAGTTCACTCACGCTGCCGACAAGCTGAAACGCAAGAATCTCGATGCCATTGTGTTGAATTCGCTGCGCGATGCCGGTGCCGGCTTCGGTGTGGACACTAACAAGATTACGATTATCTCCCCCGACGGCGCGAAGCACCCTTATCCGCTCAAACCGAAGCGCGAGGTTGCTGCCGACGTTGTTGATTATATTTCCTCTCTTCTAAAATGATAATCCGCAAAATCCTCATTTTTTGCTTTAGTTTTTTTGGGCTATCGGCAATGGCTCAGGAGCTTAATTGCCAGGTAGACGTCAATACCCAGAAGCTGCAGAACGTGTCGACTCAAACTTTTGAAACCCTCAAGGAGTCGATAACCGAGTATATGAATTCCACCAAGTTTTCAGAAGCTCAGCTCGCGCCCAATGAAAAAATCGATTGCCGCATGCTGCTCACTGTGAGCGAGTATACCGACAATATTGTTAAGGGCACCTTGCAGGTTCAGTCATCGCGTCCGGTTTATAACTCGAACTACACGACTACTCTTATAAACTTTCAGGATGCCAAGATTGATTTCTCCTACAACGAAGGTGAGCAGCTCAACTTCACCCAAAACGGCATGGAGAGTCAACTGACGCAGTTGCTCAACTTCTATGCGTATCTGATTTTGGCTATGGACTTCGACAGTTTTTCGCCGCGCGGAGGCGAGCCGTTCTGGGAACGCTTGAAAGTTATAGTGCAGGATGCCCAATCGTCGGGTGAGGTAGGTTGGAAGGCCTTTGATGACAATAAGAACCGCTCGGCGATTCTCGAAGGCTTTACGTCGCCCCAAACCGAGCAGATACGCGATTTTACTTATAACTATCATCGCCGCGGCCTTGACGAAATGGCGCAGAGTGCCGACAAGGGCCGCTCAAACATTACCGAGGCCATAGATATTCTCAAAACCATCTACGATGCGCAGCCGATGTCGGTGGTGCTCTCAATGACCCGCGATGCCAAACTCGACGAGCTGGTTAATGTTTACTCAAAGGCGCAGCAAACCGAACGTGAGCGCGTCTATGAAGCCCTTTATCCGCTTTGGCCTACCGAAAATAAACGGTTGAACGCTATTAAAAACGGTGCCCAGAAATGATTTGTCGACTCCACATTGCAAACTATGCGCTGATTGATGAACTCGATATTGAGTTCACCGACGGCCTTAACATCATAACCGGCGAAACCGGCAGCGGCAAGTCTATAATCCTCGGCGCGCTGGGGCTGCTGCTCGGTGCGCGCGCCGATAGCAAGGTTATTCGCCGCGACGACCGCAAATCAGTTGTCGAAGCCGTGTTTAACGTTGAAGGTCTCGACTCGCTTGCCGCCTTGGCTGCCGAGCAAGATTTCGATTGGGATGCCCGCGAGTGTATTCTCCGTCGCGAAATCGCCCCCAACGGCCGCTCGCGAGCTTTTATCAACGACTCGCCGGTGGCGCTCACCCAGCTTGCCGAGCTCGGTTTGCGCCTGATTGATATTCATTCGCAAAACCAGAATCAGCGGCTTGCATCGCCCGATTTTCAGCTCGATATTATTGATGCTGTTGCCCAAAACGGCCAACTGCTATCAAAATACCGTAGCCAATATTCCGATTGGCGCAAGGCCGAAAAAGAGCTGGAGGAGGTTAAACAGAAAATCGAAAAGAACCGCTCCGACCAGGAGTTTATAGCTTTTCGGCTTGCTCAGCTCGACGAAGCCCAACTCGTTGCCGGGGAGCAGAAAGAGCTTGAAAGCGAGCGCGAGCTTCAGGCGAATATGACCGACATTAAGCAGCTGCTGACCGATGCGCTCAATGCCTTGACGAACAGCGACTATTCCGCCTTGGGGCAACTCGGCGACGCTGTTGAGGCCGCCGAAGGACTGGCCGATGTTATTGACGATGCTGCCGACCTGGCCCGACGTCTGGAGTCGGCGCGTGTCGAAATTCAAGATATTGCCGAAACCCTTGCTGACTACGATTCGAACCTCGGTGCCGACCCCAATGCGTTGGAGCAGATTGAAGACCGCCTCAGCGAAATTTATTCGCTTGAGCGGCGCCACGGCGTAGAAACCGTTGAGGAGCTGATTGCAATTCGCGAGGATTTGCGTTCGCAGCTCGAAATGATAACCGACGGCGACATGATGCTCAGCGACCTGAGCGTGGCGGCCGCCGGAGCCCGAAAGCTGGCTCTGGAAACCGCCGGGGAACTTTCCAAGCGGCGCAAGCAGGCTGCTGAAACCTTTGCGGCCGAGCTGGTGGAAACCGCACGTCCGTTGGGTCTACCGAATTTGCGCTGTGAGGTTGAGCTCAAATCGCTCAAAGAGTTGTCGCCGACCGGTGCTGATGCGGTTCAGTTCCTGTTTGCATTCAATAAAAACCAAAATCCTCAGGCAATCGGCGGTGCTGCCAGCGGTGGCGAGGTTTCGCGCTTGATGCTGTCGTTGAAGTCTATCATGGCCGGACGCCTGCAATTGCCGACAATAGTGTTCGACGAGGTCGACACCGGCGTTTCGGGCGATATTGCCAACCGCATCGGCGAAATGATGGTAAACATTTCGCGCCGCATTCAGGTTATAACGATTACTCATCTTCCGCAGGTTGCAGCTTGCGGCACGAGCCATTTCAAAGTGTTTAAGGAAGATGATTCCGAGGCTACCCACACGCGTATACGCCGCTTGTCCGATGCCGAACGCCGCGGCGAACTGGCCCTGATGCTCAGCGGCTCGCAAACCGATGCGGCCGCCTTGGCCAACGCCGATTCTTTGCTTAATAAAAACAATGGAAAAAACTGATTATATATTTGGAATACGTGCCGTTAGCGAAGCTATTGAAGCCGGCCGCGATATCGACAAAATACTCGTTAAAAAAGACCTGCAGGGCGACCTGATCGGCCCGCTGCTTCAGTTGGCGCGCGAAAACCGCGTAATGGTGCGCCGTGTACCCGGCCAGGTTATCGACCGCATTACCCGCAAGAACCATCAGGGTGTGCTGGCTCTGCTCAGCGCCGTTACCTATTATCGCCTCGACCATCTTGTTCCCCAGCTCTACGAAGAGGGGCGCGTTCCGTTCATTATCGTGCTCGACGGCATAACCGACGTGCGCAACTTCGGCGCCATAGCCCGAACGGCCGAATGTGTCGGCGCCGATGCCATTGTAATTCCCGAGCATGGCAGCGTAAGCGTTGGCGGCGACGCCGTCAAGACCTCGGCCGGAGCATTGCTCCATATTCCTGTGTGTCGCGAACGCTCGTCGGCCTTGGCCGTTAAGTTCCTTAAAGATAACGGCTATCAGGTAGTTGCCGTAAGCGAGAAAAGCGCTGTGAACTACACGGAGATTGACTACACGGTTCCCGTCGCACTGGTCATGGGTGCCGAAGATACCGGCATATCGCCCGAAGTCATGAAGCTCAGCGACTGCTCGGCAGCAATTCCTATGTTTGGCAAAATCGGCTCGCTGAATGTTTCAGTTGCCGCCGGAGTGATGATGTATGAAGTAGTGCGCCAGCGCCTTAACTCCAATCTTGAAGTACTCTGATGGCTGCAGGTGAATCTCCGTCAGTTCTCGGCAATAAGCCGATAGGTAAACTATTGCTGCAATACTCCGTACCCGCGGTTATTGCCAGCACAGTTACGTCGCTCTATAACATTATCGACTCCATATTTATCGGCCAGGGGGTAGGGGCCATGGCCATTACCGGCCTTGCAATCACCTTTCCGATGATGAACCTGGTAATCGCCTTTGTCATGCTCATTGCTGTCGGCGGTTCCACAATCAGCTCGATTTTCCTGGGCCAGCAAGACCTCAAGAAGGCGACCAACGTTTTGTATAACGTTATTTCACTGAGTTTGATTCACTCGGTTATTTTCGGCGGTTTGTCGCTGCTTTTTCTCGACGATATATTAACGATTTTCGGCGCAACGCCCGAAACCTTGCCATACGCCCACGATTTTATGGTGATAATTTTGCTGGGCACCCCGATTGCCTACGTGTTCATTTCGCTCAATAACGTTATGCGCGCCACCGGCTATCCCACAAAGGCCATGGTTTCGGCGCTTCTTTCGGTTGTTGTCAACGTTTGCCTGGCCCCTATCTTTATCTTCGTGTTCGACTGGGGCATCAAGGGCGCCGCGCTTGCTACGCTCTGCGGCCAGACATCGGCCTTTATCTGGGTGGTTGCTCACTTCTTCCAGAAAAAAAGCTTCGTGCATTTTACCCGAGGCGCGCGCTGGTTTGTGCCGTCGATTGCCAAGAAAATCTACAGTATCGGTTTGTCGCCGTTTCTCATCAACGTTTGCGCCTGCGTGGTGGTTGTGTTCATCAACAAGTCGCTGCTCGAATATGGCGGCGCCGACGGCAACATGGCAGTCGGAGCCTACGGCATCATTAACCGCGTTGTAATGTTCTTCCTCATGATTGTTATGGGTGTTACGCAGGGCATGCAGCCTATTCTCGGCTACAACTACGGTGCCGGCCAGTGGAGCCGCGTTAAAAAGACCCTCCGCCTCGGCATCTGGACGGGTACCGTTATTACCGTTATAGGCTTCATTATCACCGAATGTGTGCCCGATATGGTAACGCGCATGTTCAACGACGATCCCACCCTTATCCGCCTCAGCCGTGAGGGCTTCCGCATTGTGTTGCTCTGCTATCCGCTCATCGGCGCGGCAATTGTTATTCAAAACTTTTTCCAGAGCATCGGCAAACCGAAGCTGTCGATATTCCTGAGCGTTACCCGCCAGATGCTGTTCCTGTTGCCTCTGTTGTTCTGGTTCCCGACAATGTGGGGCGTTAACGGTGTGTGGGCGTCGATGGCTGTAAGCGATTTCCTGTCGTTTGTTCTGACCATCGTTACCTTAATCGTTGTTAAACGTAAAATGAACCATGCGTACTCAACTTCAGCTTCGCTTAAGTCCGGAGATAGCCTTTGAGCCGATGCGGCTCACGGCTGAGGTTTCATCCCGACTCGGCATTGATGCCAACCGCATAACCGGTATTACCCCGCGCAAGCGGAGCATCGATGCGCGCCAGCGTCGGGTAATGGTTAATCTTGACTGTCTGGTAACCGTCGACGAGCCGCCTGTCGACCCCATGGAGTTTGCCGACTGTCCCGACTATAAGCCGCTGGCGCAGGATGCCCCGCAAGCTATTGTTGTAGGCGCCGGACCCGCCGGGTTGTTTGCTGCCCTGAGGCTCATCGAGCAGGGCATACGCCCGATAATCATTGAGCGCGGAAAAGACGTTGACTCCCGCCGCGCCGACATGGCGCGCATTTCGCGCGAAGGCATTGTCGACCCCGACAGCAACTACTGCTTCGGCGAGGGTGGTGCCGGCGCTTATTCCGACGGCAAGCTGTACACCCGCTCCAAAAAGCGCGGTTCGGTCGACAAAATTCTGAGCATTCTTGTTTGCCACGGTGCTTCGCCCGAAATCCTGGTTGACGCGCATCCTCATATCGGTTCCGACCGTCTGCCCGGTGTTATAAAAGCTATTCGCGAAAAAATAATCGCCTGCGGCGGCTCCGTTCTCTTCAATTCGCGCGTTGAGTCGCTGATTGTTGAAGGCGGCGAGGTTAAGGGTGTTCGCCTGGCCGACGGCAAGGAATTTTCCGGGCCGGTAATTCTGGCAACAGGCCATTCCGCGCGCGATATTTACCGCTCGCTCGATGCTTCGGGCATTCGTCTGGAGCCGAAGGGCCTGGCGATAGGTGTGCGCCTCGAACATCCGCAGCAGCTCATCGACCAATTGCAATACCATTCCCCAAAAGGTCGCGGCCGCTATTTGCCTGCCGCGGAATATTCGATGCTCACCCGCGTTGATGGCCGCGGAGTGTATTCGTTCTGCATGTGTCCGGGCGGATATATCATTCCCGCCTCCAGCGAGCCGGGGCTGTTGGTGGTCAACGGCATGTCGCCTGCCAACCGCGGCACTGCCTGGGCCAATTCCGGCATGGTTGTCGAACTGCTCCCCGAGGATGTTGAGGGTTCGTCGCCGCTAAAAATGATGGACTATCAGGAGCAGATTGAGCGCCGCTTTTTCCTTGCCGGCAACGGCTCCCAAGCAGCGCCCGCACAGCGTATGACCGACTTTATTGCCGGTCGAGATTCCAAATCGCTCCCCTCGTCGGCCTACACTGCCGGCATATATCCCGCGCGTGTCGACAAGTTGCTTCCCGAAAATATTTCTCACCGCCTTCAGCGCGGCTTCGAGGATTTCAACCGCAAGCAGCGCGGATTTGCAACGGCCGAGGCCACGGTTATCGGCTGCGAGACGCGCACGTCGGCTCCGGTGCGCATTCCGCGCGATCCGGAGACTATGGCTCACGTCGAAATTGCGGGTCTATATCCCGCAGGTGAAGGCGCCGGTTATGCCGGAGGCATTGTGTCGGCGGCCATCGACGGCGACCGTGCGGCTGCCGCCCTTGCCGCGACTTTAAAGCATTAACCTGTAGATTGCCTCGCTCGCCTTGGCGTCGGTGGGGCAGAAATTGCCTATCAGCGTGCCTTTTACCTCGTGGAGGTTCTTGACCAGTGCAGGAATGTCGGGGTCGGTGATTCCGAGTTCGCCAAGGGTTATAGGCATGCCTAATGAGCGGTAGAATGTCCGCAGCGCGGTAATCGCTTCCGCCGACGATTCAACGCCGAATACCCTGCGGCCGAATTGCTTGATTTTGTCGCTGTTGAATTGAGCAACGTATTCGAGCCATGCCGGGAAGACGACTGCGAGGCCTGCGCCGTGGGCAACCCCATAGCGGGCCGACAGCTCATGCTCCATGCCGTGGCTGGTCCAGTCCTCTTCGCGGCCTACGCCCAGAATGCCGTTGTGGGCGATTGTTCCGGCCCACATAATGTTGGCCCGGGCCTGGTAGTCAGTCGGATCGGCCATAACCCGCGGCGCGAGTTCTATAATGGCCTTCAATGCGCCTTCACACAACCGGTCGGTCAGCTCACAGTCGGGAGTGTTAGAAAAATAGCGCTCCATAATGTGAGCCATCATGTCTACGATGCCGCAGGCAGTCTGGTAGCGCGGCAAGGTTTCGGTAAGCTCCGGATTCATAATTGAAAAGCGCGGGCGGAGGATATTAGTGCGCAAAGAAACTTTTTTGCCTTCCGATTCTTTGGTGATTACCGAATTGCCCGAGCCTTCGCTGCCCGCGGCGGCAATTGTGAGCACCACACCAACCGGCAGAGCCTGTTCTATAGTTGCTTTGCCGGAGAAAAAGTCCCAGAAGTCGCCGGCATACGGAACTCCGGCGGCAATGGCTTTGGCGGTGTCGATAACCGAGCCGCCGCCAACGGCGAGGATACCGCCTATTTCTTCTTTGCGGCAGATTTCGATTCCTTCATAAACCTTATCGTCGGTGGGGTTGGGCCGGATGCCCGATAGCTCCGAAAAGCTGACGCCTGCGCAGCGCAGCGTGGCTCTTACGCGGTTTAACAGTCCGGATGCTTCGGCAGACTTGCCGCCGTAGCAGAGCAATATTTTTGCTCCGAGTTCATCGAGGGCCAGTTGGCCGAAGTTGCTGTCGGTGTCGCGGCCGAAAATATATTTCGTGGGCGAATAGAAATCAAAATTGTTCATAAGGATTATAGGGTAGGGTGTCGGGGTCTATTTCTTCGTCATCGTCGGTTGCTATGGAGCCGGCGGCTTTGCGAGGTTTATTTTTCTTAATTGCGTCGGGTTTCTGCCGGTCGGGGGTCAGGGCTGTCAGGTCCCAGTCTTCGGTTCGGTCCCAGTTTCTTTTCAGAGCCAGTTTCTTTGAAAAGTAATAAACATCTTCGGGCTGGCGGCGGAGCTTCAGGTCGCCGTTGGTCCACTGGCCGTTTTCATCGCTGTCGATAAACAAACGCGCATAATAAGTTTCGGGCATGAGGAAGTCGAAAGTAACTTCGCCGCCATTGACCGGAGCCGTGCGCACCGGCCTATCCGAGTCGTTGAGCAATTCGACTATCGCCTGACACGAATCCGGTATGTTGCTGATAGAGAATTTTATTGTCGAATAGTCGTCGAGATCCCTTACCGAAAATTGCAGCTGAGTTTTGTTGGTCCAATGGCCGGTAACATCGGTTATGGCAAGCGAGTCGGCAACAAGTCGATATTCTCCGCCGGGAATCCATTTCACATCGGCGAGGAAGTTAACGTGAGAGAACGTATCCGCCGGCTCGAAAACAGGTTGCTGTTCGGTCGCCACATAGACGGTGTCCTGCAGATATTCAAGCCTGATAGCGCCTGCGGGGAGTGAGTCGATGGGCGTTTGAAACGTAATTTTCAGCGGGAGGTTAAGATCCTGGGTTCCTCCGGCTACCGAGAACGACAGGAACGTTATCGGCTTGGTTTCGGGCACGGTATCGTTTTTCCGCTTTTTCTCTTCCTTAGGCTTTTTGGGGGTGCGGAAATTGAATTTCAGAGTGTCGGTTTGCCATACGATATTGTCGAGAGTGTCAACGCGACGGTAGCGGGTTTCAATCAGCAGCGTATCGGCCGAAATTATTGCCGAATCGCGCAGCCAGAACTTTATGGAGTCGAGATTCTGCGAATGGGTCATCAGGCTGACCTGACGCATGGGTATGCGTCGGGTAGTGTCGCTATTGAGCTGAACAATAGTCATTTCAGGCAGCGAATCGGCCGGTGCAGCCATTTCGAGGCTAATGATGTGGCGCTCGTCGCGCTTATAGTTCTTGAGATATTGGGCGGCGTATTCTTCGTTAAACCAGGTCAGCAACACGTTGTTGGGCAGGTAGTCAACCACTTTGGTTACTTCTACCGAATCCTCTGCAATGGTGTCGGTAACTTCGCGGTGTTCAACCGTTGGCGACAGTAAAACAGAGCTGAAAGCAACGTCTTCCGTTCTGTCCCAGAAATAGTCGCTGTTTTTGTCGTTAAGGGCAAAGAGCTGATATTCACCCGGGGCGAGATTGCGCACGGTAAACTGCCCTAACTGGTTTGTGCGGGCAATGCGCTCAAATCTGCGGGTCAGAATATTGGTGTCGGCCGGAGTCGAGTAAACGCCAACGAGCATGCCCTGGGCCGGTTCGAGGTCGCGGGCGTGAAGAACCATGCCCGAAATCTGGAGAGTGTCGATTGAGTCGCCGGTTGCAAAGTCAATGGCCAAGCCGTCGAGAAAATTACCTTCGTTCAGGTCCTTCACGGCGTCGGCAAGGTCAATGCTGTAGGTGGTGTTGGGCAGCAGGGAGTCGCGCAGCGTAATGTCGAGTCTGCGGCCGTTGGCAAACAGTTCGGGCATCTCTTTTTGAGTGGGCGAAATCGCAACTTTCGAGCCGGGGTTGTCGAGCTGAATGTTTTCGTTGAAGAAGATGCTGAACTTTGTGGATTTTACGTTAGTGGCACCCGGTGCGGGGTTCGACGCAACGTAGCGCGGCGGCGTAACGTCGCGCGGACCGCCGTTGGGGTGTCCGAGATTGGCGCAGGCAGCGAGCAACAGCAGGGCTGCGATTATGAACGGAAATTTATTCACTCTTTCGGGTATATTTCATGAAGTAATAAAAGAAGAGTCCGCCCGCCAGGAAAAGGCTGACCGAGAAACTATAGAACACGCCGACTATGCCGCCTCCGAGCGGGAAGGCGAGCAGATAGGTCGACGGAAGACCTAACAGCAGATAGCTGACAAAGGCTATCCAGAGCATAGGGAGCACTTTTGAGGTTCCGCGCAGGGCGTTGGCGAAGTTGACCTGCGTGGCGTCGCCGAGCTGATAGCACAGCAGAGGCGGAATCAGTGTCATGGCCACGGTTATAACAGCCTCGTCGTGGGTGAACATGCCGATTAATCCGCGGCCTGCGAAGAGAAATATCGCCGATGCGCTCAACGCCATAAGCAGCGTCAGGTGATAGCCAGCAAAGCCAATGCGGCGCATTTTGGCGCGGTCGCCGATGCCGGCGGCGTTGGCAACGAGCACCGACGTGGCGGCCCCGAGGCTATAATAGAAGCAGAAGCCGAGGGTGCCTATAATTACCATGACCTGAAAGGCTGCGAGCTCTATGGCGCCGATCCAGCCGACGAAAATCGCTGCGCCTGAAAACGCGGCGGTTTCCATGAAAAGCTGCATCGACACCGGAAGCGACGTACGGAAGAGCAAGCGGAACTTATCGCCGCGCACACGCGCAGGGCGGAAGCCGGCACGCACCGGGGCGAAGCGGCGTGCCGTAAGAAAAATAACAACGATTGTCAGCGCGCAGGCAATGCGCGACACCAAAGTGGCGATGCCGGCGCCGAACAGCCCAAGCTCGGGCATGCCGCAATTGCCGTAGATAAGCAGATAGTTGCCGCCTACATTGAGCAGGTTGGCGCCGAGAATTATCCACATCGGCATTTGGGTTATGTTTATGCCGTAGGAGCATTGAGCCCACACGTTATAGATTGTCATCGGCAATAAGCCGCATAGAAAGAGCAGATAGTAGGGACGAATCAGCGGCAACAGTTCCTCGGGCTGACCGAGGCGGTCGAGGTTGAGGTAGAGAATGCCCATAACTGCGGTAACCGCCAGAGTGTAGAGTATGTTGATGGCCTGGGCATTGCGCATCAGTGCGCCGATGCTCCCCGGATTCTTCTGACCGAACAGAGCGCCGACCAGCGGGGTTATTCCGTAGGCAAAACCGAGGCACGCCATAACGGCCATGTTGAAGGTGTTGTTGACAAACGAGGCAGCCGACAGCGCTTCGGTTGAATACCGGCCAACCATTATGTTATCTGCAAAACCGACTATAATGAGTCCCGCCTGACCAACCACTATCGGCAGGCCAAGGCGGATAATCTGTTTATAGTTCGACAGATAGCGTTTGAAATTCATATAGTTCCTTCTTCAACCGCAATGCAGACGCGTTCGATTATGGCGTCCTGTCGGTTCTTGTCGGGCTGATATTTTCCTTTGAGACTTACACCAAACAGTTTGCCGAACCCCTGCCAGAATGCCGCGCGGAACGAGCCGAGAAACGCCTTGAGAATGTCGTAGCCGGTCTGGTTGGTTTCGCGCATTATCAGCTTCACAAGCAGGTTGGCCTGGCTTTTGGTGAATTTTTTCATTGCGGGTTTATATTGTTGAAACACTGCCGACTCCATGTCTTTCAGGTGCTTTTCGCGAGTTTTGGTGTCGGGAAGCGTTTCTATATACTCGTATGTTTCGGTCAGGGTGCGGCAAATGACTTTTGCGTAGGGCAGCGCTTTTTTAACGTCGCGCACCGTGCGCCAATAAAATTCCTCTTCTTTCTTGTCCTTGAATTTCCATTCCGGAAAAACCGTTATGGTTCGCAGAACTACGTGATAAGACGTGTCGCCGCTTTCGCTGACATCCGTAAACTGGTCAACGACGTAGCTTGGCTTCATTGCCAACTCCTGCGAGCGCAGCTGCGGAGCGGCAAATGCGAGCGTCAGCAGAAAGAGTAGGAGGCGCAGGCGTCGGGTCACTTTTTCGGCGGATAGTCGAGGGTGTAATGAAGTCCGCGGCTTTCTTTGCGCTCCTTGGCCTGGCGCATAATCAGATACCCCACATTGATAATGTTGCGGAGTTCGCAGATTGCACGCGAGGCGTGTGAGCTCTTGAAAAGCTTTTCGGTTTCTTCGTATAGAATATCCAAACGGTTCCATGCACGGTCTAAGCGCAGGTTGCTGCGCACTATACCAACGTATGTTCCCATAATTTGGTTTACTTCCTTGATGCTCTGGGTTATCAGCACCATTTCTTCGGGGTGTTTGGTGCCTTCGTCGTTCCAGGCCGGAATATCCTTGCGGAGTTCATAGCCAGGGGCCATTTTGGCAGCGTGTTTGGCTGCGGCGTCGGCGTAAACTACGGCTTCGATGAGCGAGTTCGAGGCCAGACGGTTGCCGCCGTGGAGCCCGGTGCAGCTGCATTCGCCAACTGCATAGAGGCGCTTGATGCTCGATTCGGCGTTTGAGTCAACCTTAATGCCGCCGCAGAGATAGTGGGCAGCCGGCGCCACGGGAATATAGTCGCGGGTAATGTCGATGCCGATTTCCAGGCAGTGTTTGTAGATGTTCGGAAAATGGCGTTTGGTCTCTTCGGGGTCCTTGTGGGTAACGTCGAGGTAGACGTGGTCATGGCCCAGCAGTTTCATTTCCGAGTCGATGGCGCGGGCAACTATGTCGCGCGGAGCCAGCGACAGCCGCGGGTCATATTTGTGCATGAATTCCTCGCCGTTGCCGTTGCGGAGCACTGCGCCGTAGCCGCGCATGGCCTCGGTGATGAGAAAGCAGGGGCGGTCGCCGGGATGATACAGGGCAGTCGGGTGGAACTGAATGAATTCCATGTCTTTGACCGTGCCCTTGGCGCGATAAACCATAGCGATGCCGTCGCCGGTGGCCACGAGCGGGTTGGTGGTGTTCTGATAAACGGCTCCTACGCCTCCGGTTGCCATAAGGGTTACGCGCGCAAGAAACGTGTCGACCTTGCCGGTGGCTTCGTCGAGAACGTATGCACCGTAGCAGGTAATGTCGGGGGTGCGGCGTGTAACTATTTTGCCCAGATGGTGTTGGGTAATAATTTCGATTGCAAAGTGGTTTTCAAAAATGTCGATGTTCGGGTGTTTGCGAACCTGCTCGATAAGGCGTTGCTGGATTTCAAAACCGGTGTTGTCGGCGTGGTGAAGAATGCGGAATTCGCTGTGTCCGCCCTCGCGGTGAAGGTCGAATGTGCCATCCTCTTTCTTGTCGAAGTCCACGCCCCAGCCAACGAGCTCGCGAATCTGGGCGGGTGCTTCGGTAACCACTTTTTTTACTGCTTCGGGGTCTGACAGGAAGTCCCCGGCAATCATGGTGTCTTCAATATGTTTTTCGAAATCGTCAACTTCGAGATTGGTAACCGAGGCAACGCCTCCCTGTGCCAGGGCGGTGTTTGCTTCGTCGAGGGTCGATTTGCAAACCAGGGCTACGCGGCCCTTGTCGGCCACCTTGAGCGCAAAACTCATGCCGGCAATGCCGGAACCGATGACCAGAAAATCATATTCGTAAGTCATAGCGAATTATTTTAGTTGATGCAAATATACGCAAAACTTCAGTATTTACCAAACATTCACGCTCGGGGTGAATAGCAGCGGGGTGTTTGGATGTCGGCGCTGCAGATAGCGTCGGATAAACCCTACGGTATCGGCTGCTATGCGCCGGTCGGAGGAATCAAAATGGGTGTTGTAAATTACGGAATGAAGCGGAATTGCGCGGCGCTCAAGCGCTTCGAGGCTCAACAGTGTGTGGTTGATGCTTCCGAGCGAACCATTGGTGACTAAGGCAACCGGCAGTCCGCGCGATGCAATGTAGTCGATGGTCCAGAAGTCGTCAGACAGCGGCACCATCAGTCCGCCGGCTCCTTCAACCAGCACTGTGTCGTAGCGGTCGCTGAGGGTCTGAATAGCTGAATCTATGGCGTTAAAGTCGATTTCGCGGCCGTCGATTTCGGCTGCCAATTGCGGAGAGCAGGGGTAGCTGAATATCTGGGGGGCGGTAAGGCCCGACGCGTCTTCGGGCAGTTCTATGCCCATCAGCCGGCGATGAACGTCAATGTCTTCCGACCGGCCAACGTTGCCGGTTTGGATGAATTTCAGGGTGGCTACTTTTTGGCCTTGCTCCATGAGGGAACGGGCCAGGTGGCCGGTGGCATAGCTTTTTCCGGCGTCGGTGTGAATGCCTGAAACAAATATAACGTTGTTCATTTCTTTCTAACTATTAGGTATATAGGTTGATAGGTGAGCTCGCACTTGCCTTGGGCATTTCGCGGATAGTCGGCGAGTATCTGCTGAACTGTCTTGGAGGCGTGGCGGGCGTTAACTCCCGTAGCCTGAATATGGCGCAGCGCATCTATCGGTTCGGGAAATACTTTGGTTATCAGCCCGGAGTGCAGTTCAAGAATTTCGAGCTCCGGCGGAACAATGCGTCTCAGCGATTCTTCTGAAAGATAGGGCAAGCCGCACACGCCAGCGGCTGAAAGTTCTTGGAAAGTTTCGGGGCCGAAAGTCGAGAACACTCCCAAGCCGCCGCTCTCCAACACCCGCGCTACCTGAATCAAGAATGCTGCCGGCGAGTTGAACCATTGCATTGTCGACGCCGAGACGATTGCTCCGAAGCTTTCGCGCAGTTTCGGCAGAGCAATTTCTGCGTCGGCCTCAATTATTGATTCGGAAACCGGGGCAATGTCCCACAAAACTTTTGTTGCAGATGCTAACTTTTTGGCATATAGCGACGTAAAATATCCGTTGCCGGCGCCGATTTCGAGCACCGACGGCGTTTTGAGCCCATGTTTTTGCCAGAGCTGAAACAGATGGTCGGCGATATGCTGCTGTGGCGTTGCCGCCCGGTCGTAAGTCGACCGGCCGCGATGAAAACGGCTGCTTACCAAGGTTTTATTGATAACGAAACGGTCGACTATCTTTTGGAAATCGGGGGTGTGAGCCGCCTCGATTTCGGTGATTTCAGCGCGTCCTTGCCATGCCCGCAGCTGATTTGCCGGCGGGAATATGCGGTCGCCGGTAGCAATGATTGCGCGGTCCCAGCGAAACGGAACGGCAGCGGTTGGAAATGCAAGTAATTCGCGCTTAAGTGATTCTATGCTCCTTGGCCCGCGCGGCAGGGTTGACGCACCCATGCGCCGGCGAAATTTTGTCAGCGAGCTTTCAGATAGCCCTTCAGCAGTGGCTCTCCATATTGCGGTCGGTATTCCCGTGAGGTCATCGGCCGGGGTAGGGGTGCCGCAAACTGCTATCGTCAGGGTCAGCGGCAGGTCGGCTGCTGTCAGTTCGGCGGCGTGTACGCCGAGCGACCAAGCCATCAGAACAACTTCATCATAGCCGCTGATCTGCAATGGTGAGAGCTCGGTGTAGTCCGACACTACGGCAATGTCGTAGCCATCGCACCGCAGCGAAGCAAACGCCGTTTCGTCGGTTGACCAGCCGGCATAAATCAGAAGCAGCCGCGGGTTATTTTCTTTATGAGTGAAGCAGAGGTTCAAGGTTCTGAAGCTGACTTATTGTTAGGTTTGCCGACAGCGAAAAGCGCAGGCGTTCGGTGCCTGCAGGCACGGTTGGGGTGCGAATCGGCAGCACTTTGTAGCCGCCTTCGGCAAGTTTTTGCGATAGTGCAAGCGCCGATTCGCTTGAGCCGGTTATCAGCGGCTGAATATGGCCCGGTTGCTGACGGTTGAGAATGCGCGCCAGCTCTTTGGCCAGCGCCTGAAGTTGCCGGCGTTTATCGTCCATTTGCGGAATCCGCTCGACTATGAAGCGGCTCCAGGCGCAGTTGATGGGAGGAATTGCGGTGGAGAAAATCAGCGAGCGGGCAGTGTTGACCAGATAGTCGCGCAGTGTGTTGCTGCGCAGGGCCGCAAATGCTCCCACCGAGCCGGCGGCTTTGCCGAGGGTGCCGATAATAACGTCGACTTCGGGAATATCGGCGGCTAAGCCTAAACCCTCTTTGCCGCATACGCCAAAGGCATGTGCCTCGTCGACGTAGAGCAGAGAGTTCGGGGTTTTGGATGCGGCAATCTCCAAAAGCGGAGCCGTATCGCCATCCATAGAGTAGACTGATTCACAGACTATGAGCACGCGCTCGTAATCTTTTGCCCTCTTTGAAAGGATGCGCCGCAGGTGGTCAACATCGTTATGGCGGAAGCGCTCAAAGTCGGCTCTCGACAGCAGCATGCCGTCGATTATCGAGGCATGAACGAGTTTGTCGGCAACAATGAGAGTCTTCTCTTTGGCCAGCGCTGCAATGGCGCCTGAATTTGCGTGATAGCCGGAATTGAACAGAAGCACAGGGCGACGGTACATCTCTTCGAGCAGCCGTTCGAGCTTTTGAAATTCGCTTTGGTCGGCGGCGAGCAGGCGCGATGCCGAGGCCGAAAGTGCCGGCATGTCGTCGCCCACAAGGTTGAAAAATTCGGTTTTAAGAGCTTCGTCGGCCGCTATGCCCAGGTAATCGTTGCTGCTGAGGTCAATGAGCGATGAGTTCCGGGTGTCGTCGGGAATCGTCCGGAAGTTTCGGGAGGCGCGCAAGGCGTCGAGTTGCCTGCGATAACTGTTCATTGTATGATTTCAAGCATTTGGCTGCAAAGGTGTTCCAGCTCGGAGTCGGTAATGGTATATGGCGGCATAACGTAGACATTCCGGCCGAAGGGGCGTACCCAGATTCCGCGTTTTACGCATTCTTTTTGAAACTCGCCAACATTGACAGGCTCCTTCATTTCACAAACGCCTATGGTGCCGAGAACCCTTACATCGGCAACATCGGGGAATTCGGCCGCCGGAGCAAGCAACTCGCCGAGACGCTCTTCAATATGGCGAATCCGTGCGCTCATATCTTGTTCTTCAAGCATTTTCAGTGACTCCAAAGCCACGGCGCACGCCAGCGGATTGGCCATGAATGTGGGCCCGTGCATCATAACTCCCGCTTCGCCGCGCGAAATCGTATCGGCAACCTCGCGAGTGGTCAAAACGGCGCTCAGGGTCATGTAGCCGCCTGTCAATCCTTTGCCGACCATCATAATGTCGGGCTCCACTCCGGCGTGTTCCCACGCGAAAGTGCGGCCGGTGCGCCAGAAGCCGGTGGCTATTTCGTCGAAAATCAGGTAGATATTCAGCTCATTGCAGAGCCGGCGCAGTTCGCGCAGATATTGCGGGTGGTAGAAGCGCATGCCTCCGGCGCCCTGAACTATCGGTTCGAGAATTACTGCGGCGAGTTCATCGCTATGCTCGCGCAGCAGCTTTTCCATAGGCTCGAAATCAGCGGGATTCCATTGGTCGTGGAAGCTGACTTGCGGAGCGGGGGCAAAGTATCTTATGGGGAGCGCCGTGCCAAAGGCTCCGTGCATGCCGGTAACCGGGTCACAGACACTCATGGCGTTCCAGGTGTCGCCATGATAGCCGGAGCGAATCGTGGCGAAGTTGGTACGACGGTGATCGCCGCTGCGCGAAATGGATGCCTGCACGGCCATTTTCATGGCCACTTCGGTTGCAACACTTCCGGAGTCGGCAAAGAAAACATTGTTCATCGACGGCGGCGCCATTTCCAGGAGTTTCTGGCCTAATTCCACTGCCGGGCGATGGGTGAGTCCGCCAAACATTACGTGGCTCATTTTGCTGAGCTGGCGTTGAATGGCGGCGTTGAGCCGCGGGTTATTGTAGCCGTGGATTTCGCACCACCACGACGACATTCCGTCTATCAGCTCGGTGCCATCCTCCAAAATGATTTTTGTTCCTTCGCACCGGTCAACCATATAGGTCGGCAGCGGGTTTATTGTCGACGTGTATGGATGCCAGAGGTGGTCGCGGTCAAAGGCTGATGCTTCTGCTGTTGTCATACTTCTAAAAGTGTGAAAATGCGGGGGAGAAGGGGGCTGAAGTCGTCGTTGACAATAATGTGATGTTCGGGGCGGCAGGTTTTGCTTTGAGCGTCGATGCGTCGCTTGATTTCGTCTTCGGTCAATCCGGAGCGACGCATAACGCGGCTTACGCGCAATTGGTCGGGCGCGGTTACCTCCCACACTTCATTGACGAGCGCATCGAATCCGCTTTCGTAGAGTATGGCGGTTTCGACAAACTGCGTTTCGTCGCTCTGCGAGTGGCTCCATGCGGTGAAATCATTGCGGACGACACCATGAACAATGGCGTTTAGCTGCTTCAGCTTTTCAGATTCGCTAAATACTATCGCCGACAGTTTCGCGCGGTCGATGCTGCCGTCGGCGCTGATGGTTTCCGCCGAAATCTCCGTGGCTATGCGTCGGCGTATGTCGGGGTCGTCGTCCATGAGTTTGCGTGCCCGGCTATCGCAGTCATAGACCGGATAGCCCAAGCAGCGGAGTGCATGGCACACAACCGATTTGCCTGAGCCTATGCCACCTGTTATAGCGATTATCCGCTTCATTGTCCGGAATGGAGTGTCGACTTTTGTTCAACGAGATATTCAACCGAGTCGGTCGAAAGCTCAACTCCGCGATAATATTCGGGCAACGCACCAATGGTTACGGGGATTTTTCCGTTGTTGCGTTTAGCAAAGTCGGCCGTTACCGTAATGACATTGTTCTCCGAGTTATAGAAACTCATGGGCAGCAGGTAGCTGACCTTTACGTAGGAGGGGAAGAGAACAACCATATCGTCAGACGCATGCAGCAGGTGAACCGGCACCTCGCGATTCTTGGCAATCAGCGGCTCAACCGGTATGGTGAGTCTGACCTTATCGGGAACCATGCGGGTGCCCGGCTCGGATTGCAGACGCACTTCAAGCGTTAGCGAGTCTTTAAGTTCGGTGCGTGTAATCTTTACGGTGCTTACCGTGCGTGGGCGAACGTGAAGGTGTCGGGCCGAGTAAACGCTAACGGTGTCCGGCACTACCTTTATCTTGCCGGCAATTACGAACTGGCTGGCCGGGGTAACGTCCACGTCGGGTATAACCTTGGCGAGGTTCGGGGTGCGATCGGTAATTATCAGACTCAACGAGTCGGGGCGCATGCTGACTATCTGCGTTGTCGGGTCGAAAAACGAGCGCAAGCGGTTTTCGAGAACTTGCGGCGACAGCGTGACGCGGTCGCGCGATTCATCGAAAACCATGTCGGAATAATCGATTTTAAGGGTCTTTCCGCCGCTCAGCGAATAGTTGGCGAGCACTGTTCCCTTATCGCGCACACCGAGAGTGAGATATGCCGGAGGCTCGGTTATGAAAGTGTAGCCCGAGGGTACGTTGGAGATTTCCAGACGTACGCGAACATCCTGTTGTATATCGTCGTTAAGAGCGAGTATGACCCAAAAGCCATAGCTAACGGCGAGAAACAACAGGAAAACCAGTAAATCGCGACCCCTGGAGCTGTGGAGCAGACGTAGCCCCTTAATTATCAGCAGGCGCAGGGTTCGTAGGCTGAACTTACTTTTGGTCGGCATTTACGGGGTTGGCGGCGTCGGTCATAGCAACTTCTGCCGAGGGATAAATCATGCTGAGTTCAACGCGGATGCGAACGCCGTTGGCAACTTCGAGCAGAACGGTGCCGTTCTTTTCGTTGATTTCGGAGATGGTTCCGTGGATGCCGCCGGCAGTCATTACGCGCGAGCCTTTAGCCAGGCTTTCGCGGAACTTGCGGGTTTCTTTTTGTTTTTTCTGCTGCGGGCGAATCATAAAGAAATAAAACACCACGATAAGGAGAATAATCATTCCCCATGATTGCATTTCAGGGCTCATTTCGTGTTAAATTTTTAATTATGGTTTGAAATTATTTCGTAGAGGTGAATTTTTTTGCCAGACGACCCTCTTTAAGGAGTTTGTCGGCTATGGAGGCGAACATGCCGTTGACAAAGGCTCCCGAGCGCGAGGTAGAATACCAGTTGGCAATCTCCACGTATTCGTTGGTAGTAACGGTCAGCGGAATGTTGGGGAAGGTTACGGCCTCGGCCAGTGCGGTTACGAGAATTACAATGTCCATCAATGCAACGCGCTCGGCGTCCCACTTTTTGGTGTTAACAAACTCGTCGATATAGCCGCGGAAGGTGTCGGCGTTAGCCACAGCCGCGTTAAAGAGTTTGGAGCCGAATGCTGCGTCCTCGTCGTCTTTAAATTCGGCGGGCAGTGGTTCGTCGGGATTAACCCCGAGGCGTTTTATGGTCTTCAGCGCGAAGCTCGACATCACTTCGAGGTCGTCGTTCCAGAAAATCGATTTGTTTTCCAGCGCTTCCTCCAGATCGTCGCTCGGCAGAATGACGTGGCGCATGAGATTGCGCCAAAGCTCGGTTTCCTGCTCGATGGTTTTTTCTCCCGGTTCCTCCATAAATTTCTTATAGGGCTCGGACTGAATCACCATGTCGGCCAGGCGGCGGATGAGCGTGGGGTCTATGTTCCAGTTAATGCCTTTTTGCTCGAAATAGAGGCTCAGGTCGTTGTGGTGGGCAAGAATATCGATGAGCTTTGCGTCAACGAAGCGGCGGTCAGGATGAAGGTCTTCTTCGGTGGGCAGGTACTTGTTGGCGTTAGCATCGAGGCGGTTGTCTTCGGCTCGGGTAATTTCAACGGGCAGCCAAAGCAGCCAGTGGTAGAGGGCGTATGCTTCGTCGAGCGAGCGCTTAAGGTCGGCGCGCGAGGTCATGAGCAGGTTGCGCGAGTCGCCATAGCCGCTCAAAGTGGCAATCAGCATCTTTTGGGCAGTTTCGAAGCCACGCTCGGTAAAGTCGGGGTTAGACCTCAACACTTCAACCACTTCGGGATACTTGCAGAGAGCGCGCACGGCTGCTGTCCAGAACTCGATTTCGTCGGAGGGAGTAGCCTGCGAGCGTTTGGCCTTAACGAAGGTGCGATAGGCGGGCAGGGTGCGGAGCCTGTCGGCCAGCGGGCCAACTAATGAGTCGAAGGCGCGCATCCGTTCGGCATGAGTGTCTATGAGAGTGCGGATGTCGGGATTCTCGCGCAGCGCTTCGCTGAAATTCGTGCGATAGAAGCGCAGGTTTTCAGAATCGGCCTTGTCGTGGAATTTATTGATTGATTTGGTTACGTTAACTCCCGAGAGCTCCAGAATGAGCAAAAGGAGTTCGGCGTATGCCTGATAAGCATATTTGCGGTCGGGCGAGGATGTCTCGGTGGGCATCTCAACCTTAAAGTCGCTCTTTGAAAGTAAATAACTATAAAGAAGTTGAACTACTTTCAAGCGTATGATAACGCGGTTTACCATGAGCTTTCGTTACGTTTAAATGTTCTTTTGTGACCGCAAATTTACGAAAAATTCTCCACCCGCCCAACACTCCCTCCCCAAAATTTGATTAGTTGATTTTTTGTTTGAGGGCGTAGCGGACCATAAGATAGTTGCAGGGTACGCAGATTGCCATGGCCGGAACCAGAGCATAGTCGGCCGGCATCAGCTTACTGAAGATGGCAACTAAGAGTGTCTGTAGGCCGAGATTAACAAGATGACTTAACGTAAAATAGAGAGCGTTTCTGCTGCTGGGACGGGTTTTAAACGTGAAGATATTTGAAATAAAGTAGTTGGCCACGAAACTCAGACCATAGCTGATGACCGTTGATATTACAGCTGATAAACCGCAAAGGTTTAAAAACATCAGGTAGAAACCATATTGAAGTACGGTTGCGAATCCTCCGGTCAGCAGAAAGCGTATGATTTCCGCTTTGCGGTTTTGAGATTTACCGATTCGGTTGAGTATATTTCTAACTGATGTTTTCATGTACGGTGATCAGAGGGTGGTGAAGGCGAAGGGGAGGAGGGTGCGGATTGAGGGGAGGCGGAGAATTTTGGTGCGACCAACAAGGAGCACCTCTACGTCATGCCCGGCAAGCAGCTCGTACTGCAGCAGCGACTGGCGGCATGCGCCGCATGGTGAAATCGGCTCGGCCAAAGGCTCACCGTCAACGCCGCGGGCGGCAATGGCTATGGTTTTGAATCGTGCTTCGGGATATTGAGCGTGCGCATAGAAGCAGGCGGTGCGCTCGGCGCATGTTCCGCTCGGAAAAGCTACGTTTTCCTGATTAGCACCGCAAACAATTTCGTCGTTATCAAGCAAAATTGCAGCTCCTACGCGAAAGTTGCTATATGGTGCATAGCTGCGATAGGTGGCTTTCTTGGCGAGTTCAACCAGCTCTTGTTCCTTGGCGGTCAGTTCCTCGGGCGAAAGCACTTCATATTCAGTCAGAATTTGTTGTTTCATGGCTTATTTCTATGATATTAAGGGTTTTGTCGGTGATGGGGTAGAGAGCGGATGCGCGAATGCCAACCGCCCAGATTATCTCGCCGTTGAGAGTCAGCACAAACGATTCCGGTCGCCGCGAGGCTGCAATGCCGGCTTCGGCAAGCAAGTCGGCAACCATCTTTGTCCCTTTCATGCCAAAGGGGCGCATCCTGTCGCCCGGTTGCCACGGACGCAGTTCCCATGTGGCCTGTTGCGGAATGGCGTCTGCGTCGAGGTAGACGCAGTTGCGCTTGGGGGTGAATTTTGGAGGTCGTTGGATGATTCCCCCTGACAGGCGCGGCTTTTCGATATTGCCTGTCAGTTCGTCGAGCACATAGCGGTTGCCCGGGCAGATTGTCAGCCGGTGTGTTGCCGACCGGAATTCCGCTCCCGGCATGGCCGTTAGAATGCGGCGGCATTGGTCGGAGTTAAACCCGAATGGCGCCAGCCACTCGTGGAGCAGGGTAGGGGAAACGTTTTGCAGCGACTCGGATTTGGGGGGAATCAGGCGGTTATAGAGTTCCTCATTGCCCCGCAAATTGGCTATGGAGCGCTCTATGGCGTCGAGCGCACCGGGGAGTTCGGCTTCTATAAGGGGTAGAATCCGGTTGCGGAGCTTGTTGCGCTTGAAATCATTGGAAAGATTCGAAGAGTCGGTAACGAACTCAATTTTGCGTTCGTGGAGGTATTCTTCAATTTCTCCGCGCGAACTTTCCAAGAACGGACGGATTATGTGTCCCCGCTTTGGCAGCATTCCCCGCAGGCCGTGAATGCCCGAACCGCGCAACAGGTTCAGGAAAAAAGTTTCAATGTTGTCCTCCCTGTGATGGCCAACTGCAATTGCGTCGGCATCATTTTCAAGGCGAAGTTTCTCAAAATAGTCATAGCGTAACTCGCGACACGCCATTTCGGCCGATACGCCGTGGTCAGCCATATATTGCGCGGTGTTGAACCTCACCGGGTGGAATTCGCAGCCGAGGGTGCGGGCCAGCGATGCCGAATGCTCCAGGTCGCGGTCGGCTTCCTCGCCACGCAATCCGAAATGGCAGTGAACTGCAACGCAGCGATAGCCTAAAGCCGTTAAAACGGCGAGCAGCGCCGCAGAGTCTGCGCCGCCACTCAACCCCACAATTACTTTTGCTCCCGGGCTCAGTAGCTGCTCAGAAGCAATGTATCGGGCAATTCGTTGCTCAAATGTCATTGTTTGGCGCCTTTGACGCCACCTTTGGTTCCGCCACCCATGGCAAAGATGTTCTGGTCGTAGCTGACTGTTTTCAGCTCCATAGCGCGTTTGCGCTTAACGGCCAGGTCAACGAGAGTTTCCATGAGTTTGGCGAACGGAATGCCGGTCGCTTCCCAAAGATAGAAGCTCAGCGAACCGGGAATGGTGTTGATTTCGTTAACGTAGATTTGTCCGTCGGTGCGGTCAATCATAACGTCTACGCGGCTTACGCCATGGCATCCGAGCTGGCGGAATGTTTCGCCTGCCAAATGCTGAATTTTCTTGGTAACATCTTCGGGCAGCTCTGCGGGAATGCGTTTCAGCGAGCGCTGCATGCCTTTAGCTCCGCCTTTGGAGCCGCCACCGCAATATTTTTCTTCGTAGGTAAGGAATTCCGTGCCGTGGAGCGGTTCTTCGAGCACCGATGTCTGATAGTCGTTGCAGTCGCCGAGCACCGAGCAGTTGATTTCCTGCATGTCGCTCAAAAGATGTTCAACTATAATGCGGGTGGAATAGCGTTCGGCGTCCGACACCTTTTCTATCAGTTCCTCGCGGTTGTGGGCGGTGGCGATACCAACCGAGCTGCCCAGGTTTGCGGGCTTCACGATTACCGGATAGCCGAGGGCCGATTCAATGTTGTTAATAATCTCTTCGCGCTGCGAAAACCATTGTTTGTCGGTGAACCATGCGTAGTCAACCACAGGAATTCCGGCGGCGGCCAGAATCATCTTCATGGTTATTTTGTCCATGCCGTTGGCCGATGCGAGAACGTTGCAGCCGGCGTAGGGAATGCCGATTGAATCGAGCACACCTTCAAAGATGCCGTCTTCGCCGTTTGAGCCGTGGAGCACGGGAATAACAACGTCGAGGCGGGTAACTATACCATTGCGGTCGAAAAAGCCGGGATTGCAGCGATAGAGGTTGTAGTCGCCGTAGATAGGCTTCATGTAAACCTCGGTGCACTTTTTCAGCAGTTCGTTAACGTTGCGGTAGTTGCTAACGTCAAGCAGAGCGTCGCCGGTAAACCAGCGACCTTGTTTTGTTATATAGATGGGAGTTACGTCGAATTTCGAGCGGTCGATGGCAGCCATGGCCTGCGATGCGGAAATGACTGATATTTCGTGTTCGGTCGAACGGCCGCCGAAAAATACGCCTATATTGGTTTTCATTGATTTGTATGGTTGAAAATGAGTGGTTTTGCAACTTTAACAGGCATCACTTCGCCATTGCTGTACGCAAGAGTGCCATTCAAATAAGTTTCTAAAACAATGTGGCCGGTTTCGATGCCGGCGGCGGGTGTCCATCCGCAACGGCTCAAGGAGTCGGCATCGGATATTACGTGCGGCTGACGTCGCACCCTGACTATGTCGGCGTAAGCGCCGGCGCGCAATTCTCCGCGGTCAACGATGTTGAAAATCTCCGCCGGACGCTTGGCAGTCATTCGGGCCACCTCGGCGGGCTTATAAAGGTCGAGCAGCAACGGCAACTGGAACTGCATGTTCGGCATGCCGCTCGGGGCAGTCAGCGCATCGCCCTCTTTTTCCGACAGCAGGTGCGGAGCATGGTCAGATGCCACGGTGTCGATAACCCCGTCCTTCAATGCTTTGCGAAGCGCCGTGCGGTCGGTCGATGATTTTATCGAGGGGTTGCATTTTATGCGTGTGCCGTGCGTTTCATAATCGGCATCCGAAAAAGTAAGATACTGGATGCAGGTTTCGGCCGTCAACCACTCCGGTTTATAGTCGCGAAGCATGCGCGCTTCGGCCGCGGTTGAAATATGCAGCAAATGCAGACGGGCACCGCCTTTGCGAGCCAGTTCAATGGCTGCTAAAGTGGAATCGAGACAGGCCCGCGAGTCGCGAATCAGCGAATGAAATTCAACCGGCACGGGCTCGCTGCCAAATATTTCGCGTGCGATAGCGCTATGCAGTGCGATGCGCTGATTATCTTCGGCGTGAACTGCAATCGGCACTTTAATCTCGGCAAACAGTCGCGTCAGGGCCGAGTTGTCATCAACCAGCAGGTTGCCGGTCGACGAACCCAAAAAGAGCTTGACGCCTGGAATGCGGGTGTAGTCGGCCTTGAGCAGTTCGGTCTCAAGGTTAGAGTTGGTCGCACCTATAAAGAATGCGTAATTTATTTTGCTGACCTCCTCGGCCCGCTTCATTTTTCCTTCCCAGGCTTCGATGGTAGTGGTTGCCGGCGAGGTATTGGGCATGTCGAAAAACGACGTCACGCCGCCCGCAAGGGCCGCTGCGGTTTCCGTGGTCATGTCGGCCTTGTGGGTCAAACCCGGGTCGCGGAAATGAACATGAGTGTCAATCATTCCCGGCAGCAGCAGGTCGCCCTGCATATCTTCCGCTTCGTCGGCTTCGGGCGCAGCGCCTTTACCGACGGCTTCGATTCTTTCGCCGCTGATCAGCACCCAGCCGTTTTTAATCGACTTGGTGCCCGCAACTACTTCAGCATTGTAAAGGAGTTTACTCACGGCGACGCTGAGGCTTTTTAAACAGCGAGCGCACTTTCATACTCAGCACTCCGAAAAACGCCTCGCCGAATATGGAGCCGTTCATTTTTGACGTTCCCAAAACGCGGTTGGTAAACACGATGGGCACTTCGCTTACCTTGAATCCGAGCTGGTGGGCCGTGAACTTCATTTCAATCTGAAATGCGTAGCCTTTAAAGCGGATGTTGTCGAGATCGATGGCGCGGAGAACGTCTGTTCTGTATGCCACGAATCCGGCCGTGGTGTCGGAAATGGGCAGGCGGGTAATGGTGCGCACATATTTCGATGCAAAATAGCTCATCAAAACGCGCCCCATGGGCCAGTTAACAACGTTTACGCCGCTTTTATAGCGCGAGCCTACGGCAACGTCGGCGCCGTTTTCAATCTCTTGCAGCAGGCGCACCGTGTCGGCCGGATTGTGGCTGAAGTCACAATCCATTTCAAAAACCACGTCGTAGTCGTGGTCCAAAGCCCATTTGAAACCGGCAATATATGCTGTTCCCAACCCTAACTTACCGGCACGCTCCAAAATGTGGAGTCGCTCGGGGTACGTGGCTTGCGCTTCCTTGACGAGCGCTGCCGTACCGTCGGGCGAATTGTCGTCGATAATGAGCAGGTCAGGAACGAAAGGGAGAGCCATCACGGTGTCGATCATCGCCCGGATGTTCTCCTTTTCGTTATATGTGGGTATAATTATAAGTGTCTTCACTTGGCGGGGTTATAACGGCGGTTGAGTTCGGCAACCACTTCGTCGGTAATATCCAGTGCGGGATTGAAATACAAGCCGGAGGCACCGTCGAGCACTGCATCGAGATTATATTTCATGGAAATGTAGTCTACAACTGCCTTCACGGAGTCGTGGAGCTCCTGCTGTTTGTTCATCAGGTCTGTGGCATAGTCGCGCTGGCGCTGGGCAAACTTGGTTTCGGCATCCTGCTGTGCCTTCTGCAGGGCGGCGATGTCGGCCTGGAACGAAGCTTCCGACAGGTAGCCGTTGCGCTGCTGCTTGTCCTGAATCTCCTGCTGGCGACGCTGCAGACCTGCGCCGAGCTGATTCTGATAGGAGGCGAGCTGGATTTGAGCGGCACTGTCGGCCTTTGCTACTTCTGCGGCCAGTTTGTAGTTTGCAAGAATACGCTGCGAATCCACGTAGCGGATATATGCGGCCATGGGGGTATCATGCTTGCCGGTAGAGTCGGGGGCAATTTCGGTTTTCGGCGTGGCTGCAACCTCCTTCACAGGGGTTTCACTATTATTTTTGCAGCCGGCAAAAACGGGGAGCATCAGCGCTGCCACGGAAGCAAGATAAAAGATTTTTCTCATTTCAGAGTTGGTTATTATGATAAAATGTTGATTTTATAGTGCAAAAGTAAGAAAGTTTCTTGAAATTTGCGCAAGATTCAAAAAAAATTTGTAACTTAGACCTCACAAAATAAATAATTTTAACACTCATAATCATTTTTTAAACTTTTGATATGACAATCAGAGACCTTAAACCCACTCTCGTTTGGGAGATTTTTGACGAAATCACCAAAATTCCCCGCCCTTCGAAAAAGGAAGAGAAAATCCGCCAGTACCTGCTTGACTTCGCAGCCAAACATAATCTCGCAGCCAAAACCGACCCTATCGGCAATGTTGTTATGAGCCGCCCGGCAACTCCCGGACACGAAGATGCGCCCACAATCATTCTTCAGGGCCATATGGATATGGTTTGCGAAAGCAATCATCCCTTTGATTTTGAAAACAACCCCATCACCACCATTATCGACGGCGACTGGGTTAAAGCCGACGGTACTACCCTCGGTGCCGACAACGGTATCGGTGTTGCTGCCGCCCTGGCCGTGTTGGTTGACCCGGAAATCGTTTGCGGTCCTGTTCAGGCACTGTTTACCATGGACGAAGAAACCGGCATGACCGGCGCCTTTAACCTTGGTCCCGACATGATTTCGGGTGACATTCTGCTCAACCTCGACTCTGAAGACGACGGCCAGATTTTCATAGGCTGTGCCGGCGGCGTCGACACCGTTTGCATCTTTACTTATAAGCGCTCCATGGCTCCCGCCGATTTCACTTACCTGAAAATGGACGTATCCGGCGGTCTTGGCGGTCACAGCGGCGGCGATATTCACCTCGGCCATGCAAATGCCAATAAGCTCCTTGCCCGTTTCCTCTGGGAACAGAGCCAGAAACATGAAATCAACCTCGTTGAAATCGACGGCGGCAACCTGCGCAATGCCATTCCCCGCGCTGCACACTGCGTTTTCGGCATCCATCCTACTCACAAACACAAACTCGTTGCCGACTTTGAAGACTATTGCGCACGCGTAGCCAACGAATATCAGGGCCTGGAAACTACCCTTGAACTGAAACTCGACAGTGCTGAAAAGCCCGAATACGTAATCGACTCCGAAACCTCGGTCAACATTGTTCGCGCAATCTATTCCGCACCTCACGGCGTAGACTCCATGAGCCGCGATCTTGAAGGTCTGGTTGAAACCTCAACCAACCTCGCTTCGGTTAAGATGAAAGGCGAGAACGAAATCGTTGTTACCACCTCGCAGCGTTCGAGCGTTGAATCGCGCAAGTGGGATATTGCCAACCGCGTGGAAGCTCACTTCCAGCTCGCCGGCGCCAAGGTTCAGCATGGCGAAGGCTACCCCGGCTGGCAGCCCAACATGAACTCTCGCATCATGCACATTATCGAAGATGCCTACACCGAACTCTATGGCGAAAAGCCGCTGATTACCGCTATTCATGCCGGTCTTGAATGCGGTCTGCTGCTCGAAAGCTATCCTAACCTCGACATGGCTTCGTTCGGTCCGACCCTGCGCGGCGTGCACTCTCCGAGCGAACGCATGCAGATTTCAACCGTTGCCCGCTTCTGGGATCAGCTGAAACTTATTCTCAAAAAAGTTTCCGACCTTAAGAAGTAATTAACAGTTTGCATTTGATAATCCAAAATCTCAAACGTCGGTGTGCCTGCCTTTTGGCGGGCACTCTGGCGCTTGGATTCTCTATGGTGTCCGGAGCTACAGAGCCCGACGACTCCTTGCGCTACAAAGCGCTTACGATCCACGACTTTCGGGTTGTTGCCGAAGAACTCGACATACCGGTTGCGGCAATCCGTGCGGTGGTCGACATTGAGGCCGGTCCCAAAGGCGAGGGTTTCAATCCCGACCATACACCTATAATTAACTTTGACCTTACAATGTTTCGCCAGGCTGCGCGACGCCGCGGCATCAATCTGGAGAAATACCAAAAGAAATATCCGGTGGTTTTTCAACCGCTGAACCGCAAAAAATATGGCTCTACCCAGGCCGCGCAGTATGCCCGGCTCGACGCAGCCATGAAAATCGACACCATCGCCGCCCTCGAAGGCACGTTCTGGGGCATGTTTCAAATCGGTGGTTTCAACTGGAAATTGTGTGGCTGCTCGTCGGTGAGGGAGTTTACTCACGCCATGGCAAGCAGCGAACTCGACCAGCTCGAACTCTTTGCAAAATTCTTAAAGGCCCGCGGACTTGACAAATATATCCGTCAACGCAACTGGGCCCAATTCTCGCTGCGCTACAATGGCCCCTCTTACGCCAAGCGCGGATACCATACGCGCATGGCCAACGCCTACGCCAAGTACTCTAAGGAATGAAACTGAAATCAGGTTTATTTATAAGAATTGCCCTTGACCTCATAATTGTTCTGGCGCTGCTGATGTTGACGCGCTGGGTGTTTTTCCTTGCAAACTCCGCTCAGTTCACCCACTCGGCCCGCGCCTATTGGCTGATGTTTACCGGTGGCCTGAAATACGACGTTGCCGCGCTGATGTATGGCAACGCCCTTTGGCTGCTGATGGTGCTGTTTCCCCTGCGCTTTAAGGAGCGTAAAGGCTGGTGGTGCGCCCAGAAATGGGTCTTTGTTATTCTGAATTCAATCTTGTTGCTGGCAAATCTGTGCGACACCGTTTTCTACTCCTATCGCCAGACTCGTACTACCGCCGACATATTCAACGAATTTTCTGCCGACAATAACATCGGCGGCATAATCTTTACCGAAGTCATCAGCCACTGGTATCTGCTGCTTCTCTTTGCCGCGATGGTCTTTGTTTTGTGGCGCTTCTACATAAGACCGGTAAGTGACTCGTTGAGAAACTCCAAACCGTTGCGCTATTATGCAACTATGGTGCTGATGCTCGGGCTGAGTGTTTTCGGATTCATATCCGGCGTTCGCGGCTCGCTGCCGTCGCGTTTCCAGCGCCCCATGTCGGTTAACTACGCGCAGCGCTATGCCGTTACTCCGCGCGACGCCGCGGTAGTGCTAAACACTCCCTTTTCCATCATCAGGACCATAGGCCATTCGAGCCCTGTAATGCCTAAGTTCTATGGCTCCGACGAGGAATTGATGGCAGTGTATTCGCCGCTGCACCCGGGTGCAGACTTTCCCGGACCATTGTCCGGCAAAAATGTTGTTTTTATGATTCTCGAAAGTTTCTCTCAAGAGTTTTCAGGGCTGCTGAACCCCGACCATGATGCGGGCTACACTCCAAATCTTGACTCTATAATGAGCCGCTCGCTGCGCTTTGAAGAAACTTTCAGCAACACCGGCTTTTCAATTGATGCCATGCCTGCTCTGCTCGCATCTATCCCCCGAATGGACCGCTCGTTTGTTGTCAGTCTATATGGCCAGAATCAGATTGAGGGCATAGCATCGCTATTGGGCGAGAAAGGCTATCGCACTGCTTTCTTTCATGGCGCCGACAATGAGTCGCTCGGCCTTCAAGGCTTTGCGCGCCACGCCGGTTTCAAAGAGTACTACGGCCTGACCGAATATTGCGCCGACCCCGAAACCGGAGGTATGAAAGATTTCGACGGTTCGTGGGGCATTTGGGACGAAGAGTTCCTGCAATATTTCTGCCGTAAGCTCTCAAGCTTCGAGCAGCCTTTTCTGGCCGGCGTCTTTACCTTGTCAAGCCATCACCCCTTCGTTGTTCCCGACCGTTATAAAGAAGATTTCAAGCCTACTCCCGAGTTGCCCGTGCTGCAGACTATCCGCTATGCCGATATGGCTCTCGGCAAGTTCTTCAAGGAGGCATCGAAGCAACCTTGGTTTGAAAACACAGTATTTGTAATTTCCGCCGACCATACCTTTTTGCATCCGTCGCTTCATGCCGAGTATAACACCGATGTGGGCTATGGCCGCATTCCTATCATGATTTATGATCCCACCGGCCAAGCGGTAGCTCCTGATGTTAAACCCGGCATGATGCAGCAGATTGACGTTATGCCCACTTTGCTCGCGCTGATGGGCTACGACAAGCCTTTTTTCGCCTTCGGCCGCAATGTTCTTGACCACTACGGAGGCAAGCCATGGGCTATGCGCTGGACGTCGAGTGTGCTGGAAATCATGATGGATAAGCATGTTCTTCTCTTTAATCCCGAAACCTGGAAGCCTTCAGCTATGTATAATTACGAGTCTGACCCGCTTTTGCAGACCAATGTCGTCAACACCGGCCTTCCATTGCAAGAGTCGATGGATTCGATGCTTCGTGCGGTGGTTTAGACCTTCCAGACCCTTGAGGGCGAAAATCGTGTAACTATTAAGACTTATAATAAATGAATATCAAGAGAATGTTGGCCTTATCGGCTTTCGGTTTTTCGTTAGTAGCCTTTGGCTCGGAGTGGACTTTGCAGTCGCCCGACGGTTCAATAAGAGTTACGGTCGCTTCGGGCGATTCGCTCACATATTCGGCCGATTTCAATGGCAAGCCAATAATTTTGCCTTCGACCATAGGTCTGCGGCTCACTTCCGGAGCTGAAGTCGGCCCCGGAAAGGCAAAACTTGCCGGCCGCGGCGAGGTGCGTCGCAAAATTGCGTCGCCCTTTTATCGCGCAGATTCCATAGCGGATAATTTCAACTCACTTACGCTGGCGCTTCCCGGCAGCTGGAAAGTAGAGTTCCGTGCCTACGACGACGGTGTTGCCTATCGCTTTGTCAACGACAACAAGAAGCCGCTGAAAATCGAAAACGAACTCTCGGCAATCCGCTTTGCGTCGGCCAACAACAGCTGGGTGCCCTACGTAAAGGTAAATGACTATTCGAGCTTTGAAAAGCAGTTTCAGAACAGCTTTGAAAACACCTATACCGTAGCCCCCCTTGATTCGCTCGACCGCAAGAAGCTCATGTTTCTTCCGGTGGTGGTTCAACCCGAGGCCGACGGCCCGAAAGTGCTGATTACCGAAACCGACCTTAACAGCTATCCCGGCATGTATGTCAACGCCGTTGGCGGCGGCCGGCTCAATGGCGTATGGTCTACGCTACCCAAAAACTGGCATCAGGGCGGTCATAATATGCTGCAAAATATTGTTGACGAGCGTGAACCGTACATTGCTGAAATTCCCGGCAAGCGCTCGCTGCCCTGGCGCATAGCGGTGATTGCTCCGACCGACCTTGCTCTCGCGTCAACCAATCTGAGTTATCTGCTCGCCGAACCATCCAAAATTGCCGATAACTCGTGGATTAAACCTGGCAAGGTTGCCTGGGACTGGTGGGCCAACTGGAATCTGCGCAATGTCGACTTTAAGTCGGGCGTTAATAATCCCACCTATAAGGCGTTCATCGACTTTGCCGCCCGTAATGGCGTCGAGTATGTGATTCTCGACGAAGGGTGGGCTGTTAATCGCGAAGCCGACCTGATGAAAGTCGTGCCCGAAATCGACCTGCCGGAACTTGTTGCCTACGCTGATTCGCTTGGCGTCGGGCTGATTCTCTGGGCCGGCTACCTGGCCTTTGACCGCGACATGGAAAACGTTTGTCGCCACTATGCCGACATGGGCATCAAAGGCTTCAAGGTTGATTTCATGGACCACGACGACCAGATGATGACCGCCTTTAACCATCGCGCCGCAGAAACCACCGCGCGCTACGGCCTGCTTCTCGACCTGCATGGCACTCATAAACCCGCAGGTCTGCACCGCACATGGCCTAACGTTATCAACTTTGAGGGTGTGCACGGCATGGAGCAGATGAAGTGGTCGGCACCTTCGGTTGACCAGGTTACCTACGACGTTCAGATTCCGTTTATCCGTCAGGCTGCTGGCCCCATGGACTATACGCAGGGTGCCATGCGCAACGCTACCCGCCGCGACTATCGCCCGGTCAACGACGACCCGATGAGCCAGGGAACCAGAGCCCACCAGCTGGCAATGTATATGGTGTTCGACTCTCCGCTGACAATGATGTGCGACACCCCGATGAACTACGACGATAATCCCGAAAGCCGCGACTTTATCTGCTCGGTGCCTACAGTTTGGGACGAAACTATAATCCTCGACGGTAAACTCGGTGAATACATTGTAACCGCCCGCCGCAAAGGCAATGAATGGTTTGTCGGCGGCATGACCAACTGGACCCCTCGCGACGTAGAGGTTGACCTGTCGTTTATCGGTGCCGGTAGCCCCGTTTCTCTGCTCACCGACGGCGTGAATGCACATCGCAATGCCCGCGACCTCAAAGTTCAAGATTTAAAATTGCCCGCCAACGGAAAGCTGTCGGTTCACATGGCTCCCGGCGGTGGCTTCGCTTTAAAGACAAATAGAAAATGAAATACATAGGAGCACATGTCGCAGTAGAGGGTGGAGTCGCTTCCGCCCCGCTCAATGCCCGCAAAATCGGCGCGGGAGCGTTCGCTTTGTTTACCCGCAACCCGTCGCGCTGGAAATCCGAACCGCTCTTGCCGGCCGATATTGAAGAATTCCGCCGTAATTGCGATGAATGCGGCTATACGGCCGCGCAGATTCTGCCGCACGACAGCTATCTGATCAACCTCGGCGCCAAAGACCCGAAAAAGCTCTTTATGAGTCGCATGGCTTTTCTCGACGAAATGCAGCGATGCGAACAGCTTGGCCTTACCATGCTGAATTTCCACCCCGGTTCGCATCTCAACGAAATGACCGAAGAGGAATGTCTCGACCGCATTGCCTCGTCGATTAACAAAACCCTCGCCGCCACCAAGTCGGTTAAGGCCGTTATAGAAAACACGGCGGGCCAGGGCTCGAACCTCGGGTTCACGTTCGGTCAGATTGCCCACATTATTTCCAAGGTTGACGATAAAGAGCGCGTAGGCGTTTGCATCGACACTTGCCATGCCTTTGCCGCGGGCTATGACCTTTCAACCCCCGAAGGTTACAACGAGGTTTGGGAGGACTTTGGCTCGGCTATCGGCTTTGAGTATCTTTGCGGTATGCACCTCAACGACAGCAAAAAGGGCCTTGGCTCACACGTTGACCGCCATGAGTCGCTCGGGCTCGGAACCATAGGCCGGCCCTTCTTTGAAATGCTTATGGCCGACGAGCGTATGAACAACATTCCGCTTATTCTCGAAACCCCGAATCCCGATCTCTGGCCTGAAGAAATCGCCTATCTCTATTCCCTCCCCGGAGCAAAGTAGAATGACCACGGTTATTGAAAGTATCCGCTCAAGCAGCTCGCCAATATTCTCCTTTGAAATCTTGCCGCCTCTGAAAGGCAACGATATTCAAGGGGTATATAACGTTGTTGACAAACTGCGCGAGTATGACCCTAAATATATAAACATTACCGCGCACCATAACGAAGGGTCGCGCCGACGCCCCGGAACTGTTGCGATTGCCGCTGCCCTGCAGTTCCGCTACGGAATTGCCGCTGTTCCGCATATTATTTGCATGGGATTCACCCGCGAGGAAACAGAAAGCGCCCTGATTGACCTCAATTATCTGGGCATACACAATCTGTTGCTGCTCCGGGGCGATTCCAAGGGCTTGCCCGCTCCCGATCCGGCGGTTTCCAATGTTTATGCTCTCGACTTGCAGACACAGGTTAATGATTTTAACCGTGGAATCGGGCTCGGCGGCGTTGAATTGCGAGGAATAGATACGCCGTTTGCCTACGGAATGGCCTGTTACCCGGAAATGCACTCCGAGGCTTCATCGGTGCAGGCAGATATTGAAATCGCACGTCGAAAAGTTGATGCCGGTGCGCAATATCTGGTCACACAAATGTTTTTCGATAACCGTAAGTATTTCGACTTTGTTGACCGTTGCCGAGCCGTCGGTATCAACGTTCCTATTATTCCCGGAATAAAGCCCATTGTTAAAATGGACCAGCTTCAGGTTATTCCCAAGGTCTTTTCATGTGAGATGCCCGAGGCTCTGACTTCCGCTTTGGCCGCTGCAGAATCAGATGCCGAGGCGGCCGAAGTTGGCGTTGAATGGTCGATTGCTCAGTGTAGGGAACTGATAGCGCATGGCGTGCCCGGTCTGCATTTCTATACTTTTCTTGCATCTGACTCTGTTCGACGAATTGCAAAGGCGGTTTTCTGATGAGGAAAGATTTACGTCAGACTCTCAAGGAGCGGGTTTTGGTTCTCGACGGAGCCATGGGCACTATGGTTCAGCGACTGGGCCACCACGGGTGCAACGACCGGCTGGTGTTGACCAATCCCGAAGCTATCGTAGGCATCCATAGGCAATACATCGAAGCCGGAGCAGATATAATCGAAACCAACTCGTTTAACGCCAACCGGTTTTCGCTGGCCGATTTCGGGCTGAGCGACAAGGTGCGCGAAATAAACATCACCGCGGCCCGGCTTGCCCGCAGCGCTGCCGGCGATGACCGTTATGTTGCCGGCTCCATGGGGCCGACAGGTATTTCCCTTTCGCTGGGGGGCGCGGTGAGTTTCGACGAAATGGCCGAGGCTTATGCCGAGCAGGCGGCGGGTTTGATTGCCGGCGGCGTAGATCTGCTGCTGATTGAAACCGTATTCGACACTCTGAACGCCAAGGCGGCTATTTATGGTGCCAAAAAGGCAATGGATGTTGAGGGTCGAAAAGTTGAAATAATGATTTCGGCAACTCCCACCGAGTCGGGGCGTCTTTTTTGCGGACAGACTCTTGATGCCTTTTTCGCTTCTATTTCCCATGCCGAGCCTTTAGCCGTGGGGCTGAACTGCGGTTTTGGTCCGGAGCGGATGTTGCCCTTTATTGAGCGGATGCAGGAGCTCCCTTATTTTCTGTCGCTCCATGCCAATGCGGGGTTGCCCGACGAGTTGGGTAATTATTGTGAGTCGCCCGAGCGGATGACTTTTACCCTGCGTCGGTTGCTTGAACAGGGTAAACTGAATATTGTAGGCGGTTGTTGCGGCACTACTCCCGAACATATCCGCAGCATCGCCACGGCTGCAAAACGTGCTGTTCCATATTCTCCGAAACCGTTTGCCGACCGTCTGGCGTTGGCCGGGATGGAACTGATTCCCGAAGAAGAATTCTATAAGGTTGGCGAACGCTGCAATGTTGCCGGCAGCCGTAAATTTCTCCGGCTGATCGGCGAGGGGAACTTAGGCGAGGCGGTTGAAATTGCCGCCGCCCAGGTTGAGCAAAGCGCGCATATCCTCGACATAAATATGGATGACGGCATGCTCGACGCTTCGGCCGAGATGAATCGTTTTGTCTGCCGCCTTTCAGCGGATTCGCGAACGGCGCCCGCCGCCCTGATGATTGATTCTTCTGATTTTTCGGTTATCGAAAATGTCCTCAAATTGATTCCCGGGCGCCCGATTGTTAATTCCATAAGCCTTAAAGAGGGTGAACAGGCATTTCTTGACAAAGCGCGCCGTTTGCGTCTGCTTGGAGCGGCAGTGGTGGTCATGGCCTTTGATGAGCAAGGACAGGCCACATCGTTTGAGCGCAGAATAGAGGTTTGCAAGCGTTCGTATGATTTACTCGTCAATAAGGCCGGATTCCGCGGGAGCGACATTGTGTTCGACCCGAATGTGCTTGCAGTTGCAACCGGCATAGCGGAACATGCCGCTTACGGCATTGACTTCTTGCGGGCCGCCGAGTGGATTGCGCACAACCTCCCCGGCGCAAGGGTTAGCGGTGGAATCAGCAATCTGTCGTTTGCCTTCCGCGGCCATAATCAACTGCGCCGGCTGATGCATGCGCGCTTCCTGCAGCGGGGTATTTCGATGGGGCTCTCAATGGCTATTATGAATCCCGGAGAGGATATTGCGCCTCCGGCCGACGTTTCTCCGCAAATGATTGATGCTATTGACCGAGTTATAGATAATGCGACTCCCGAAGCCACCGAAACCCTCATGGCGGCTGTTGCCGGTATGGCAAGCAGCGAAGATGCCCCGAAAAATATAGCGACAGGCTCTCGACCTTGCTCGCTCGACGAACTTATTCTTGCCGGGCGAACCGACGGGTTGGAAACTCTGCTCGATGCTGAAGTCAATCGCCTTGGTTCATCCATGGCGGTGATCAACGGGCCGCTGATGGAGGCGATGAATCGGGTAGGGGAACTGTTTGGTCAGGGGCGGATGTTCTTGCCCCAGGTTGTAAGGGCTTCGGAGGTTATGCGAGCTGCCGTAGATTATCTTACACCCCTGTTCGGCTCGGAAAAATCGGCCGATGCTCGCCCCAAGATTCTTTTGGCTACAGTGCGCGGCGATGTTCATGATATAGGCAAGAATATTGTTGCAACGGTTATGCGCTGTTCCGGATTTGAAGTTATAGATCTGGGAGTTATGGTGCCTGCCGAAACAATTGTTGACACTGCGCTTGCCGAACAGGTTGATGCCATTGGCCTCAGCGGCCTGATCAGTCCCTCGCTGGAGCAGATGTGTGAAGTCGCATCCATGCTCCGGCAGCGTGGGGCACGGATTCCTCTGTTTGTGGGCGGTGCAACCACTTCGGCAATGCACACTGCAGTTAAGATAGCTCCCTTATATCCGGCTCCGGTAGTTCATACTTCGGAGGCTGCATCGTTACCCCCCACAGTGAAAAAAATCAAGGAGCTTTGGCCTGAGATTCAGGCCGAGCAGCAGCGTTTGCGTCGCGAACATGCCGACCGTTTGTCGCGTCTGACTCCCGAGCAGGCCCGATTGAGGTCAGAAGCCGTGCAGACGCCAGCTCCTGTGCCACGCAACGTAGGCTTTTTTGATTTTCAGCCTTCCATTCATGAACTTGCGCCTCTTATCAACTGGCGCGGATATCTCGGCGAACTGTCGATTGTTCCCGATTTCCAGAATCCGGACGTGATTAAGGTTATTGATGAGGCGAAAGCCGAGTTGAAAGATTTGGATGTTACTGTTCGGGCGAGAGTCGCAATCCTTCCGGCCTTCAGGTCTGCCCCCGAAGAGATAACGGTGAGTAACGGCGCTTTAACAACCCCGCGCTCGTTGCGGCCGCTCGACCATTGTCCCGCGCTGGCCGATTATGTGGCCCTGCAAAATGACCATATTGGGCTTTTCGCTACTTCGGTTACCCTCAACTCGTCGGCAAGCATAATTCGCTCGGTTCTTGCCAACCGCTTGGCCGAAGCCGCCACCGAGTGGCTACATAGGAAAGTGCGCGCTGATTTATGGGGCTTGCCAGATAGTCAGGGCATTCGTCCGGCAGTGGGCTATCCGTCGCTTCCCGACCATTCGCTGATTTTTGATATTGACAAAATTTTAGGGCTTGGCGACGTTGGCATAAGGCTGACCGAAACCGGATCCATGCAACCTTTGTCGTCGACTTGCGGTATCATAATCGGTCATCAATCGGCGAGATACTTTGCATAACATCGAACCAACAGCCGTATTCTTGTGTTATAGTGATAGATTACTAACCTTTAAAATTCAAGAATACTATGAGTCAGATTAACGAAACTATTGCCCAGCAAGCCGCTGAAGTATCTAAAACCGCTGCACAGGTCAGCACCGACGCAGCACGCGTTGCCGCACAGCAGGAAGCCAAGGCGGTTACTGATAATATCAAAGAAAAAGCAGCAAACTTTAAGGCTCAGGCCGCAGCTACCGCAGCTTCGGTTAAGGACAAGGCAACCGACACTATGGCCGAATTCCTCGACAAGGCCGCAACATTTGCCGATACGGTAGCCGACAAAGCACGTAGCGCTTCCGAAAACTTCGGTAAGTAAAAAGCCGGTTAACGGCCTGTGGCTGTTATGTGAAAGCAGCCCTGTTTACGCTCGTACTTAACCAGGCAGTGACCCTCTTCGCGCAGTTCCAGCAGAACTTCAGCGAGGAGGTTCTTTAATTCTCCGTCGCTATGGCGGCGCGTGTTCATCGCCTCTTCATGGAAACCGACGTAGCTGATGTCGAAGGTGGTGCCATAAAGGTGCGCGGAGTTTTCGGTGGAGTTGACGTTCCCTTTTTTCAGTCGCTTAACCGATTCATTGGTGCGCAGCAGCGAAGTAACCTTTATTTTGTAGCGGCCACCACCTTGCGAGGCAAGTTTATGGTTGAAGCGAGCGCCGATAGTGTCGAGCAGCTCCGCAGCCTGCGGAACGAGGAAAGCGTAGGAGTGCGAAAGATTGTCAATGTGATAATTCTCGTTGGTCTTAACTTCAACTATCGGGCGGTTGATTTTCAGAATATCGGCCGTAGAGCGAATGGGGCGGATGCCGATGCGTCGGGCAACTTCGAGGTGCTCGGGGTTCAGGTCGGCGAACTGTTTGGCAAGTTGGCCCACACGAGCGCTGATATTCAGTTTTTTAATTTCGTTGACCGGTTCGGCTTCTTTTTTAGCCGGAGCCTGTGGCGTTGTTTTTTTAGGGGCTGCTGCCGGAGCGGCTACGGGTTCCGGCTCGGGGGCCTGACGGGTAAACCGCGGCTTAAAAATAAGTCCGGCAATGAGCAAAACAACGATTATAATTGTTGAAATAAGAAAAATTCGCGCCTGTTGGTAATTCATGCTTGCAAATTTAAGAAAAATTGCCGAAATTCGCGACAAAGTTATAAAAAATATCTCATGAACCAAAACAACAAAGAACGTATCGTAATTATCGGCGGTGGCTTTGCCGGGCTGAACCTTATCAAGCATCTTGACAGGAAAAAGTTTGATATAGTGTTGATTGACCGTCATAATTACCACAGTTTTCCTCCGCTCTTTTATCAGATTGCTTCGAGCGGTCTCGACCCGGGCAGTATTTGCTTTCCGTTGCGCCGCGAACTTTTCCGCCGTCTCGACGGCAAAGGCGTGTCGCTTTCGATGGGCGATGCAAAGTGTATCGACGTTAATCGCAAAGTAGTGATTACCGACCACGAGGAGGTTCACTACGATAAGGTTATTATTGCCGTAGGAACCGGCAATAACTTCTTCAATATGCCTGAACTGATTGAAGATGTGTTTACCATCAAGACCGCACCTCAAGCCATTCGCTGCCGCAACCAGATTCTGTGGAATCTTGAGGAAGCGGCCATTACCCGCGATGCCGAGCGGCGCCGCAACCTTCTCACGTTCGTAGTTGTTGGCGGTGGTCCGACCGGTGTTGAAATTGCCGGTGCTCTGGGCGAGATGAAGCGCTACGTTTTGCCTCGCGAGTATCCGTCTATTCCCCAAAAAGATTTCCGCATTCTGCTGGTCGAGGCTGCTCCCCGCTTGCTCGCTACCATGAACCCGAAGTCGGGCGAAGATGTTGAGCGCTACCTGAATCACCTTATGGTAGACGTTAAACTCGGCGTAGGCATGAACTCCTATAAAGACGGGGTAGTGAAGCTCGCCGATGGCCAGAGCATTCATGCCGACACCGTTATATGGACCGCCGGTGTTACCGGCATAGCCCTTCCGATTTTGGGTGCCGACGTTCGCCGCGGTCGCGGCAACCGCTTTGAGGTTGACGGCGAAAACCGCGTAAAGGGTCTGGAAGACGTTTACGCAGTGGGAGATATTTGCCTGATGCCCGACGTTGACCCGGCGTTCCCCCAGGGTCACCCGCAGCTCGCCCAGGTAGCTATCCAGCAATCGCGCCTGCTCGCTAAAAACCTGAATAAGAACGACCATAAGCAATTCAAGTATTTCGATAAGGGCACCATGGCCACAGTCGGAAGAAACCGCGCGGTTGCCGATTTGGGCAAGATTCACCTTTCCGGTTTCCCCGCATGGTTCATCTGGATGTTTATCCACCTGATATCCATTCTTGGCATGCGCAACAAAATCAGTGTTCTCATCAACTGGATATGGGCATATTTCAGCTATCAGTCGTCGCTGCGCATACTTATTCGTCCCGATAAATATCCTGTTAAGAACCGCTGGCGAGAAAAGTAAGCGCCCGGACGTCGCGGTTATTGCAAGTGTCAGGGAAATTGCCTAAATTTGCAGAAAAATTAGGAATATGCTTCTATCTATGACCGGTTTCGGAAAGTCCGTAGTTGAACTTCCCGGCAAAAAAATAACTATCGAAATCAAATCGTTGAACTCCAAACAGTTCGACATGGCGGTGCGTATGCCTTCGGCGCTGCGCGAGCTTGAACTGGAAATCCGCCGCCGCGTGGCAGCGCGACTGGAACGCGGCAAAATTGACTTGCAGATTACCATCGGCAACGTGAACTCCGACGCCGGAGTGGCCACAATCAACATCGATGCAGCCCGCGCATATAAGGCGCAACTCTCAACCATGGCCAATGAACTCGGTCTCGACGAGCCTGCCGACTGGTATTCCGTGTTGCTCCGTCTGCCCGACGTTGTCGGCACCGACAACCATTCCGAGCTGCCCGAAGAGCAGGTGTCGGCTATCTATAAAGGGCTGGAGGAAGCGATTGACGGCCTGATGGCCCACCGTCGCTCCGAAGGCGAAAATCTTGAGGACTTTTTCGCCATAAGACTCCGTGCCATAACCGGATTCCTGTCGGAGGTGCCCAAGTGGGAGAAAGAACGCGTAGAGCGTGTTCACACGCGCCTGAAGGAGGCCCTCGAAAAGATTTCGCACGAGCAGATTGACCGCGGCCGACTTGAGCAGGAAATGATTTACTACATTGAAAAGCTCGACGTCAACGAAGAGCGTCAGCGTCTTGGTCAGCACCTCGTATATTTTGCCGAAACCATGGCCAACCCTCAGCCCGGCCAGGGCAAAAAGCTCGGCTTCATAGCTCAGGAAATGGGCCGCGAAATCAACACTCTAGGCTCAAAGAGCAACCATGCCGAGATGCAAAAGCTCGTTGTTAAGATGAAAGACGAACTCGAGCAAATTAAAGAGCAGGTATTGAACGTAATGTAATGACCGGAAAAGTAATTATCATATCAGCGCCCAGCGGCACCGGAAAATCAACTATAATAAACCGGTTGATGACCGACGGTGACCTTAATCTTCAATTCTCGGTTTCAGCCACTAACCGCTCGCCCCGTGGAGCAGAGGTAGATGGCAAGGACTATCACTTTCTAACCGACGAGGCTTTCCGACAGGCCATCAACGATGACGCCTTTCTCGAATATGAGGAAGTCTATCCCGGACGTTTCTATGGCACTCTGCTCTCCGAAGTTGACCGTATAGGTTCGGCCGGGGCAAACGTAGTTATGGATATTGATGTCAACGGGGCTTTGCGCGTTAAAGAGCGTTTAGGCGCCGATGCATTGAGCATTTTCATTCAGCCGCCGAGCATTGATGAATTGAGACATCGCCTTGAAAGCCGCGCCACCGATTCCGTTGAAAGTATAACTGCCCGCATCGACCGCGCCAAATATGAGCTGGAACAAGCCCCGAGATTCGATGCCCGTATAGTCAACGACAAGCTCGACGAGGCCGTTGAGCAGACCCGCAAGACAATTCTCGAATTTATAAACGGATGAAACCCAAGCGGATTGGTATTTTCGGGGGTACGTTTAACCCGGTACACAACGGCCATACAGACCTTGCGCAACGCCTGGTTGAAGATGGCCTGGTTGATCAGGTCTGGTTAACGCTTTCGCCTTCAAATCCGCTCAAATCCGACCGCCCCGGAGCAACCGATGCCGACCGCCGCGATATGCTTCAGGCCGCATGTGCCGGCCTCCAAGGCGTAGAACCCTGTTTCATCGAGTTTGACCTTCCGCGCCCGAGCTACACCATAACCACGCTCCGTACTCTCGCATCACGATTCCCCGACTGTGAGTTTCAGCTAATAATCGGTGCCGACAACTGGTCGATTTTCAATCAGTGGCGCTCTCCCGAAGAAATTATCAGCGAGTTCGGAGTCATTATCTATCCCCGCCCGGGATATGATGTTGAAGTACCTGCAGCGGCCTCAATCACATATCTTAAAGATTATCCTGAATTTAATATTTCTTCAACCTATATCCGCAATAATTTGCCCGGCAGCCTCGACCTTGTTTCACCTGCCGTGGCCTCAATTATATTAAACCGAAATCTTTATGCAATCAAGTGAACCCAAATTGTCTAACAATGCTTTGAGCGTAGTGGCGCTTGCAAGCGAATATTGTAGGGCAATGGAACTGTGCGCGTCGACCGAGCCGGCTCAGTTTGTTGATAAAATGATTCATCTCCTGCCGCGCCTTTATATGTCGGTTACCGACCTGCCGGCAACATCTATCGAAGAAGCTGACTATGTTTTTGGAGCGGCGCATCTCGACGAAGCCTACTATGATCAGGTGCGTCAGGCCGTTGCCGAATCGCTTGGCGAACATGACGCATATCTCGAAACCATCCATAGCGATATGCAGTATTCGGATGCGCCTATCGCCGCCACGATTTCCGAAGGGCTGGCCGACATCTTCCAGGTGCTCTATAACTTCGTGGAAGATGTCAGGGCCGTTGATTTCGAGGTCATCAGCGAGCATCTTGGTTCACTGCGTGCCGATTTCAGCGAATACTGGAGCCGCGTGCTTTGCAACGTTATGCGTCCGCTTAACGAAATTTATCAGTCGGGAGTACTTTCCGACGAAGAATCCGATAACGATGAAATGCCTTTTGAGTAATGCTTAAACGTGCGATTTTCGGAGCCATATATGTGGCTATAATTGTAGCCGGTGTTCTTTGCGGACCGTTCGCGCTACTGTTGTTGCTCCTATTGCTCTCAACTCTTGGAGTCAACGAGTTCCTAACCATGGTTATGCCTGCTTCCGACTCTCCCCGCGAGCGCACCGTGGCCCTGCTGCAGCGTACGCTCGACTGCGTCGGTGCAGCCATAATGGTCGTTACCATTTGGACCAACTTCCTCTTTATGGCCGGCATTGTTACCTGGCTGTTCTATCTGATAATCAGACTCAGCGTGCAGCTTTGGGTGGTTAAGCAAAATGCCCTGCAGTCGCTCGGTGCATCGTTTATGAGCCAGCTCTATGTTGCGCTCCCGATTGCACTTATGAGCATAGTTTACCATCTGAGCCCCCATTTGCTGTTGCTTCTCTTTATTCTCGTCTGGGTTAACGACACGTTTGCTTATCTGGTCGGTTGCCGTCTGGGCCGTCATCGCCTGTGGGAGCGCATATCGCCCAAAAAGAGCTGGGAGGGATTCTGGGGCGGCCTTGTCGCAACCGTGCTCTGCTCGGCTCTCTGCGGCCTGTTTGCCTCAGCCTATTTCGCCGGTTATTCGGTTTGGGAAATGGCCCTTATCGGCTTGATAGTGTCGGTGGCCGGCACTATCGGCGATTTGATTGAGTCGTTGATAAAGCGCACTGTCGGCGTTAAAGACTCATCTCATCTTATTCCCGGTCATGGCGGCATTCTCGACCGCATAGACTCGATTCTGCTTGTTGTTCCAACCGTTTTGGTGGTAATGTTCTTTCTTGCCGCCATTTGATTTTAAGATACACACAAATGCGCTTTAAAGCCCTTATCCTTTCATTCATCACATTTGGTTACGCCTCGGCCGCAGATTTCGACATGAACTTCTCGGCCACGCTTCAGGCAAACGGCGGACCACACGAATTTGCGCCGTATTATATTGCGTCCATGCGCCACGGCACGCTCACATCAGCTGCCGGCGGTCACTTGGGCCTCAAAGCCTGGAAGCCGATTGACTTGAACCGTCGCTTCAGTTATTCATTTGGCGCCGAAGCCTGGTTCAGTGGCTCGAACAGCGTTGATTATCAGCGCTTCAATTCCGCAACTCAGAGCTGGGAAACCCGTTCGCTCTCGCCCTCACGCGCTTTCCTTCATCAGCTTTGGGGCGAAGTTAAATATCGCGGTGTTTTTCTGTTGGTTGGCCTACATGATTTCAAGTCAGCTCTGCTCAACGAGCGTCTGAGCAGCGGCGACCTTATTGAAAGCGGCAACTCGCGCAACATTCCGCAAGCCCGCGCCGGCTTCATCGACTTCCGCGACATTCCTCTGACCAAAGGCTGGGTGCAGATTCAGGGTGAGGTTGCATACGCAAAGTCAACCGACAACGATTGGTCGAAGGAACACTTCAACTACTATAAGCAGCACGTCAACCTTGGCTGGTGGTATCTTTACCGTCGCCTCTATTTCCGCACAAAGCCTTCGCAACCGTTTTCAATCACCATTGGCTTGCAGAGCGCTTCGCAATTTGGCGGAACAACATATTGGTATAACGAGGAAGGGTTGCTGCAGAAATCCGAATCGTTTCCGAGTGGAATCAAAGGCATGGTTGATGCCTTCTTTATCAAGACTGACGAATCATTCGTGCAGGGCAATTTCCTTGGAGCCTGGGATTTTCAGGCGCGCTATCGTTTCCACAACAACTCCGAAATCAAGGCCTACTTCAGCTGGCTTTGGGAAGACGGTTCCGGCATAGGTAAGCTAAACGGCATGGATGGCCTCTGGGGCCTCGAATATAAAGCGAACAACGAGAATGCCCCGCTGTCAGGCGCCGTGCTCGAAGCAATGACCTATATGAATCAGGGCGGCCCGATTCACTATACCTACACCGATTATGATGAACCGACCCTAACCGGTCGCCGCGCCCAGGGGGCAGACAACTACTATAATAACCATCAGTTTAACGGCTACGCGCTCTATGGCATGGCTATCGGCTCCCCGATGTTTATCTCTCCGATCTACAACACCAATGGCCAGACAACGCGTTTTCTCAACAACCGTTTTTGGGGCATTCACGCTGCCGTTGAGGGTCAGATGGCCCCGCGTATCCGCTTTCGTGCAATGGCTTCGTTCCGCCGCTTCTTCGGCATGGCCATGACGCCCATTATTACCCCCACCCATAATGTCTCGGCCTTTTTCGAGGCTCAATGGTTGGTTGACCAGCTGCCGGGTCTGCAACTGGCCGCGCAGTTAGCCGCCGACTACGGCACTTCGCCCTACGGCAAGACTTTCGGCGCGTTGTTGAGCGCCCGCTATTCGTTTAACGTTAACTTCACTCAGAAAAAATGCGAGCCTATAAATTATTGATACTGTCGGTGCTATGTCTGTGTGGTTGCATGCAGCATAACGGCTACATTGGCGATTGGTTCGGAACATGGTATATCGAATCCATTACCGTTAACGGCGAGGAGAATCCTGCCTATCAGGGTAACTACTTCATGCAGTTCCAGGCCGATAAGGTGCGCATCTGCGAAGTTGATCCCGCCTATCCCGACCTGTTGGCAGAATGCTTTGGCTCATGGCAAGCCTCGGGCGATGTTCTGGAACTCAACTTTTCATATACCGGCGGTGGAAACTATTGGAACCCGTCTGAAAGGCCCAATGATACACTTATGTATACCTACCTTAAACCGGATATCAATATTCTTAAAATTACCAGTATGACGTCGAAGCGCATGGTGCTGACCTTGTCGCGCGAGGACGAAACGATTGTATATAACCTGCGTAAGCAGTAAACCATAAACCAACCATGTCAAACATAATACCATTAGAAAATGTAGCGGTCCGCTTTTCGGGCGACTCCGGCGACGGCATGCAGCTTGCCGGCAACATCTTCACAAACGTAAGTGCCGCTGTGGGTAACCAGGTGTCAACCTTTCCCGACTACCCGGCCGAAATCCGTGCCCCGCAAGGCTCGTTGAGCGGCGTCAGCGGCTTTCAGGTTTCATTGGGCAAGGATGTTTATACGCCCGGCGACGAATGCGATGTGCTCGTTGCCATGAACCCTGCCGCACTGAAAAGAAACTATCAGATTGTAAAGAATTCGGGCCTTATAATTTTCGATTCCGATTCTTGCAAGGAAGCCGACTTGAAAAAGGCGGAATATAAAACCCTCGACCCGGTTGCCGAGCTCGGCATCAAGTGTCAGGTCATGCCGGTGGCCATTACAGCCCAGACCAAAGCAGCCCTGGCCGATTCGGGCCTCGACATTAAGTCGATTATGAAGTGCCGCAATATCTTCGCCCTCGGCCTGATGTGCTGGCTCTTCGACCGCTCGCTCGACGGCGCCAAGGAGATGCTGCGCGCCAAGTTCGCAAAGAAGCCGGCCGTTTACGAAGCCAACGCCAAGGTGCTTGAAGCAGGCTATAACTACGGCGCCAACACCCACGCTTCGGTTTCGACTTACAGAATTGAAAGCGACAAGGCCTGCCCCGGGGTTTATACCGACATCCAGGGCAACAAGGCAACCGCCTGGGGCTTGATTCTTGCCTCCGAGCGTTCGGGTCGCCCGCTCTTCCTCGGTTCTTATCCCATTACCCCCGCAACCGATATTCTCCATGAACTTGCCAAGCGTAAAGACCTTGGCGTTAAGGCCGTTCAGATGGAAGATGAAATCGCCGGCATCTGCTCGGCCATAGGTGCATCTTTTGCCGGCTCGCTGGCCGTAACATCTACTTCAGGCCCCGGCCTGGCGCTCAAGGGCGAAGCCATGGGCCTGGCTGTCATGGCCGAGCTGCCGCTGGTTGTTATCGACGTTCAGCGCGGCGGTCCGTCAACCGGCCTGCCCACCAAAACCGAGCAGACCGACCTGATGCAGGCTCTGTATGGCCGCAACGGCGAGAGCCCGCTCTGCGTGGTCGCTCCCGTCAGCCCCACCGATTGTTTCGACATGGCGTTTGAAGCCTGCCGCATAGCCATGGAGCACATGACGCCCGTTATTTACCTCAGCGATGCCTTTATAGGCAACGGTTCATCGGCATGGCGCGTTCCCGAGGCCAACGATTTCCCGGAGATTCATCCGCCGATTCTCAACCCCGACCAAACCGAAGGTTGGCATGCTTATGACCGCAACTCTGAATCGGTCCGTTCGTGGGCGATTCCCGGAACTCCCGGCGCCATGCATCGCCTGGGTGGTCTTGAAAAAGACGCAGTTACCGGTGCGATTTCCACCGATGGCGTCAACCATGAAAAAATGGTTGCCGAGCGTCAGCGCAAAATCGAGCGCATAGCTTTCGATATTCCTTTGCAGGAAGTGCATTTCCCCGATGCCGACACTCTGGTTATAGGGTGGGGCGGAACCTACGGTCATCTGCGCACCGCCGTTACCCGGCTGAATGCCGACGGCCACAAGGTTGCTTTCACCCAGCTGCGCTATATCCGTCCGCTACCCCGCAATTTCGGCGAGATAATCAATAGCTATAAAAACGTTATAGTTGCCGAACTCAATTGCGGACAGTTGGCAGATTACCTGCAGTCGAAATTCCCCGGAGTGAACATTCGCCGCATCAACAAGATTCAGGGACAACCCTTCATGGTTGGCGAATTAGTCGAAAACATCAAAGAAATGCTTTAACAATGGAAAATCAAGTGTATTCTCCTTCAGATTATAAGAGTGACCAGAGTGTGCGTTGGTGTGCCGGCTGCGGCGACCATGCCGTGCTCAACTGTTTGCACAAAGCCATGGCTGACTTAGGTGTGGCGCCCCACAACACTGCGGTGATTTCGGGCATCGGATGCTCATCGCGCCTGCCGTATTATTGCAACACCTACGGTTTTCACACCATCCACGGGCGCGCTGCGGCCATAGCCACAGGATTTAAAATCGCCAACCCCGCTATGACTGTTTGGCAGGTGAGCGGCGACGGCGACGGCCTTGCCATCGGTGGCAACCATTTCATTCACGCCCTGCGTCGAAATATCGACATCAACATTATTCTGCTCAACAACAAAATCTATGGTCTGACCAAGGGCCAGTATTCCCCTACGTCGCCCCGCGGCTTTGTGAGCAAATCGTCGCCCTATGGCACTACCGAAGACCCATTCATCCCCGCCGAGCTCGCCTTCGGTGCCCGCGCAACTTTCTTTGCGCGTTCAATCGACGTTGAACTCGACACCACACGCCACTGCCTCGTTGCTTCCGCACGCCACCGCGGCGCGGCAGTTACCGAGGTGCTACAAAACTGCATGATTTTCAATAACGGCATTCACGATACTATTGCCAACCGCCAGGTGCGCGCCGAAAAGACCATAACTCTGGTCGACGGCGAAAAAATGCTGTTTGGCGCCGATAAGGAATATGGCCTCGTTAGAGATGGCTTTGAACTCAAGGCTGTTAAAGTCGGCAGCGACGGCTATACCATCGATGACGTGCTGGTTCATGACTCGCACTGCCTCAGCGATATTCTTCACCGCCAGCTGGCACTGATGGACGGCGAATCGCTCCCGTTGGCCCTGGGCGTTATCCGCGATGTTGAAACTCCGGCCTACAACGAAGCCCTCGAAGAGCAGGTCAAGGCCGTACACAAGTTTGACTCGCTGCGCGAAATGATTCTCGCCGGCGAAACCTGGACCGTCGGCTAACCCGGCCGTCGGTTCAGAAGTCGGTTTCCTCTTCGTCCTCTTCGTCAGCGTCGAAGTCGAAGCCGTCGTCGGCCCACATGTCGGCGGTAAACGAAGCTAAGTCTCGGCCCTCGCGTTTTGTCGGGCGGCCGAGACCTTTTCGTCGGTCTATAAAGCCGCTGATGCGAACAATGTCGAGCATGTCGAGCTCACTCTGGGGTGTAATATTCTCCATATATTCCGGCACGAGCTTCGCCCCAAGTCGGTTCTGTGTGCATTGCAACACGCGGAATGAATACGTAACCGGGGCCTTGCGCACCTTAACTATGTCGCCCGGTTTAACAAGGCGCGAGGGTTTTACGAGTACGTCGTTGACCTCCACGCGCCCTTTTTTTACGGCATCGGCGGCCATGGTGCGCGTTTTGAAAATGCGCACCGCCCAGAGCCATTTGTCAATGCGTGCTTCCATAGGTTATTTGTTATTGAACTGACACATTGCGGTTTGAATGCCGGCCAGCACAAAGGTTTTCACTGCGTCGATGGCCACTTCGATGCGCGGCTTGAGCTTTTCGAGGTCTTCGGCCGAGAATTTCGACAACACGAAGTCCACCTGATGTCCGCGGCTGAAGTCGTTGCCTATGCCGAAGCGCAGTCGCGGATAGGCCTGCGTGCCGAGGTTGAGCGCAATGTTTTTCAGGCCGTTGTGACCCGCATCGGAACCTGAACCCTTAATGCGTATGGCTCCGAAAGGGAGTGCCAGGTCATCGACCAATATCAGAATGTTTTCAACGGGGATTTTCTCTTTCTGAGCCCAGTAGCGCACCGCTTCGCCCGACAGGTTCATATAGGTCGACGGCTTCAACAGCACCAGCTGCTTGTTTTTAAGCCGCGCGTATGCAACGTCGCCATAACGCTGGGTCGAGAAAGATATATTGGACGCCATAGCCATGGCGTCCAATATCATAAATCCTATGTTGTGGCGGGTCTGGTGATATTCCGCACCAATGTTGCCGAGCCCAACAATCAGGTATTTCATACTTATTTAGCGGCCTGAGCAGCAGCACCACGAGCGGCACGGGTAAGAGCCACGGTGCAGACAACGGCGTTCTTGGCGTTGATCAGTTCAAGGCCTTCGAACTTGAGGTCGCCAACCTGAATGGTCTTGCCCAGACCGAGGTTGTCAACGTTGATAACCAGACGTTCGGGAACGTTGGTGTAGATAGCGCGTACGCGCAGTTTCTTCATGTTGAGCTGCAGCTTACCACCGGCCTTAACACCTTCGGCGTGGCCTTCGAGCTGAACGGGAACTTCGATAACAACGGGCTTCTTGTCGTTAACTTCCAGGAAGTCGATGTGGAGAATATTGTCCTTAACGGGGTGGAACTGAATGTCTTTGAGGATAGCGTTGCGCTTTTCGCCGTTAACGTCGAGTTCGATAGCGAAGATGTCGGGGGTATAGATGAGTTTGCGAACTGCTTCGTTGGTAACGGTGATGTCGCGGGTGATGATGCCCTTGCCGTCTTCGATTTCAACGATTTTTTCGCCGGGTTTGAGAGCTGCGGTGTAGGGGAGGGTTACGATTTCGCCGCCGTTGATAACTGCGGGGATTTTACCTTCGGCGCGAACGGCCTTGGTTGCTTTTTTGCCGAGGTCGGTACGGGGTTCGGCAGAGAGCTGAAAAGTTTTCATTTTGGTTTGATTGTTAAAGGGTTGTGTTACTAAAAATTAACTGCTGTGGTTAATTTCCCATCACACGATGGCGGGAAAACCGGGTGCAAAGTTACGCAAATAATTAGTAATTAGCAAATAGTAATGAGTAATTTTTTTTAAATTGGGGGACCTTGCGGGGGCGATGGCGGCTCGCCATCGCGAAGCGTCGCGGAAACGTGTGGGCAAGCTGCCCACATCTCCGATTTTGCTCGCACACGCTCCCGCGCGTGCGATGTGAGGGGTGGTCGCTCGGTGCCCTATGGTTTCGCCTACGGCTCAACGCATAGGCTACTATTTCGCCACACGCTGCCGCGCGTGGCCCGGCGATTCACGCGCGGCAGCGTGTGCGAGCAAAATTCCCCATCCGCCACAAAAAAAATCCCGCTAGAGCGGGATTTTCAGGGAGTTGGGAGTGCGTTGTTAGATTGCGATTTTGCGGGTTTTGCCTGCCGACTTGACGATGTAGATGCCGTGGGGCAATCCCTCCGTCGATTCGCCGACGCGAATCCCGCGCAGGTTATAAACCTCGGTGGCACCGTCGTTCGAGTTCTGAACCTCCGAGATCGCGCTGTCATCCTTGAAATCCGCATCGCGCCCGACACGATTCTTAAACAGGCTCCATGGCTCTCTAACATCAATGATATCTTTTGTCTCACCTAAATAGTATAAAGTAGCGTTTTCATAAGTCTGATCATCAAATGAATTTTTCCATCCTGCAACTGGATTTTGGGAAAGATACGTGACTGAAGTCAGCTCTGTACAAGCGTCGAATACTCTTTCGCCAATTTGGATTACTGAATTGGAAATAATTACAGATTTCATTGCAGTGCAACTGAAAAATGCCATCTTGCCGATTTCCTTAACTGAATTTGGAATGGTAATAGAATTCAATCCGGTACATCTATCAAACCCCCTTTCCTCGATTTCCGTTACAGAGGTTGGAATACTTACGGAATTCAACGTACTGCATTGTGAAAATGCAAAGTAGCCTATCTTTGTTACTGAATTTGGAATAGAATAGTCGGTTTGTTGTTTCCCCATCGGAAAGCATATCAAGTTTGAGCAATCTTTTGAAAAAAGGACCCCATTGATTGACGCGTAATTATTGTTGTTGACAACCACATCTATAGTTGATAATCTGACACAACCACCAAAAGCACTGCTACCTATTTCAGTAACGGAATTAGGTATAGTCACTGAGGTTAAGTTATTACAGCTTCCGAACGCAGAACTGCCAATGTAGGTGACGGAGTTGGGGATGGTAATTGATGTCAGGGAACAGCCGCTAAATGCTACGTTGCCGATTCGAGTAACGGAGTTTGGGATAGTAACTGAATATAGACTTTGGCAGTTATAGAAAGCCCAGTCGTCGATTTGGGTTACGGAGTTGGGAATAGTAACTGAGGTTAAAGCCCTGCAACCACTAAATACACCCTTACTGACAACAGTTATAGTATTGGGTAGTGTTACTGATGTAAGACGAGAGCTACCGGAAAAAGCATAAGTATCTATTGATGTTACAAGGTATTCAGTGTCTAAATAGTTAAAGGAACTCGGGATAATTATGCTGCCGAAGTATGACCCATTGACAGATGAAGTTACTTCACAGGTGTTGTCACCTGTTTTTTTATAGTAAATACCATCGATTTGAAAGTCGTAATCGGCGGCTAATGTTGGGAGGGCGATGAGGGCGCCGAGCAGGGAGAGTAGAAGTTTTTTCATGATGTGATGATTTGTGGTGCCGCGGTCTTCCCCTCGTTGGCGGTTAAGTGGTTGGTTAGTAAACGAAAAGCGCGGGAATCTGACTCATTGCTGTCCTACAACCTGGGGCTCTCGCATTGCCCTATTCCGTTGAACAGCAATGGCGAAGCCCACGCAAATATGAACACTGCCTCCGCTGTCTTAACAAGACGCGGAGAGATATGTCATACCCATGTGGCGCAACCCATCGCTTGGTCCATGACGGAATAAGTGAAATTTGCGAGATTTCAGGTTGTCAAGTGACGAAGCGCAAAGTAACGCTTTTCAATATGTAAGTTGCCGACCCGCCCGCTTGCCCCCAGACCGGGGCTTCGCGTTTCGGTCTGACGCAGCAAAGTTACGGAAATAATTTTGAATTTGGAATTTTGAATGTTGAATTTTTTTTGTGGGCAGTTTGGCGCTTTTCGGGGGCGATGGCGGCTCGCCGTCGCGGCGCGTCGCGGAAGCGTGTGGGCAAGCTGCCCACACTCCCGGTGTGCAACGTTAGTTGCGGCAGAAGGTAGGCAGGGGTAAGGGCCGCGTTAGCCTGACCACGGGCTAAATAGCGCTGACGCGCTTCTTGCCACCCGGCTATGATCTTGCAACCCGCTCCATGGGCGCATTTGCCGGCGTCGCGGAATCATGTGGGCAGGCTGCCCACACTCCCAAGCTAAACATTCAACATTAAAATTCAACATTCAAAATTTTTTTCGTAACTTTGCAGTGTGGAAAGCTGTAAGGTACAGATCAAGACGGTTCGGTTTGCCGACGGTCGCTGCGAGGCGCATGCGATTGTGCGGCCGGCCGACGTTGATGCCCCCTTTGCGGAGCAGTTAGCCGCTGTGCGCCGTGGCATCGAAGCACTCGGCTTTCCGCCGCTCATGGTGCGCTACTTTGTAAGCGACGCTGCTAATCAGGCGGTTACTTGCAGCGATGAACCATACGCGGTGAGCGTTGTTCAGCAGCCGCCCCTGACCGGAGAAAAGGTAGCAGCTTGGGTGTGGATGCGTTCAGATGCTGCTCCCGAGCGCGTTGCCGACGGCTTTTGGCGTCAGCCGGATGGCCCGCTGTCGATGCTGATTAAGACCGGAGATTCGGGCGATTGTCAGGCCGCTTTGGAGCTGCTCGACGGCGATTTGCGCCGCATGGGCGGTTCGCTGGCCGACAGCTGCCTGCGCACATGGCTTTTTGTTCGCGACATTGACCGCAACTATGCCGAAGTAGTGGCGGCCCGAAACCGCGCGTTTGCGGCTACCGGCATGAATGCGAGCGGCCACTTCATAGCGTCGACCGGCATTCAAGGTTCGGCGGCAAATCCCGAGGTTACGCTGCTTATGGATTCCGTAAGCTATATCGGCGCCGATAAGAAAGATATAACCTATCTGCAGGCCTGCGGGCAGATGAACCCGACAATGGAATATGGCGTTGCCTTCGAGAGGGCCACGGCCATAGAGCTGCCGGGCCGCAAGCATGTGTTTGTGTCCGGCACGGCAAGTATCAATAACAAGGGTGAGGTGGTGCACGTTGGCGACGTTATGCGTCAGACCGAGCGAATGGTCAGCAACGTTGAAGCGCTGCTCGGCGAGGCCGGGTGCACGATGGCCGACGCCATGCACTTTCTGATTTATCTGCGCGACGGCTCAGATGCGGCCAAGGTTGAGCGCTATTTCAGCGAGCGCTTCCCTGACGTGCCGCGCGTTATATTGTCAGCTCCGGTTTGTCGGCCCCAATGGCTGATAGAAATGGAATGCATGGCCGTAAAATAAGCCTGCTGTTGCTCCATTCGGGGCTACTTTTAGTGGTGATTGGCGCGCTGATTAGTTGGCGCACTGCCCGCACCGACCGCGCTTTTCTGCGCCCCGGCGAGCCGCTGACGCTTTATGGCATGACCTTTGAACACCGAGGCGACGGCGAACTCTATGTTGACGGAGTCGAGGCCGGCTTGCAGCCGTTTCGGCCGGTTATAGCCCGGGAATGGCGGGTGCAGTATCTCGATTCGATGCCTGACGGAACTTTGGCTATTCAGCTGCGTAGCGACCGCTATGGCCAGGCGCTGGTTTTTGCCGGATACGCACTGTTTGCGCTGGGCAGCATCGGAGTTATTGGCTTGCTGCCGCTGCTCGCCGTTGGCGGGGCGATATTGGCGATTTCCTTTTTTCGCCCAAGTTCGCCGGCGTTGAGTTCCGGATGGTTTGCGGTGCATGTAGGGCTGATAGCCGCGGCCTATCTCTGTTTTTTGATTTTGCCCTGGAAGCCGTCGGCGAAGACTTTGGCGCGCGGCGTTTGCCTGTTGGGGTTGGGAATCGCCGCGGGCTCCGTGTGGGGGTCCTCGGCCTGGGGGCGCTATTGGGGCTGGGACCCGAAAGAAACCGGTGCCTTGGCGCTGTTTCTGCTCTATTGCTTGCCACTTCATTTCAAAAAACTTAGCCGGCGGGAGTTTTATATTTTGCCGCTTGCCATAATATTGATTTTGCTGATTCTGCCCGGGCTGCATTCCTATCTTTTTTAGTCGATGCGGCTGCATTTTAGCCCTGAATTTTGAGTGTACAGGATTTATTGTTAAATTTGTAGTCAAATAGACCGATTATCTGACATGAAAACTATTAGTAATGAAGAATTTGGCGGCGAACGCCCGCTGTTTGCATCGAAAGATTTACGTCTGGAGCACGTAACGTTCCATGCCGGCGAGTCGGCATTGAAATGCTGCAGCAATATCGAGGCCGTGGAGTGCCTGTTTGAAGGCAAATATCCGTTTTGGCATACCAAAGGCTTTCGCGTTGAGAAATGCGTGTTTACCCCCGGCGCACGCGCTGCGCTCTGGTATTCGTCGGACCTGGTTATGACCGACACTCAGGTTGATGCTCCGAAAATGTTTCGCGAAATGCAGCGACTGAGCCTGCAGGGAGTGAAGATTCCCGATGCGCAGGAAACGCTCTGGCACTGCAAGGATGTTAAGCTGCGCGACGTTGAGGTTCACAATGCCGACTACCTGTTTATGCACTCCGAGAACATCGACATTGAAAACTATCGCCAGCAGGGTAATTATTCGTTTCAATATTGCAAGAACGTTGAGATCCGCAACGCCGTTATCGATTCCAAAGACGCTTTTTGGGGCACCGTGAACGTTACGGTCTACAACTCCGAGATGACCGGCGAATATCTGGGCTGGCACTCTAAAAACCTGCGACTGGTGGGCTGTAAGATTTCAGGCACCCAGCCGCTCTGCTACTGCGAAAACCTGGTGATGGAAGATTGCACCCTGGCCGACGACGCCGACCTTGCTTTCGAGGATTCGACCCTGACCGCCGATGTGCGTTCGGCAATCACCAGCGTCAAGAACCCGCGGTCGGGCAGCATAAAGGCCAAATCTATCGGCCAACTGATAATTGACCAAAATATACTGGCTCCCGCCGACTGCAAAATCACTACTGAAGAATGAAGATAGATTTCAACATCGCCCCCGATCGCCGCGGCAGCGGCTCGATGAAGTGGGACAAGAAGCCCGGCGCGCTGCCGCTCTGGGTAGCGGATATGGATTTCAAGACCGCACCCTGCATTATCGACGCTCTGCGCCGGCGGGTTGACCATGGAGTGTTTGGCTACACATACGTGCGACCGGCATATTACGAGGCCTTGCAATGGTGGTTTGCCACATATCATGGCCTGACCATCGATCGCGAATCGGTAATCTATATTCCGGGAGTGGTTCCGGCCCTGTCGGCAATCATCAAGGGATTGGTGAAGCCGGGCGATGGAGTGATTATCCAGCCGCCTGTTTATAACTGCTTCTTTTCGTCGATTCGCAATAACGGCTGCAAAATTGTTGAGAATCCGTTGCGTCGCGTTGAGCTTTCAAACACCGAGTTTACCTACGAAATGGACTTTGAGCAGCTGGAAGCGCTGGCAGCTGACCCATGCAACACCCTGATGCTGCTCTGTAATCCCCACAACCCTGCGGGCAGAGCATGGAACGCCGAGGAGCTGCGGCGGGTGAGCGACATTTGTCGCCGCAACGGCGTTATGGTTGTCAGCGACGAAATTCATTGCGACCTGACGATGCCGGGCTATGAGTATGTTCCGTTTGGCACAATTGACCCGAAGGCGATTTCGTGCGTGTCGCCCTCGAAGGCCTTCAACATTGCCGGGCTGCAAATCGCTAACATAATTTGCCCCGACGAGGAAATGCGAGCCAAGGTTGACCGCGCCATCAATATCAACGAGGTTTGCGACGTGAATCCTCTCGGCGTGGAGGCTCTGATAGCCGCGTTCAGCAGCGATGGCCATGACTGGCTCGAACAGTTGCGCGCCTATCTTTATGACAACTACCGCTTTATGCGCGAATATATTGCGGCGAACCTCCCGGGTGTGCCGATGACCAAGTTGGAGGCCACATATCTGCCATGGCTTGATATCAGCCGCTACAATATTCCGTCGGAGGAACTCGAAGAGAAGATTCTGGAGCACACCGGAGTGTGGGTCAACTGCGGTACGATGTATGGCCGCGAAGGGTTCATAAGGATAAATATCGCTTGCCCGCGCGCCACTCTTCAGGAGGGTTTGCAGCGCATCTGCGAGTATCTTAAATGTCTCGGATAGCGCTGATCCAATCGGGCAAGAATCTGACCTTCGGCCAACTTTTGCGGCTGACGGTCAAATTGTCGTTGCCCGCCATGATGGCCCAGCTGTCGAGCATTCTGATGCAATATATCGATGCGTCGATGGTGGGGCGCCTCGGTGCCGACGACTCGGCGGCCGTGGGCTTGGTGTCCACGTCGCTCTGGCTCTTCTGGGGCATCTGCTCGGCGGCCACCATGGGCTTTTCCGTGCAGGTTGCCCATCGCATCGGCGCGTCTGACTATGAGTCGGCGCGCAATATCCTTCGCCAGTCAATAACGTCGTGTCTGATTTTTTCGGCCGTTGTCGGCCTGATTGGCGTGATTATCAGCAATCCGCTGCCACACTGGCTCGGGGGCTCGGAAACGGTATGCCCCAAGGCGTCGCTCTACTTTTTGGTGTGGATGCTGTCGCTGCCGCTGCTAACAATGAGTTACCTGGCGGGCGGCATGCTCCGCTGCGCGGGCAACATGAAGGTGCCTGGCGGGTTGAACGTTATGATGTGTGTGCTCGACGTTGTGTTTAACTTCTTCCTGATTTTTCCGTCACATCATTTCACCGTCGGCTCGCTTACAATTACCTTGCCGGGCGCTGATTTAGGGGTGCTTGGCGCGGCCTTGGGCACGGTTATTGCCGAAATCATAACCGCGGCGCTGATGATGTGGTATCTGTGTACCCGCGAAAAGGGTATTGCACTTAAAGGGGAGCCGGGGAGTTTCCGCCCGGTGCGGAGTGTTATCAAGCGGGCATTCAAGGTGTCGGCGCCGATGACGTTGGAACACGCTGTTATCAGCGGCGCACAGATTGCAGTTACGGTTATCGTGGCGCCGCTCGGCATCATGGCAATCGCGGCAAATGCGTTCGCCGTGACCGCCGAAAGTTTGTGCTATATGCCCGGTTACGGCATTGCCGATGCGGCCACAACGTTGGTTGGCCAAAGCTATGGGGCAGGGCGCAAGGACCTTGCCCGTCGGTTCGGGTATATCACCACCGGCATGGGCATGGTTACGATGACGGTTATGGCCGTATTGATGTGGGTCGGCGCTCCGTGGATTATGGAACTGATGAGTCCGGTTAAGGAGATTTGCGACCTGGGCGTGGGCGCGTTGCGTATAGGGGCGTGGGCCGAGCCGATGTTTGCGGCGTCGATTGTGGCCTACGGAGTGATGATCGGCGTGGGCGACACGATTATTCCCGCGTCGATGAATTTCGGGAGCATCTGGCTGGTGCGATTGCCGTTGGCGGCGTTTTTTGCTCCGCGCATGGGGCTGAGCGGCGTTTGGCTGGCAATGTGTATAGAGCTTTGCTTCCGCGGGGCGATATTCCTGTGGCGCTTGATTTCGGGCGCTTGGCTCAAGAAGGGGCTGTAAGCGTTATTTCAGCAGCGGCAGCAGGTCGGCAGGATGCGATATGATGTGTTCGGCAAGGAACTGACGGAGTTCGCTGACAGGGCGAAAGCCCCAGGTAACGCCCACGCTTTCAACACATGCGCGGCGGGCGGTTTCCATGTCGACGCCGCTATCGCCAACATAGATTACGTCGGCTTTGGGAGTGGGAACATTCAGCAGTACGTTGAACACAATCGAGGGGTCGGGCTTGGCGGGAATGCCGGGGCGCATGCCGTGGACAGCTACAAAGGGTAGGCGCGGGAAGAAGTGGGCAATCAGTGCCGATGTGGCCGACTGGTATTTGTTGGATGCCACGGCGAGCTGCACGCCGCGGGCGGCGAGGTCGTCGAGCAGGTCTTCGATGCCGGGATAGGGTTGGGTGTGGTCCCAGAGGTGGCGGTCGTAATAGTCCTGGAAAATTGCGCGCAGAGCGGTAACTTTTTCAGGCGAGCGATGGTCGGGGGGCAATACGCGCTCCAAAAGGCGGCCGACGCCGTTGCCCACATAGAAGCGATATGATTCGATTTCGTGGGTAGGGTAGCTTGATTGTTCAAGCGCGTAGTTTGCGGCATGTCCGAGGTCGTCGATAGTATTGAGCAGAGTGCCGTCTAGGTCGAAGATAACGAGTTTTTTCATATTAAAACGGATAGCCCACTGAAAAGTGGAAAGTTGCGTCGCGATGCCAGTTGGGGTGTATAAGCGGCCATGGTTCCTGATTCATGGCCGGATTGTAGGCCTTCAGGCCGAGGTCGAGTCGTAGCAGAAAATATGTGAAATCGAGTCGGAGGCCGAGGCCGTAGCCCCAGGCGAGCTCCTTATAGAAAGAGTCGAAGCGGAAAAGGCCGCCCGGTTGGGTTTCGTAGTTGCGTATGGTCCAGACATTGCCGCCGTCGATAAACAGCGCGCCTTCAAACACCCAGAAGAGCTTGCAGCGGGCTTCGAGGTTAATGTCGAGGCGTATGTCGCCACACTGGTTGATGAAGTCGCTGACGTTGTTGCGGCTGTCAAAGCGGCCGGGGCCGAGGGTGCGCACGCCCCAGCCGCGGACGCTGTTGGCGCCGCCGGCATAGAAGCGTTTTTCGAACGGCACCATCGAGGAGTTGCCGTAGGGCACGGCAACGCCCGCGCCGATGCGGAAGGCGAGCGAAGTGCGGCGCGTGAAGTGGCGAGAAATCATGAAATCAGCCTCGCCTTTGGCATATTGCGCATATTGGGTGCCGAAGATTTTATAGGCACCGTCGCTGCGCGTCTGGCCTGTGATTTTAGATATTGCGTAGAGCACGTTGCCGGCAACTTCGGCCGAGCCGCGGAAGGTCCAGATGAGGCGTTGCATCTTGGCGTTTCTTTCGCCGAAGGGTGTGGATGACCGCTTGTTGGTGAGGAATGCCGAGTAGCCCATGCGCATAATGAAGTGGTCCTCGTAGGAGTAGCGGAGCAGGGGGTTCGTGCCGGCAACCTCGTCGAGAAAGTTGATGGTCGAGTGGGGGAGAAACACGTAGCTGATGTCAATCAGGTCGAATGTGCGCCGATTGGTGTGGCTCGGGTTGTCCCAGCGATATTTCCAGGCTGCTCCGGCAATTATGCGCGTATATTCGGGGCGCTCCTGGTAGTTGCCGTTCAGGGCCAGCTCGGTGGTTGCGGGCATGTTGCGCTTATATTTGGCACTGAGGAAGGGTGCCACCATTTTGGGGAAGCTGAGGGCAACTTCGGCGGCGGCTTCGGTGTAGTGGTTGTTGATGAGGCCTTCGAGGTTGCCCGACAGGCTTTCGTAGGCGCCGCGCGTCTTTAAGGTCAAGGTTTCGGAACCTTTGAAGATGTTGCGGTGCTGATAGGTAACGCCTACGCCGGCCCCCAGGTCGCCCTCGGAGTTGGTGCCTTCGAGTTCAACGCTGACGCCCTGCAGCGAGTTGCGCGACAGACGCACTATGGCGTCGAGTTCGCCATCGCCGGCTGGTTCGAGGGCTATGGAAATCGAGCGGATGATGCCCAGTCGACCCAGCGACTGATAGGTGCGCTCAAATTCGCGGGCATTGTAGGGTTGCCCGGGAAATATTCGGTTGCATGATTCGAGAATGCGCGGTGCGATATATGATTTCGGGTGTTCCGCATCGTTGATTATGAAGATGTTGCCGTAGGGCACTGTGTCGAGGCCCTCCGGCGTGAGCCCGGGATTGTAGTCGGGCTGGAATATTACGCGGGCAATAGTGAAGCGGCGGTGATTGTCGCCGAGAATGCGCATTGTCAGGTTAACCTGCTTGCTGCCCGCTATGGTGTCGGCAAGGTAGGCTATGCGGTCTTTGGCAAATTCATAGTAGCCGTTGTTGCGCAGGTGGTTAACAATGCGGGTGCGTTCGTCGTCGAGCACCGATAGGTCCAAATGCCGCCCGGTTTTGAGCAGAGAGCCGGCCATTGACCCTTCAACGAATCTGCCGACTATGGAGTCGCTGTAGTCGAGCGATATTCCGGCAAGGAGGTGGGGCGTACCGGGGGTGATGTTGTAGAGAACGTTAACTTTTTTGGGAGCCACGTGGAGGGTGTCGACCGTAACGATCGGGTTCATGTAGCCGCGGTTAACGAGCGCCTGATGCAGCTGACGGGCGGAGGCATCTGTCAGCTCTTGGGAATAGATTACCGGCGGCTCGCCCATACGCCGCAGCCAGCGGTTATACCACCGCGTGGTGTCCATGCCCGAAAGAGAGTATGTGTGGAGGCGCATGGGGGTGATTCCGAGCATGCGTGAGTTCGGCTTCTGGCGCAGAAAATTGGCAAAGTCGGAACTTTGCAGTTCCCCGTCGGGGTCGACGAGTTCGATGCGCGAACGGTTGAGCAGCATATCGCCGTCGGCCACATGTTTGGTCGACGAGCATGAAGCGGCCGCCAAAGCTATGGCAGCCAGAAGTATATGTTTACATTCGCGCGCGAACATCTATGCAAAGTTACGATAAAAATCAGAATTTTCAGAATCTTAACAACATTTTATAATCTTTGCATGTTATTTATGTATATGACCACTTATAATATGCTTATGAATAAGAAAATTTTGTTGGCCGCAGCAATGCTTGTCGGCCTTTGCGCATGTTCCGAAAAAGATGATTCCGAGTCGATAACCTTTAGCGACGGCTCGATTAAGTTTACCATTGAAAATCCCGAGCAATGGAGTGCCTACGCTTCCGAAATTGCGGCAGGCATAGAGCAGCGCGCAACAGACCTGTTGCAGACATGGGAAACCAAGCTGGCCGACGAGTTCAAGGCCCGCGAGGCCGCGGAGTCGGTGCAGAAAATCGTTGATGGTTGCGCACTGACCGCAACGACAGTTGCCTCGGGCAAGGTCGACGACCCGCTTACGCTGCTGCTCGGAGGCTACGGCACTCAGATTGGCACCGCCCTCGACATTTGGTTCGGCCAGCACACCAAGGAAGATTATGCCGCAAATATCCTGTCGATACGCAATGTATATTTCGGCTCGCTGACCGGCGAGGTTAATGCCGCGTCGCCGGCAGCGGTTGTCGCACAGCTGAATCCCGAGGCTAACCAAAAGGTATTGGCAGCATTGCAGAAAACGTTGATGGCCGTGCAGGCGTCGCCCGACGAAGCAACACTCTCGGCCGATGCAATGGCGGCCGCTTCGGAGTTGGCCGCAGCATTGCAGGCTGTTAAGCCGGTACTTGCGACCGCGCCCGCTGATCAGGCAGAGGCCATAGTTGCGAACTATGTCGACGGGGTAGTAGTGCCGTCATACCGCACCCTTGCCGGCGGTGCTTCGGCTTTGGCCGATGCAGGCCGCGCATTAGCCGCCAACCCCAACAACGACACCTTCAAGGCCTTCACCACCGTTTGGCACCAGGCCCGCTTAGGCCTCGCCCTCACCGCCGCCTTCAGCCTCTAAACCCGCTGGACGACTCCTTCGTGGGCGAGGGCGGCTCGCCGTCGCACTGCGTCGCGGTAGCGTGTGGGCAAGCTGCCCACACTCCCGAAAGGCCGGCGGAGCTGGCCGGCAGAGATGTAGCGTAGGGCCTTGGCCCTACGTGTAGCGGACAATACCCCCACAAAACGTTGCGAAGCCTCCCCCGAACCGCAGGCGAGTGGGGAGGCTTCGCAACGTTTATATTATATTGTTGGGTGTTGTAAATCGCGCGAACAAATTGTTCGCTCAGCTCTCCCCGCTCGCCTGGAGGCTCGGGGGAGGCTTCGCGACCATATGGGGGGTGACGTGCGCGCGGTCGTAGGGCCAAGGCCCTACGCTACCAATCCACCGACCCGCGTCCGCGGGTCTTTGACGTCCCTTTTCCCCACAAAGGCCCGCGGAGAGGGCGCACTATGGCGACCTTGCGGGGGCGACGGCGGCTCGCCGTCGCGCAGCGTCGAGGCATCATGTGGGCAAGCTGCCCACACCCCCGAAACTTTGCTCGCACCGCATACAAAAAATCCCGCCGAAGCGGGATTTTCAAGGGTGTGTGTGTTTCGTTAGATAGCTATTTTTGCTGTCTTAGCTGCTGACTTGACGATATAAACGCCGTGGGGCAAACCCTCGGTGCTGTCGCCAACCTTGCGCCCTCGCAGGTCATAAACCTCAACCGGGCCGGCCTTAGCGGCTACCTCGTTGATGCTTGCGTTGGCAATTACGGTTACCGCGCAAGTTGCCAGGGCCTGGCCGTCGGCGCTACGAACTGTAATGATAACTTCACCCTCGGCAATTGCGGTCAGCAGACCGTTTTCGTCGATTGAAACACATTGCGAATCAGACGAAGACCACAGCAGGTTAGGATTTGTTGCATTTGCCGGTAAAATCTCGGCTGTCAGCTGAAAGGTTTTGCCCACTTCGATGCTCAAAGATGTTTCATTCAAAATAATTTCCGATACAGGAATAATTTCAGGGATCTCATTATTAACATAGCTCGGAACAAAAATTTCGTCGAGGTCATTCATATCCTTTGCCGTAATAGCGACAAAGCGATACCAGCAGGTCGGCGCATCTTCGTAAGCGGATACGCATTTGCGCGGAACATAAAGGTTAACACCATTATATTTCGTAAACACGTCATCAGGAGCCGAAGGAGCAGTCGTGGTTTCGGAATATACAGTTTCCAGAGCCTCGCAGCCGCTGAAAGCGGCGCTGCCAAGAGAAGGCGTGTTCAAGCAGATGCGCTGAAGGTTTTTGCAGTTCGCAAAGGCATTCTCGCCGATCGGAGCGCCGTCTTTAACACGCACCTGCTCCAGGAAAGAAGCTCCGGCAAAGGCGTAGGTGCCTACCGGCTCAGTGCTTTCGATAACGACGCTTGAGGCGAGTTCCGAGTCGTCGCCAACGTAGAGCCCAACCTGTTGATTGGACCGACTACTATAAAGAGGATTAGCATTAGCATTTTCAAAATTTATCCTCGCCCAAGCGTTAACATTCTCAATCTTTACCTTAGATAAGCCGCTGCACCCACTAAAGGCATCCTCACCCACAGATTCAACATAGTCTCCCATGGTTAGCATAGTCAAACCGGTGCAACCATTGAAAGCAGACATACCGATAGACCTTACAGAGTTAGGAATAGTTATGCGCGCAAGATTCTGAATTCCCTTAAATGCATACTCCGGTATATTCACAACTTTCTCCCCAAATACAATCGTCTCTACCGAGCCGGGGAAAGCCGAGGCATTGTCTGAGCCACAAACGGTGCAATTTCCCGCATCGAAGAAGATTTGTTTCAGCTTTTCACAATTGCTGAAAGCCCCGTCTCTTATAGTATTTACATTCTCCGGAATGGTAATAGAAGTCAGGCCACTTAAACCTGAAAAAGCATAAGACGGTATGTTTTTGACAGTGCTACCAATTGTGAGCTTTGTAATATTAGATGGAAATACCCGTTCTGAACTTGAACCGCATGTGGTGCAATCCTCGGCATTAAATATCAGTTCAGTCAAACCACCACACCCGCGGAAAGTATAGTAGCCTATAGAGGTAACGGAGTTGGGAATTAACACCGAGGTCAGACCGCTGCAGCCGTAGAAAGCAGAGCTGCCGATTGAGGTAACTGAGTTGGGGATGGTCACCAAGGTCAAACCACTGCATTTTTCGAAAGCAGAGTTGCCAATTGAGGTAACGGAGTTGGGGATGGTCACCGAGGTCAGGCCGCTGCACCAGGAGAAAACAGAGTTGCCGATTGAGGTCACGGAGTTGGGAATATCGAGCGAGGTAAGGCCGCTGCATCCGTAGAAAGCATAGTTGCCGATTGAGGTCACTGAGTTGGGGATGGTGACCGAGGTCAGGCCGCTGCAGTGGGAGAAAGCAGAGTTGCCGATTGAGGTCACGGAGTTGGGAATGGTCACCGAGGTAAGGCCGCTGCAGCCGTAGAAAGTATCGTCGCCAATTGAGGTAACTGAGTTGGGGATGGTCACCGAGGTCAGACCGCTGCAGCTGTCGAAAGCATAGTTACCGATAGAGGTAACTGAGTTGGGAATGATAACCGAGGTTAAGCCGCTGCAGCCGTAGAAAGCAAAGAAACCGATAGATTCAATCGACTCAGGCACAATATATTCACCTTCAAGATTCAACGGTGCAAAACAAATCTCCTTCATTTCCGGCCCATAAATCCAGCCATCTTCAATTATTGCGCCTTCAGGATTATAAGCCACAGTTACTCCGCTTGGGAACGGATTATTTAAGTTGTTGGGATAAGCCGACTTTTTTAAACTGTCGCAGTAGGAGAAAGCATCTTCGCCGATTGAGGTAACTGAGTTGGGGATTGTTACCGAAGTCAGACCGCTGCAGCTCCAAAAAGCATCGTTGCCGATTGAGGTAACTGAGTTAGGGATAGTCACCGAGGTCAGGCGGCTGCAGCCGTAGAAAGCATCGTCGCCGATTGAGGTAACGGAGTTGGGGATGGTCACCGAGGTCAGGCCGCTGCAGCCGTGGAAAGCATCGTCGCCAATTGAGGTTACGGAGTTGGGGATGGTTACCGAGGTCAGGCCACTGCAGCCGTAGAAAGCAGAGCTGCCGATAGAGGTAACGGAGTTGGGAATTAACACCGAGGTCAGACCGCTGCAGCCGTAGAAAGCAGAGCTGCCGATTGAGGTAACTGAGTTGGGGATGGTCACCGAGGTCAGACCGCTGCAGCCGTAGAAAGCAGAGCTGCCGATTGAGGTAACGGAGTTACCAATGGTGACCGAGGTCAGGCCACTGCAGTAGTAGAAAGCATAGCTGCCGATTGAGGTTACGGAGTTGGGGATGGTGACCGAGGTAAGGCCGCTGCAGTGGGAGAAAGCCTTGTCTCCGATTGAGGTAACGGAGTTGGGGATGGTTACCGAGGTAAGGCCGCTGCAGCCAGAGAAAACAGAGAAATCGATAGAGGTAACTGAGTTGGGGATATTGAGCGAAGTCAAGCCGCTGCAGCCGGAGAAAGCATAGTTGCCGATTGAGGTCACTGAGTTGGGGATTGTTACTGAGGTCAGACCGCTGCAGCTGTCGAAAGCCCTGTTGCCGATAGAAGTTACAGCAAAGACTTGTGAGTTAAACGTTATTTCGCTTGGGATTGTGATGTCGCCGGAATATTTTTGCGAACCGCTAACGACAGAGCAAGTTTTACCGTCGCCTGAGAAATTGTAATAGATTCCATCTATCCCAAAACCGTATGCAGAGGCAAAAAATGAGCTAAAAAATACTATTATCAGCACCCAGATTGTTTGATTAATGTTGTTCATTTCTTTTTAGGTTTTGAATATTTCTTTTTCTTTTCTTCGATAGTTAGATTGTGCATTCCTCGTATTGTTTCAATCAGTTCCTTCAATACCGAAAATGGCAGCCTGGTTTTTAGCTTTAGCTTCCCTTTCCAGTAATTTTCAATGCATACCATGTTGCCATTCTCTAATATCTGAATTTTATTATGTGCAAAAGCATTACGAAGATGATACAGCAACGAGAGACCTGTGTTATTCTTGGTGTTATTGACATATAATTCGTATTTGCAATTAGGGCAATTGGTATTTATGTCCGTTTTAAGAAAGAGAACAAGATTGCCCTTTCGATCTAATTGTCCTAAAAAGCGTTTAATTTCAGAGGATTTAAAATCCTTTATAACTTTATTTTGTTCAGGGCTTTCCCATAAAGTTAGGATTCCATAGAAAAACTCTAATTTAGCACCGGTTAGTGTAGGTACAGGACTTCGAGTGTCAACTTTCATGCTTATAGGTGTTGCCGCGGGGCCCACTTCGTTGGCTATTAAGTGATTAGCAAAGAAAAAAGCGCGAGGACCTTATCTTTCTGCCCGTTCTGCTACTTGAGGCCTTCGCATTGCCCGGTAAAGTAGAACGAACAGAGTTGGAGCCTCACGCGGATACACGTATATAACCACGGCAGGCGCCTATCTCTGTCTCATTCTTGACTTTACCTAAAGTTTGCGAAGTTTCAAGTAGCCAAGAAAGAGCGTTAGATAAACGCTTTCAAAAATATGTCGGTGCAAACCCACCCTCGTGCCCGCGACCGGGCTCCGTTGGCGGTCTGCGGTGGCAAAGATACGAAATAATTTTGAATTGGGAAGGTTGAAGGTTGAAATTTTTGCCTTATCGCAAATTTAGGGACGACATCCCGCAAAGGCCGGCGGAGCTGGCCGGCAGAGATGTAGCGTAGGGCCTCGGCCCTACGCTACCAATCCCCCGACCCGCATCCGCGGGTCTTTGTCCGCCCCGCAGGCGCGTCGTTGTTATGTGGGCAAGCTGCCCACACTCCCGGGGATGCTGTCTCAAGGGTCAGGCGTGGGGGATGGAGGCGGGGTCGAAGGTGAGGGAGGTTTGGGCGGGGGTGGTGGCGAGGAAGTAGCCGAGCACGCGAGGGCCGGAGAAGAGTTTGGTGCCGTTAGAGTCGTTGGCAATGGTTTCGAGGTAGTCGTACATGGCCCGGGAGGTGCGGCAGACGCTGATGGTTACTACGTCGCCCGGCTTGAGCGCGTCTTCGTCGTCGGGGTCGGGGTTTTGCCGCGATATCATGTTGACGTATGAACAGATTCCGCCGGCGGCTATGCGGTCGTCGGCTTCGCTCCACGATAGTATCTTTCCGTTGCGGTAGACTCTCACCCAGTAGCATTCGCCCGGGGTGTCGCCGTCGAGATATTCGGCCTGAAGCACGGCGACTTCATCGTAGGGCATGGAAATCCAGGCGAAGCGGGCGTCGATAATCTCGGTGGGCCCATACATCTGAGTGTCGGCGGTGTATTGCTCGCCGTTGCGTTCAACGGTGAGGCGATAGGTGTGGCCTTCAACTCCCGGTGTGGGGTTGACGAAATAGTTGTCGCCGTCGGGTTCGAGGGTCACGGTTTCGCCGTCGGTGAGGTCGGTAAGGGTTACGATGGCGTCGGTGAGCCTGGCGGTGTTCATCGGCTCATCCATAGGAGTGGTCAGGGTTATTGCGACTTTGGCACCCTCTGGGGTGAGGTTCGCTTCGATAACCGTTAGGGGTTCGATGTCGAGATATTCAAACTCGATGTTGCGCGAACATGAAATCGCCAGCAGGGCCGTCAGGAGGATATATATCGGTTTCATTAGAATTTCAGGGTATAGGAAACGGAGGGAATTACGGGATACATAGCCTGCAGAACGGCTTGGGTTCCGGAGGGCGACGTGGGGTCGTCGGTGAAGTAAACTATGTAGGGGTTATATCGGCAATATAGGTTATAGAATCCGAAGGCCCATTCGTAGGTGAAGCGGCGCCCTTGATGGGTATATTTGGCGGAGATGTCGAGGCGGTGGGTCGGCGGGGTTTTGTAGGCGTTTCGCTGCGAGTAGTAATAGCAGGTAACGTCGGCGATTTCATATTTTACATCGGGCGCGGTTAAGGGTGTTCCCGACAGGAAAATCCAAGATGCCGACATGCTCCACTTGGAGTTGAAGTGATACATGGCGGCTATCGAGAGGTCGTGGCGGCGGTCGTTGTTGGAGTTATACCATCTGTTGTCGTTGATGCCGTTGATTTGGGTTTGGGTTTTCGACAGGGTGTAGGCAATCCAGCCGGTGAGTTTACCGGTGTTTTTGCGAATCATGATTTCGGCGCCGTAGCTGCGGCCGCGACCGCCGCGGATAATGCTTTCGAGGGCTATATCGGAAAATATGCCTCGGCCGTCGAGAAAGTCGTAAACATTCTTGATCGTGCGGTAATATCCTTCGATCGACCAGTCGAATGCGCCGGAGGCGGTCATGCCGAAATAGCCCAAAGAGTATTGTGATGAGCGTTCGGGTTTAACCAATGCCGAGGTCAGGGCAAAGCGGTCGAAGGGTAGGGAGGTTGACGAACCGCGCAGGGCGTGGATGTTTTGCGAGCTGATGCCGTAGCCCGCCTTGAGGTTATGGTTGGGGGAGATGTTGAATTTCAGGCTTGCGCGCGGCTCAATGCCGAAGTATGTCTTGGCTCCGAACTCGGCCGGCACGTTTAGGATTGATTCGAAGCGATGGAATTTTGAGGCGGCGGGGACGGAAGAGATGTTGAAACGTGCGCCGGCGGAGAGCACGAAGCGGTCGGCAAAGTTGCCGGAGTAGTCGGCCCAAAGGGAGTTGACCCAGAGCGAGCGACATTCGAGCTCCGAGCGGTCGTTGAGCTTCCACTCGGCCGATTTTACGCGCAGAAATTCAGAGCGCACGCCCGCTTCCAGCGAGTGGTTGCTGTTAGCCTGCCAGCGAAATTTTTCGTTTATGGAATAGGTTTTTATGTAGGTGTGCATTGACTGGTCGAGATTCATTATGTCCATATCCATAATCGGGGCATAAGAATTCAGGGAGGCGGTGGTGGTGAAGGTCACAGCCTCGGAGGGGCGTGCCTGCCAGTTTATGGCGCCGCCGATGTTGCCCCATTTCATACCCATAACCTCTTTTATAGACATGTTGTCGCGACTCATGAAAAATGAGGCGTCAACAATGTTGCGCGAATTTGGAGTGAAGCGCAGTTTGGCCGAAACATCATAGAAGTGCATGATTGTTGACCGATATTTCGGAACTAATTGCAGAAAGGCGTCGACGTAGGAGCGGCGGGCATTAACGGCAAACGACAGTTTGTTTTTAACAATAGGTCCTTCGGCTTTGATTTTGGCGGCTAAAAGGCCAACGGTCAGAGCACCGTGGTAGGTAGTCATGTCGCCGGGGGCCAGGGCTGTTTCGAGCACCGAAGAGGCCGCTTCGCCATAGCCGGGCGGAAAGGGGCCTTTATAGATGGTTGCGGAGGCGATGGCCTGGTCGTTGAAGGTCGAGAAGATGCCCATAACGTGGGCCGGATTATAGAGCGAAATGCCGTCGAGAGTGACGAGATTTTGCGAGGCGGTGCCGCCGCGCACTTCGAAGCCGCCACCGCCTTCGCCCTCGCTGCGCACCCCGGGGAGCAAGGTTATGGAGCGGATAATATCCGCTTCGCCGCCAAACGAAGGTAGCTCGGCGAATTTGGCCAGTTCCAGGCGTTCAACGCCAATACGCTGGGTGCGTATGCGCTGCTGCGCCGAGCTGGCGGTTACCACCACCTCGTTAAGGCGTCCGCCGTCAAGCGAATCAGCCGGAGCTTTGCACACCGAGCCGGCCAAAAGAATCGGAAGAAGTGATGAAAGAGTCATAGCCGGGAATAGTGGAGCATTTTTTCGCCAAAGAATGAGCGCTCGCCAACAACCCTGAAGCCGAGATTTTCATATAGGCTGGCTGCCGACAGATTGGTTTTGGAGCAGAGCAACCCGGGGCGGAGGTTTTCGGGGGCACGGTCAATTGCGGCGTTGATGAGCATTGTGGCGATTCCGCGCCCGCGATATTCCGGAAAAACGGCGAGTGAGTCGAGATACCATTCGCCCGGCTCGGTTTCGTCGGCAACGGGGCCGATTTTGCGGCCGAACTCTTTGTGGAACCGCTCGAAAAACCGTTCACGCAGCTCGGCGAGTCGGCCGCCGTCGTAGGCAACGATTATGCCGGCAATTTCGCCGTTGTCGTCAACGGCCTTGAGCGCATTGCGGTAACTATATTGAGAGTCAGGGCGTTCAGCAAGCTCCATGAAGATGCTGCTCCATGTTTCTTGAGGGTTGAAATCAAGATGCAGGGCCATCATGATTGCTCGGGCTATATGGCGGGCATCGTCGGGCGAACAATTTTTTATTGAAATCATAACGCAAAGTTACGAATTTTTCACGTAACTTTGCGAAAAGTTAAGTTTATGGAAAAGAAAAGAATCATCATAGTCGGTGCTACTTCGGGCCTCGGTTTGAATCTGACAAAGAAATTTTTAGCTCAAGGGTGGACAGTTGGTGCAGTGGGCCGCAACCTTGCGGCTTTGGAGAGCCTCAGAGCCGAAGCTCCGCAGTCGGTTGTTACCGCGCAAATAGATATTACCCGGCCCGATGCGGCTGATAAGCTTCGAGCTCTGATTGACTCGATGGGCGGAATTGATATTTATTTCCATTGTTCGGGGATTTTGCGCGAACAAGACCCGCAGGCCACGGTTGAAACTAACGTTGGCGGCTTCGTGCGCATGGTCAGCGCGGCCTACGACTATTTCTGCGAGCAAAAATCCGCGGGGCGGCTTGTGGCTGTTTCGTCGATTGCCGGAACGCGCGGGCTGGCGGACCTGGCGGTATACTCTGCTTCGAAGGCGTTTGATTCAACTTTTTTGGAGGCGCTCAGGCAACGCGCCGACCGCGACCGGCTGCCGCTGCGCATAGTTGATATTCGCCCCGGCTGGACGCGCACTCCGCTGCTCGACTCCGACAAGAGCTATCTGCTCGAAATGGACGAAGACGTTGTGTGCCAAAAGATTTTCCACGCCATCATTCATGCGCGGCGAACAGCAATTATAGGGGTGCGCTGGCAGATTCTCTGCTTTATTCAGCGCCACCTGCCTGACCGTCTTTGGCAGCGCCTCCACCTGCCCCTCTGGCGCCCGAAATCACATTAAAAAGGAGTAGACGGCGATGGCAAGGAGCAGGACGATGGCGAGGGCGATGCGCGGGGTGAGCATCATCAGCCCTTGTTCGGCGCGGGCGCGAAGATAGAGCATGAAGCCAGCGAGGTAGAATATGGAGGTTTGCATGAATAGGTCTATGCCGCCGGCATAGATCATCCATATACAGAAAATTGCGCAGCAGAGGCCAAGAAGGCGTTGCGCACCGTGCGCGATTTTGCAGAGAAAGGCCCCGGAAAGCAGATAGCAGGGGAGAATCATCATGCCGGTGATATTGAGGGCGGTGAGGTAAACATTGTCGGCCGTGGCCACGAGCATGAGAAACATTTGCATGATGACGCTGCTTATGAACAGGCCTTGGGCGGGCATATCGTGGCGGTTAAGGTGCATGTAGCTGCGCGGAAGGAGCCCTCGCGAAGCGGCCGTTGAGGGAACCTCGGCGCAGATGAGAGTCCAGGCAACCAAGCCGCCCAGGAGAGCAATGATAATCGAGATTATGACGAAGTAGAAGCCCCAGTCGCCGCAAATGGCGCGGAGCACGTAGGCGGCCGAGGGGTTGTTGAGGCCGGCGAGCTCGGCGCGGGTCATGCATCCGAAGCAGAGCAGCGAGGCGAGTAAATAGAGAATCCAGGCGGCAAAAAATCCGGTCACGGAGGCTCGGCCAACGTCGCGCAGCCGCTTGGCGCGGCCCGACATTACGGCTGCTCCCTCGATGCCGATGAAGCACCAAAGGGTTACGAGCATGGTTGAGCGCACCTGTTCGCCGAGTCCGCAGAAGTCGGAGAGCGACCCCCAGAATTCGGGGCTGAACGTGCCGGCGCGGAAGTTCAGAGCCATCAGGAGCAGCATCAGGCCGATAGCCGAGAATTTGATAATGGCAAAGATGATGGTCAGGGCCTTGGCGGTTTTCATGCCGTTGACCACAATGAGGTATATTGTCCAGATCAGAACAGTGCCGAAGATAATGGTGGGCCGGCCATGGTCGAGAAGTTCGGGAAAGAAGGTGCCGAACGAGTCGTTGAGCATAACGATGTATGCAACGTTGGCAAATGCCGCACTCAGCCAGTAGCCCCAGGCGCTCATGAATCCGGCGAAGGAGCCGAAGCCGCGGCGGGCGTATTCATAGATTCCGCAGCTGAGGTCGGGGCGTATGTCGGCCAGAGTCTTGAAAGTGTAAACGAGCAGCAACATGCCGGCGGCGGTTACAAGCCAGGAGAGGATGATTGCCGCGGGGCCGGCGTCGGCGGCCATGTTTTGCGGAATGTTGAAGATGCCGCCACCGACCATCATGCCGAAGACAAGGGAGGCGAGGCCGATGAATCCGAGTTTAACTTTGGGTTGCTCGTTCATTTTAGAGTATAGGTGCAAGGAGGCGTAGAACGGATTCTGAGATTTTTTGAAGCGCGGGGCGTTGGCGCCAATAGTCGGCGGTCAGGCGCACGGAATTTTCCTGGTCGCGGAGGAATATGGCGCTCATTTGGGCATTGAACTCTTCGGAGAACAAGAGCAGGTTGCCCTCGAAGTTGTGTTCAAACGAGCGGAAGTCGAAGTTTGTGGAGCCGACCGTGGCAAGGTCGTTGTCGATAATCATGACCTTCGAGTGGAGCATTCCGGGCTCGAACAGGTAGAACTTAATACCTGCGCGCAGACATTCTGTGAAGTAGCTGCGCGATGCGTAGCTGAGTATTTTGGAGTCGCTGCAGCGGGGAAGCATAATTCGGACGTCGACGCCCGACAGCGATGCATTTTGCAGAGCCTTTACCAGATAATCCGGGGGGAGGAAGTAGGGGGTCTGCACCCATATCCGCTTCTTGGCATTGGTTATGGCGTGGAGAAAAATCTGGCCGAGGGTGTTCCACTGGTTCATCGGGCCTCCGGTAACGGCCTGGATGCCGATAGAGCCGGCGGGTTGACAGTTGGGCGATTCTTCAAGCAGTTCGCGCCCCATAAAGTTCCAGTCGCGGGCAAACGAGAAGTGGAGGGCGGCGATGGCAGGCCCTTCGATGCGGAGGTGGCAGTCGCGCCAGATGTTGAAGCGTTTGCCGCCGTCAATATAGCGGTCGGCAATGTTCATGCCTCCGATATAGCCCACGGAACCGTCGATAACAACGATTTTGCGGTGGTTGCGCCAGTTTACTTTAGAGCCGACGGCAACGAAAGTTACCTTGAAGAACGGGTAGGCCTCGACTCCGGCATTGTTGAGGCTCTTGAAAAAGTCGGAGGCCACATGGAAAGAGCCTACGTGGTCGTAGATTACACGCACCTTTACTCCTTCGGCGGCTTTTTGCTTAAGAATCTCGGCGATTTCGTGGCCTATGGTGTCGTTCTCGAATATGTAGTATTGAAGGTTTATCGACTTTTTGGCGGCGAGAAGGTCGGCTTTAAGAGCCTCGAATTTTTCGGCTCCGGAGCTGAAAACCTCAACCTTATTTCCCGAGAAATAGGGGCAGTCGACGAGCGCTTCGGTCAGGCGCGCAAGCTGTTCGCTCTGGGGCGACAGCTCTTTTGGACGTTTGGGGGCTTTGGGCAGCTTTACTGCGCGACGGAGGCGGCGCTTGTTGCGGCGCGAAATCATTCGCTTGTTCTTAATGTTTCGCCCGAAAAAGAAGTATAGCACCAGGCCTATTGCCGGAAGCAAGATGAGAATCGTAACCCAGGCAAGCGATTTGACCGGGTTGCGATTCTCACCGAGAATAACGAAGATTACTGTAATTATGGAGAGGACATACGTTGCCGACAGGGTGGCATAAAGCCACGGCTGGTGAACGTATTCCCAGAATTCCATAATCAGTAAACGTTAGTAAGCAAAAATGGGATATTCAGCCATCATGGCGTTCACTTTGGCGCGAACGTCGGCAATGACTTCTGGATTGTCGTGGTTGGAGAGCACGGTGTCGATCATATCGACGATTTCTGCCATTTTGTCTTCCTTGACGCCGCGGGTGGTTATGGCGGCGGTGCCCAGGCGGATGCCGGAGGTCTGGAAGGGGGAGCGTGAATCGAAAGGCACCATGTTTTTGTTGGCGGTTATGTCGGCTTCAACGAGCACTTTTTCTGCCACTTTGCCGGTGAGTTCGGGGAACTTGGTGCGCAGGTCAATCAGAATGCAGTGGTTGTCGGTACCTCCGGAAATGAGCTTGTAGCCTTTGGCGTTGAGCGCATCGGCCATTGCTTTGGCGTTTTTGCGAATCTGTTTGCCGTATTCTTTAAACTCAGGAGTAAGGGCTTCGCCGAATGCAACTGCTTTGGCGGCGATGATGTGTTCGAGGGGACCGCCCTGGGCGCCGGGGAAAACGGCGCTGTTGAGCAGGGCCGACATCATTTTTACTTCGCCTTTGGGAGTGGTTTTGCCCCAGGGGTTGGGGAAATCCTTGCCCATGAGAATCAGACCGCCGCGAGGACCGCGCAAGGTTTTGTGGGTGGTGGAAGTTACGATATGGGCGTATTTAACGGGGTTTTCGAGTTCGCCGGCAGCGATGAGGCCTGCGGGGTGGGCCATGTCGATCATGAGTATGGCACCGATTTCGTCGGCGAGCTTGCGCATGCGTGCATAGTCCCATTCGCGGCAGTAGGCCGAGGCACCGCCCACGATGAGTTTCGGGCGTTCGCGGCGGGCAACTTCTTCCATCTGCTCGTAGTCGATAAGTCCGTTGTCTTCGCGAACGTTATATTCGAGGGCCTGGTACATGAGGCCGCTGAAATTCACTGGGCTGCCGTGGCTGAGGTGACCGCCGTGGCTCAGGTTGAGGCCGAGGAATTTGTCGCCGGGGTTAAGGCATGTCATGAACACGGCCATATTAGCCTGTGCGCCGGAGTGGGGCTGCACATTGGCATATTCGGCGTCGAAGAGTTTGCACACGCGGTCGATGGCAACCTGCTCGGCTTTGTCAACAACCTCGCAGCCGCCATAGTAGCGGTGGCCGGGGTAGCCTTCGGCATATTTGTTTGTGAGGCAAGATCCCATTGCCTGCATAACCTGGTCGGAAACGAAGTTTTCGGAGGCGATGAGTTCAATGCCTTTGTGCTGGCGAATGTTTTCTTGCTCGATAATGTCGAATATTTCTTTATCTTTTTCCATTATAAGTGATTGTGAATAATGTGATTATTTTTTCTTTTTCTTTTCAACAGAGAAACCGAATTTGCCGAGGCGCTCGCCCAGGGAGTAGTAGTGGCCGTGGGCGTAGGCCATGAGTCCGGCAACCTGAAGGTCGAATGCGCCGGTTTCGGGGTTAATGTAGCGGTCGTCGGCCAACACGTTTACCACCTCGGCAATAAACATGTCGTGTGACCCGAGCGGAATTATGGAGCGCACGCGACATTCGATGCTCAGGGGCGATTCGTCAACGTAGGGACAACTTACCTTGATTCCCGGTTTGGGGGTAAGGTTGTTTTCGGCCCATTTGTTGTGGTCGCGGCCGGAAGTGACGCCGCAGCGGTCGGTAGCGGCGGCAATGGATTCGGTAGTGAGGTTGAGTGTGAACTCCATTGTGCGACGGATAATATCGTAGGAGAAGCGTTCGGGGCGCACGGAGATATAGAGCATTGCCGGGTCGGAGCATATAGTTCCGGTCCAGGCAACGGTGAGCAGATTTGAGTTTTCGATGCTGTCGCCGCAACTGACAAGAGCAGCCGGAGCCGGATAGACCATGGTTCCGGGACGCCATTGCTGTTTCATCGGCTTAATGCACCTGGCCGCAATAGCTGCAGCGGATTTTAACGGGGTTACGTTCAATAACGATGAATCGGGTCGACATCGGTTCGTTGTTGGTAATGCACTTCGGATTGTGGCAACGAACAACGTTGACCAGGGTGTCGGGGAGCTCAACGCGGCGTTTTTCAACAACTTCGTAGTTCTCAATAACGTTAACGTTGGCTTCGGGGGCGAGAAGCGCTATGCGGTTCATAACCGCTTCGGGAAAGGTTGTGTCGGCAACCTTGATTATGCCTTTCAGCCCCAGCGAGCGAGAAGGGAGGTTGTTGCCAATAGTGAGCTGGCAGGTTGAGTTTTCGAGCTGAAGGAGTTTGGCTACTTCAAACAGCACTGCGGCGGGAATATGGTCGATAACTGTTCCGGAACGGAGGGCGGCAACGGCAAGTTCTTTTTTCATGGGAGTAATTTTTTAGTTTAGTCCGGGAATTTCAATTCCGAGTGCGCGGCAAATGATTGCCTGGCGAGCAAAGAGGCCGTTGCCGGCTTGCTGGAAGTAGTATGCTTTGGGATTGTCGTCGACGTCGCGGTCGATTTCGTTGACGCGGGGCAGGGGGTGGAGAATCTTAAGATTCGGGCGCGAGGTTTCGAGCATGGAATTGCGCAGGGTGTAGAGGTCTTTAACCTTTTCGTATTCCATAATGTCGGTGAAGCGTTCGCGCTGCACGCGGGTCATGTAGATAATGTCGCTGGTGTCGATAACCGCCTGATTGAAGTCGGTGTGTTCGGTGAACGGAATGTTGTTTTTTTCGCAGAAGCGGCGATAAACCTCGGGCATGCGCAGTTCCTCGCAGGCCACGAAGCGGAAGGTGGGGTTGAAATGGCGCATGGCCATAAGCAGCGAGTGAACGGTGCGTCCATATTTGAGGTCGCCGACCATCGTGATGGTGAGGTTTTCGAGAGTTCCCTGAGTTTTATAGAGCGAGTAGAGGTCAAGCAGTGTCTGCGAGGGATGCTGGTTTGCACCGTCGCCGGCATTTACGATAGGAATATCGGTAACCTCAGTTGCATATTGCGCGGCACCTTCAAGATAGTGGCGCATAACAATCAGGTCGGCGTAGTTGCTGACCATCTTGATTGTGTCTTTGAGGGTTTCGCCTTTTGAGGTAGACGTTGCCGCAGGATCGGAGAAGCCTATTACTCTGCCGCCGAGACGCTGAACTGCGGTTTCGAAGCTGAGACGCGTTCTTGTTGAAGGCTCGAAAAAGAGGGTTGCAACAATCTTTCCGTCAAGAATTTTTTGGTTAGGATTTTGCTCGAAATACTGAGCGGCGCGAAGAATACGGAGTATCTCCTCTTTGGAGAGACTGTCGATAGAAACGAGGCTTTGATGTTTCATAAACTCGAGAACCGTTGAAAAAGTTTCTGCAAATTTACGAAAAAAAATCGTAAACCAACGGTCATCGGTCGAAATAATTTTACTGGCGCCAGAAGTAGGGGGTGAAAAGCACCAAAACGGAGTAGATTTCGAGGCGCCCGGTGAGCATCAACAGCGAAAGAATATAGCGCGCACCGGGGTTGAGGGCCAGGTAGTCGCAGCCCAGTGGGCTGTCGGAAATAGATATGGAGTCGTTGCCCATGGCTCCGAGAGCCGACACAAACGCTTCGTTAAGCGGAACGCCGCAAAAAGTAAGGGCAATTGTTCCGGCAAGCACAATTAGAACATAGATACATAGAAACGCAACCACTATCGAAACCTGGCGCGAGGGAACGACTCGGCCGTTAACCCTGACGGGGAGCACGGCGTTGGGGCGCAGGGAGTTTTTAACGGAGTTGCGCATATCCTTGAGCATATAGACTATGCGGTCGATTTTCGCGCCGCCTGAGGTTGACCCCGCGCATCCGCCCATAAACATCAGCATCAGCGCCAGAATGAAGGCGGTGGCGCCCCACGAGCTGAATGGGGTTAGCACGAATCCGGTTGAGGTGATGAAGCTGACTACCTGAAAGAGAGGGTCGATGGTTATGCTCTCCCAGCCGGTATAGGCGCCATTGGCAAGAATGCAGATTATGAAAATCAGAGTAAAGCCGAGAATTACCTTGCAGAAGGTCTTGAGGGTGTCGTTATGGGCGACTTTGCGAATCTGCCCGGTGGTTGCGCGATAGACCAGGGCGAAGTTTACGCCGCCGAGAAACATAAAGAGGGTAATGATGAGCTTGACGTAGACAGTGGCAAACTCATTGATGCCGGCTGAATTAGTAGAGAAACCGCCGGTAGAGAGTGTTGCCAACGCATGACACGCCGCCTCGAACGGGGTCATGGGGCCGAGGCATAGCAACCCGAAAAGAATACCGGTCAACAGAATGTAGACCAGCCATATACGGCGGGCGGTAGTTGAAATGCGGGGCGAGACTTTTTCTTGCGATATTTTGGCCTGTTCGGCGTTAAACATCTGAATGCCACCCGACGAATTGAGCATAGGCACCAAAGCTACGGTAAAGATAATAATTCCCAAGCCGCCAATCCATTCCGACAGGCAATGCCAAATATGGATTGCGTGGCTGAGATTATCGAGCGAGTCGGTCAGAGTGGCGCCGGTGGTTGTGAAGCCGCTCATGCACTCGAAAAAGCCCTCGGAGAAGCTCATTCTCGTTGATGGTGCCAGCACGTAAGGAATCATGCCGAAAACCGAGAAGACAATCCAGATAAGGGTTGTGAGCATAACGCCGTCGTATTTCGACAGCTCCTTGCGCTCGGGGGTAAGGCCGAAATGACCAATCAGGCCAACCAGCAGGGTGATAACCGCCCCGAGGACGAAGGCCTGAGTGGCGTCGTATTCGCCATAGCAGTAGCCAACAATTGCCGGAACGACCATGAAGATGGCCTCGAACATGAGCAACGAGCAAAGCAGGCGCGCTATGAGGGCAAAGTTCAGCCGACGCATCAGTTGAAGATTTTTTCAAATTTATGGATTGCTCCGGCCAGGCAGAACACAACCACGCGGTCGCCACCGCGGATTACCGTGTTGCCGCCAACGAGCTGTCCTTTGCCGTCGCGGATTAGGCCGGCAATGGTCATGTCGTGGCTCAGCTTGAGGTCTTTTACGGCGGCACGGGTAATTTTGCTACCTTCTTTGACTTCGATTTCGGCAACTTCGGCGTCGGCAAGGGCCATGCACTTGGAGTTGGACGAGTCCATGTCGAGCATGCGCTGGAAAATAGCACCTGCGGCAAGCAGCTTTTTATTGACAATAGTGCCGATATTCAGTGCTTCCGCCTCGCCGATATATTGGATGTTTTCAACCTCGGCAATGGTTTTTTCAACTCCGAATTCTTTTGCTGTGAGACATGCAAGAATGTTGCTTTCGGCAGAGTCGGTGAGGGCAAGGAAAGCGTCGAACGAACTGATGCCTTCGTCGCAGAGCAGATCGTTGTCGCGCCCGTCGCCCAAAACCACGTCAGCGTCGGGACAGCGTTGTGCTAACTTCAGGCATTCGTCGGAGTTATCGTTAATAATCTTGAACTTGAACTTGCCGCCGGCCATGGAGCAGAGGCGACCGACTATGCGTCCGCCTCCGAAAATCATTACGTTGCGCACATCGGTTTCTGATTTACCGCACACGCGGCGAAGTTCGTCAACGTTGTTGGGCAACGTCATGAAATAAACGATGTCGCCATCTTTGATTACGTCGTCGCCGCCGGGGATAATGGTGTCGTGGCGCCGGCGGATTGCCGATACGTGGAAGTTGCGGCTCAAAGCACCGAGTTCGCGCAGCTTCATGCCTACGATTTGTGCGTTGTCGCGGATTCTGACGCCGATGAGAATCAGTTCGCCGTTCCACATTTCGAACCAATGGCGGGTCCATGTGTGGGAAAGGGCATCGAGAATTTCGCGGGCGGCGTAGTATTCAGGATAAATTACGGAATCAACGCCCAGACTCTGGAAAAAGTCGAGGTGTTGCTCTTTCATGTATTCGAAATTATCAACGCGTGCAACTGTTTTTTTTGCGCCCATGGATTTTGCTATGGCGCAGGCGGTAACGTTGTCGGTCTCAAAGGGCGTAACGGCTATGAAGAGGTCACATTTCTTAACGTTAGCTTCTTTCAGAATGCGAAATGAGGTCGGGGAGCCGCAAACGGTCAGGAGGTTATATTTTGAGTCGAGAAAGTCGAGATGCGCTTCGTCGCGGTCTATGACAACCACATCCTGCGCTTCGCGGCTCAATAGTTTTGCTACATGAGAGCCTACCTCACCGGCACCGGCTATAACAATTTTCATAGCAATGATTCTGCGGATTTAGCAATCGATTCAGGGTCCAGGCCACATTGCGCATAGAGCTCGGCGGGAGTTCCGTGGGCCACGAAGGAGTCGGAGGGGAGGCCGAGGCGGGTAATGCGGATGTTGGATCCGTTGTCGCTCAGCCATTCGCTGACGGCCGAGCCGAAGCCTCCGTCGCGGATTCCGTCTTCAACGGTTACTATCGGTACGCCCTTGTCTGCTACCTCGCGCATAATCTGTTGGTCAAGGGGTCGCACGAAAATCATGTCGTAATGGGCGGCGGAAATACCTTTGGCTTTGAGCAGGTCAATGGCTTTCTTTACATTTTCGGCTATGGGGCCTACGCTCATGAAAACTATGTCGGAGCCGTCGGCAAGTTTTATGCCGCGACCAATCTGCAGCGACTCTTGCTTAGATGACTCATCGCCCACAACAGCATTGCCTCGGGGGTAGCGGATGGCCATGGGCCCGGAGTTGTTTTCGGCCGCGAGGTTCATCAGGCTCTTTAACTGGTCGGCGGTGGAGGGCGCGGCAATGGTTATGCCGGCAATAGAACGCATGTAGGCCATGTCGAGTGCGCCGTGGTGAGTGGCGCCGTCTTCGCCAACGATTCCGGCACGGTCGATGCAGAAAGTTACGGGGAGGTGCGACAGGGCAACGTCGTGGAAGATATGGTCGTAGGCGCGCTGAAGGAATGAACTGTAGATAGCAACGAACGGTTTCATGCCTTCTTTGGCAAGGCCGCCGGCGAATGTAACAGCATGTCCTTCAGAGATACCGACGTCGAAGACTCGGTCGGGGAACTCTGCTTGCAAGGCGGCTACTGAAGTGCCGGACAGCATTGCGGCGGTTATGCCTACTACGCGGTTGTCGCGGCGTGCCAAATCGACGAGTGTTTCGCCGAATATATCCTGCCATTTCGGGGCGGTAGCGCTGCCGCTGAGTCGTTCGCCGGTCTGTGCGTTGAATTTGCCGGGTGCATGCCAGTGGGCAGGGTCTGCTTCGGCGGGAGCGAAACCGGCACCCTTGCGCGTGCGCAGATGCAGAAGCTTGGGGCCCTCCATGTTCTTGATGTCGTTGAGAACGGAAACCACCTTTTGCACATCGTTGCCGTCGAAGGGCCCGAAGTAACGGATGTTGAGGCCTTCGAATATGTTTTGCTGGCGCGAAACCAATGACTTCAAAGCATTGGTGAAACGCATCAGCGGACCGCGCGAACTTTCGTCGATGAGTCCGAGTTTACGGAATCCGCGATATAGTTTGTAGCGCAGGTTGTTATAGCGTTTTGAGGTGTTGAGGCGGGTAAGGTAGCGGCTCAGGGCGCCAACATTATGGTCAATGCTCATTTCGTTATCGTTGAGGATAATGAGCATGTTGTTGTTGGTGTTGGCAACATTGTTGAGCCCCTCAAAAGCGAGGCCGCCCGATATGGATGCGTCGCCGATAACGGCAACTACCTTGCGTGCGGGCGAGTCGGCCTGAAGTTTTGAGGCCACACTCATGCCGAGGGCGGCAGATATGGAGTTTGATGCGTGGCCGGCGGTAAAGGTGTCGAATTCGCTTTCGGCGGGATTGGGAAAACCGCAGAGTCCACCGAGTTTGCGGTTGGTGGCGAAACGGTCGCGACGTCCGGTGAGCACTTTGTGGGCGTATGCCTGATGACCAACGTCCCATACTATGCGGTCGTAGGGGGTGTTGAAAACATAGTGGAGGGCAACGGCAATTTCAACCGCGCCCATGCTTGAGGCGAAGTGACCGGGATTTTCGGATAATTCATGAATGAGTGTGCAACGAATTTCGTTGCACACTTCAGGGAGCTGTTCGGGGGTGAGCTTGCGCAGCTCTTCAGGTGAATTTATTACCGGAACGCTCAATTATTTGATGATTTCGTTGGCTCGGAATACCCGTTCAATGGCTTCGAGGGCGCGTTCAACCTGTGCTTTGGTGTGGGTTGCCATCAGCGAGAAGCGAATCAGAGTGTCTTGGGGCGCTACGGCGGGCGAAACTACAGGGTTAACGAAGATGCCTTCGTTGAAGAGTTCGGTGGTAACTTTAAAGGTTTTATAGTTGTCGCGGATATAGAGCGGAATAATCGGGGTAGAGGTGTTGCCGATTTCGGCGCCCATGTTGCGGAAACCTTCGAGCGCGAAGTCGG
>CAZKPP010000002.1:0-85792 GCA_964554665.1 uncultured Bacteroides sp.
CACAAAAACGACCCTTTGCGGGCAATATTCTTTACAAGTTCTTCTCTCTTCATAAGAAATGATGTTTTTATTATTACCCCGCAAAGTTACACAAAATCTTCCACATTTAACACCCCACCCCAAATTTAATAAAGATTTATGCCTTTTACTTTTAAATTTTAATATTTTTGACTACCTTTGCACTCAAACATCCAATCAATTGTTTATATGGGTAAACATACTAAAACATAAGAGTATGACAACATATAATGACACCGAAACATATCGCAAAATCCACTTTGCGGTAATGGCTATCGAGAACGGAGCCAAAAAGATGAAGATTCCAGCTCAGCAAATGGCAAAAAGGCTTAATGATGTTGACCTGATTCGCAAACGCCTTATACGCTATTACGACATGCTCCATACCCAAAGCCTGGAGTATGTTACCGATGACATTGTCGAAACCTTGAAGAAAAAAGAGCAGACACTATGACAACTCTCTTTCATGGCTCGCACATAAAGGTTGACACACCCCGCGTTGATGTTGGCAGAAGCAACCTTGATTTTGGTACCGGGTTTTATGTCACCAACATAAGGTCACAGGCTGAAAAGTGGGCTCTCGTTGTTGGCAGCAGAAAAAACGACGACGAAATAGGCATTGTCAGCGTTTTTGACTTTGACGATTCAGCCTTGGAGAGATACAAAGTGCTACGTTTTCCTCAGTACGATATTGAATGGTTAGATTTCGTTATTGCCAATCGCAAAGGCAAAGATGCCGCTGAAGGCTACGATGCAGTAGAAGGTGGTGTAGCCAATGACCAAGTCATTGACACGGTTGAAGATTACGAAATGGGGCGTATTACTGCCGAACAAGCACTTGATCAATTACGCTTCAAAAAGCCAAATCACCAACTTTGCATACGCAATCAAGAATTAGTGAATAGACATTTGCTATTTAAGGAAAGTTACTTGATTCAAAACAAGGACTAAATCATGAGAGACAACGTATTGTGGCGAAAAATAGCGCGCATTGTGCTACTTATTGCAAAAGAACTTAATATTCCCGAAGAGCAAGCCCTGACCCTCTTTTACCAAAGTCGCGTTTACTCTATGCTCAAAGACCCCCGCTATGGCCTTCAAACTATGAGCGATACATATATACTCGAAGAATACATGATGGAGAGACATCACTCCAAATAACTTTTTTATTCAGTCGAAGTTTAAAATCTCGTTTTTTTTGCGTATTTTTGCAGCGTTAAATCATATTCATTACAATCTAAAATTTTATCCATCACTCTATGAAGAAGTTTTTACTTTCTTTGGCTGTTACGATGACTGCAGTTTGCGGCGCCTTCGCCCAAACAGTCATTAAAGCAAACCAGTTCAACGTTAATGGCCCTAAAACCATTGACGGCTACACCGTTGAACTTCAGAAAAACAGCGGCTCCACTGCCCCTGCCTACAACGAAAAAACTGACGCTATTCGTCTCTATGCAAAGGGCTCACTGACTGTCAGCGGTGAAAAAATCACAAAAATTGTTGTAACTCTGGCTACCGATGCCGCTTACCGCTACACAACTTTTACCCCCAATGTTGGCGAAATTAATCCCGCTCAGGCAGCAGGGGACACCGAGATTACCTGGGTAGGTGATGCTTCGTCTGTTACTTTAACCGTTGGTGACTATGCAACCATGGGTACCGATGGTGAAACCAAAGCCGGTCAAATCCGCTTTGCATCGATCACCGTATATGGCGAAGGTGGCGAACAAGGCGGCGAACAAGGTGGTGAACAAGGCGGCGAACAAGGTGGTGAACAAGGCGGCGAACAAGGCGGCGAACAGGGCGAAGAAGGTGAAGTCACCATCAACGCTAACCAGTTCAACGTAAGTGGCGCAGCAACCATCAACGGCTACACCGTTAATCTCCAGAAAAATAACGGCACCACCGCCCCTGCCTACAACGATAAGACTAATGCCATCCGCCTCTATGCAAAAGGCTCTCTGACAGTTAGCGGCGAGGAAATCACAAAGATTGTTGTAACTTTAGCTACCGACGCTGCTTTCCGTTATACATCTTTTACTCCCAGCGTTGGCGAGCTTAACCCCGCTCAAGCTGCCGGTGACACCGAAATCGTATGGGTCGGCAAAGCTCCGTCAGTTACTTTCACTGTTGGTGACTACGCTACAATGGGCACCGATGGCGAAACCAAAGCCGGTCAAATTCGTTTTGCTTCTATCACCATCTACGGCAAAGGTGGTAACGGTCAGGGCACCACTCCGGTTGATCCCACTCCCGACGTGCCCACCACCGGCCCCGGCTCTGCCGATCAGCCCTACACCGTTGCTGAAGCTATCGCTAAAGACAACAACGGCTCATACGGCTGGGTTAACGGCTACATCGTTGGCGTTATGGCCTATAACGAAAAGAACTACTTCACCGCAACCGAACTCACAGTTAACAGCAACATCGTAATCGCCGCTTCTGCCGACGAAACCGACGAAGCCAACATGATTTGCGTTCAGCTTCCCGCCGGCAGCAAAGTTCGCGAAAGCCTCAATCTTGTTGACCGTCCCGGAAACCTGGGCAAAGAAGTTAGCGTTTGCGGCCAGCTTGTCAAATATTGCGGCATCCACGGCGTTAAGGAAACTTCTGACTACACCATTGTTGGCGGCGTTGCCCCCATCCCCGTTGAAGAAACTCCCTCGCTGACCAGCTTCGTTGAAGAACAAAGCGAAAGCAACCTCAAAATCACCGGCACCGTGACCGTATATTACCAGAGCCCCGACAAGAAGTACACCTTCATTACCGACGGCGAAACCAACCTCGAAATCTACGGCGCACTGCCCGAATATAAAAACGGCGACCAGCTCACCGGCATCGTAGGCAAATTCAGCTTCTACCAGAACATGCCCCAGATGACCCCGCAGACCGACTCGTTCGGCGCAGCCACTGCCGGCACCCCCGTTGAACCCACCGAAGTTGCCTTCAACCAGATCAGCATTGCCCAGTATGTTAAGGTAATCGCCATTGAAATCTACGAAGAAGACGGCAAATTCTACATCGGCCAGGGCGACGCCAAGCGTCAGGTATTTGACCGCTTCGCACTCGGCACCCTCAAAGCCGGCGTATGCACCATCACCGGCATCGGCGCCATCTACGGCGAAACCGCTCAGATCTTCCCCACCGAGCTTGACTACAAGAATGTTAACAGCATCAACGAAATCACCGCAGGCAATGCCAAGGCTGAATTTTACGACCTCCAGGGCCGCAAAGTTGCCAAAGCCGCCAACGGCGTATACATCGTAAACGGCAAGAAAACATTCATCCGCTAAAAATTCCTGACAAAAAGTTTGGCAACCGCAAAAGTTTTTTGTAACTTTGCGGTTGCTAAATTTAATACTAACCAATTAATTCATTAAACAAATAAACCTCATGACAAAAATCGGTATTAACGGCTTTGGCCGTATCGGTCGTTTTGTTTTCCGCGCCTCCACCAAGCGCGACGACATCGAAGTTGTTGCTATCAACGACCTTCTTCCCGTTGACTACATGGCTTACATGCTGAAGTATGACACCATGCACGGTCACTTCGACGGCACCGTTGACTACGACATGGAAAAATCCGAACTCATCGTTAACGGCAAGCACATCCGCGTAACCGCCTGCAAAAACCCCGCAGAAATCGCTTGGGGCGAAGTTGGCGCTGAATACGTAGTTGAATCTACCGGTCTCTTCCTGACCAAAGAAAAAGCTCAGGCCCACATCGAAGCCGGTGCTAAATACGTTGTTATGTCCGCTCCTTCTAAAGACGACACCCCCATGTTCGTTTGCGGCGTTAACGACAAGACCTATGCCGGTCAGCAGTTCGTTTCCAACGCTTCTTGCACCACCAACTGCCTTGCCCCCATCGCTAAGGTTCTGAACGACAAGTTCGGCATCACCGACGGCCTCATGACCACCGTTCACTCTACCACCGCTACTCAGAAAACCGTTGACGGTCCCTCGATGAAAGACTGGCGCGGCGGCCGTGCAGCTTCCGGCAACATCATCCCCTCCAGCACCGGCGCTGCCAAGGCTGTAGGCAAAGTTATCCCCGAACTCAACGGCAAGCTCACCGGCATGTCGATGCGCGTTCCCACCCTCGACGTTTCCGTAGTTGACCTCACCGTTAACCTGGCCAAGCCCGCTACCTACGCTGAAATCTGCGCTGCCATGAAGGAAGCCAGCGAAGGCGAACTCAAAGGTATTCTCGGCTACACCGAAGACGCAGTGGTTTCCAGCGACTTCCTCGGCGACCCCCGCACCTCTATCTTCGACGCTAAGGCCGGTATCGCTCTGACCGACACCTTCGTTAAGGTTGTTAGCTGGTACGACAACGAAATCGGCTACTCCAACAAGGTTCTCGACCTCATCGCAGTAATGAAAAAATACAACGGCTAATTAACCGTTAACCCACAAAAGCGAGGCGACATCGAAATCCGATGCCGCCTCGCTTATTTTATGTTGAAAATCTTAATCTTTCTTCAGGGAGATGTGGCCGAAGGTATAGAGGCCGAGCAGAATGTTGATGAGGGTATTGGCGCCGAGGTTGAGAGTGGCGAAAATCAGAGCCGTTTCGCGCGGTATGCCAAACAGGCCGCTCAACGCCAGCATTACCGCAAACTGCCAGGGGCCGATGCCGCCGTTACTCGGAATGGCCATGGCCAACGAGCCGAAAACAAAAGTGAGCATAACCGCTCCGGCGCCCAGATGCGCGGTGGGCGGATAGGCGGCCATCGACAGCGCCATAGAGCCCACATAGCTGCCCCAGATGCCCAGGGTAAGCAGAAGCCACAAACCCTTATTCTTCATGCGGAAAATCGACATAAAGCCGCTCCACATCTTAATTAAGAGTTCCCTGATTTTACCGGCAAACCTATCCTTACTGAAAATAACGTAGAGCCCGGCAATGAGCATCAACGTCAACAAGGCCCAAAACACCCGGCCGCTGAAAAAGCCGGTGGGGAGGCTGGCCTGAGCAAGGAACTCGGCCATAGCCGAGCCGTTGCACAAAAAGGTTATCGCCGCAATTAAGGCCGCCATCAGAGTGTCGGTCAGGCGGTCGGCCACCATTGAGCCAAACACCGGCGTAAACTCCGTGCCCGCAATGCGGGCAATGTAGGCGCAACGCCAGAATTCGCCCAACCGCGGAAATACCAGATTAACGGCAAAAGTGCCGAAAATCGAGCGACTCATAACCCCGAAGCCGGGGTTGATGCCCGAAACCCGAAGCTGAAGGCGCCAACGCAGGCCGCGGAAAACCATGGCCAGAACGCTTACAACAACAAACAGCACCGCCAGCCAGGGCGAACAGCGTTGCATGTCGTCGGCCAGCACACCGAGGTCTATACCCCGGTATAGAACAAAACATAATCCCACGGATATGACCGGTGGGATTATGTAGGACAGAATCTTTTTAATCTTCGACCACATCGAGGTGGGCACCCACTACGCGCAGATTATTATTGCGGATGAAGTCGAGAATGGCGTCGCGGTTCTCGCCGGGAGTAACGTCGGCCTCAATGCGCTTCAGGGCATTGAACACCGAAGTGCCCGACTGATAGAGATGACGGTAAGCCTTGGCAATATCGTCGATTTCGTCGTCGGTGAAACCGTTCTTTTTCATAATCCAGGCGTTCACGCCGAAGAACTCGGCGGGATTGTGGGCTATGATAACAAACGGGGGCACGTTTGAGCCGATGCGGCAACCGCCCTTAACAACCGCCCAGCGGCCTACGTGGCTGCGCTCGTGCAGAATGGCGTTCGACGAAAGAATCGAGCAAGAGTCAACAACAACGTCGCCGGCAATCGTTGCACCGTTGCCAACAACAACCTTGTCGGCAATAACCGAGTCGTGGCCGATGTGGCTCTTGGCCATGATGAAACAGTCGGAGCCGATGCGTGTGCCGCGCTCGGCGGTTATGCCGCGGTTAATGATAACGTCTTCGCGAATAACGGTGTTGTCACCGATATAGCAATACGACTTTTCGCCCTTCCAGCGAAAGTCCTGGGGGTCGGCACCGATAATGGCGCCTTGATATACCTTGCAGTTGCTGCCGATGCGCGAGCCGGCCATAATGCTTGCGTAGGGCATAACGACCGTGTTATCGCCGATTTCAACGTCGGCGTCGACGTAGGCAAACGGTTTGATGATAACGTTGTTGCCGATCTTGGCGGCGGGATCAACGAAAGCTTTATCGGAAATCATTTTCGATAATTATTTGTTAGCTGTTAGAAATCGGTTATCGTCCACCGCCGAGGCTCTGATAGAGATTGATTACCGCGCGGGTGCGGGCCAGCTGGCAGTTGAGCAGGTTCATCTGGCATCCCAAAAGGTTCTGCTGTGCGGTAATTACCTCGAGATAGGTAGTGTTGTAGTTCGTGGCTGAATTCAGAAACAGGGTTTCGGTGATATCCACGGCCTGAGTCATATAGTCGACCTGCGACGCAAGGTGTTTCTCCTTAACCAGAGCGTTATTGTAGGTTACGAGGGCGCTGCCAACCTCGCCGGCGGCCTTCATAACGGTATACTCAAACGTGTTCAGGCTCTGCTCCTGCTGGGCTTTGGCAGCCTTGAGGCGCGAAATATTCTGGCCGCGGGCAAAGAGCGGGGCGGTCAGCGAGCCGGCAAGATTCAGGAACCACTTTCCGGGATTGAAAATCATGCCGCCCAGCGAGTTGGTGAAGCCTCCCGACGGAGAGATGGTCAGCGACGGATAGAAGGCCGCACGGGCCGAGTTGGTGGCATAGTAGGCAATAGCTAACTGGCGTTCCTGGGCGCGCACGTCGGGGCGATTGGCCAGGGCAACCATGGGCACGCCGGCATTGAAGTCGGCGGGCAATTCAACGCCCAGGCCGGCGGGAATGGCCCAGGTCTGGGGCATGACGCCCAGAAGCAGCGACATGGTGTTGTTGAGCTCGTGGAGGTTGGTTTCCAGGTCGGCAATCGAAGCGAGAATGCTTTCATACTGAGCCTGGCTCTGCACAACGGCTGCGGCCGTGGTGTTGCCGGCTTCCCAAACCGATTTCATCATTTCTACCGACTTGGCCCAGTTGGCGGCGGTTGACTTCTGCAGGTCGAGCTGCATCTCAAGGGCCGAAATTGCATAATAGCAGTTGGCAACGCCGCCGATAATCTGCGACTTTACGGCCTGCTCATAGTCGAGGCTCATGCGATAGGCTTCGCCGGCCGAACGCTTGGCGTTGAGGGTTTTGCCGAACACGTCGATTTCCCAGCTTACGCTCAGCGGAATCTGGTAGGTCCAGGTCATGGTTGAACCGGGCAGCGAAGTCGTTGAACCGGAGCCGTTGGGGGCGAGCACCACCGACGGCAGATAGCTCAAACGAGCGCCGAGCATGTTGGCGTGGGCCACGTCGACGTTGAGTTTGGCATTCTTCAGGTCGGTATTATTCTCCAGGGCGCGGTTGATAAGGTCGCCAAGCAGCGGATCGGTGAATACCTGCTGCCAGAGCAGGTTGCCCAGGGCCGTTGAATCGGGCTGCTCGGCCTTGGCCTGCTCGAACTCGCTGCCGAGCGCCGATTCGGCCGGCATTTCGAACTTTTTATAGATATGACAGCCGGAGGTAGCGACCCCGAGGGTCACTACCAGCAGAGCTGCCGCAAGTTTATTTGTCTTCATTATAGTTTAGCGTGAATATTGTTCAATTTCAGCGCCTATACCGGCGTTGTTTGTATCCTGCCATTTCAGCGGCGAAATCTTTTCCTGAATCTTCTGGAAAATCACAAAGAGCGCGGGCACGAATATCAGCTGCAGAATCATGCCGATGAGCATACCGCCGATAGAGCCGGTGCCGAGCGCGCGGTTACCGTTGGCGCCTACGCCGTGTGAGAACATCAGCGGCAGCAGACCGATAATCAGCGCGATAGAGGTCATGAGGATTGCACGCAGACGAGCCGATGCGCCCTGAATGGCGGCGTTAATGATGCTCATGCCGGTGCGGCGACGCTCAAGGGCGAACTCAACGATAAGAATGGCGTTTTTAGCCAGCAGACCAATCAGCATAATCAGCGCAATCTGGAAGTAGATATTGTTGGAGATGCTGAAAATCTGGGCGAACACAAACGAGCCCATCAGACCGAAGGGAATCGAAAGGATAACGGCAAACGGAACAATGTAGCTCTCATACTGAGCCGACAGCAGCAGGTAAACGAAGAGCAGACAGAGGCCGAAGATAACGGCGGTTGAGTTCGACGACTGCTTCGATTCCTCGCGGGTCAGACCGGCATACTCATAGCCGAAGCCGGGAGGCAGGGTCTGGCGCGCAACCTGGGCAATGGCCTCAAGAGCCTGGCCCGACGAATAGCCGGGAGCGGGGTTGCCGGTAACGGCTATGGAGGTGAACATGTTGAAGCGGTTCAGAAGGTCGGGAGCGTAAGTCTTTTCGAGAGTTACGAAGTTGGCCACCGATGCCATCTGGCCGGTGCGGCTGTTGCGCACCTTAATCAGGTCGAGGGTTTCGGGGCTTACGCGCGACTCGGCGGGAGCCTGCATCATTACGCGATAGATTTTACCGAAGCGGTTGAAGTTCGAAACATACATACCGCCATAGTAGCCTTGCAGGGCAGTCAGAATCTGCTGCGGGCTGATGCCGGCCTGCTTAACCTTGGCAGCGTCGATGTCGACGCGATATTGCGGGAAGGTGGGGTTGAAGGTGGTATATGCGGTCTGGATTTCCGGGCGCTGGTTGAGTTCGGCCAGGAAGTTCTGAACTATGGCATAGAACTCGTTAACGTCGCCGCCGGTTTTATCCTGCATCTTCAGTTCAAAACCGTTGGTTACGCCGAAACCGGAAATCATAGGCGGCGCAAAAGCAACCACACGGCCATCTTTAATAATCTGCGATGCGGCGCCGTAGACCTGGCCGAGAATGGCCTGCGAGCTTTCGGCCGACGAACGCTGGCTCCAGTTCTTGAGCTTGAGGATGAAAGTACCGTAGGTTGAGCCCTGGCCGGCGATAAACGAGTAGCCGACAATCTGCTGGGCATATTCAACGGCCGGGATATGGCTTAGAATATCCTGAACCTGGTTCATTACTTCCATGGTGCGCTCCTGCGAGGTGCCCGGAGGCATGTCGACCATACAGAACAGTGTGCCGGTATCTTCGCTGGGCACGAGTTCGTTAGGCGTTGTCTTCATCAACCAAACCAGCACCACAATGCTGATAACCACGGCCACAAACGAGGTAACCTTATGGCGCATGAAGAAGTGCGAGCCTTTTTTATAGGTAACCTGCAGTTTCTCAAACGTGCGCTCGAAGGCATCCTTAAACTTGCGCGAGAAGAGGCCGATCAGGGCGAATATTGCAACCACTACGGCAATGCAGCTAACGGTAACGTTATCGAAGTTATACCAGCCGAGAACCATAAACACTATGGTGGCCAACAGCAGCAGCGTGGTTACCCACGCGGGGAACACGAAGCGGCTCTTCATCGACTTGGCCGCGCCGGCAACGTTCTCCTTAACGCGGGCGCCGAGGGTGGCGTTCGTCTCGTCTTCTTCGCCCTTATGCGGTTTGAGGAACACGGCGCAGAGGGCAGGCGACAGGGTCAAGGCGTTGATAGCCGAGAAGCCGATAGCCATAGCCATTGTCAGACCGAACTGGCGGTAGAACACGCCGGCGGTGCCCGACATGAAGCTCACGGGAATAAACACGAGCATCATTACGAGGGTAATCGAAATGATAGCGCCGCCGATTTCGCCCATGGCGTCGATAGCGGCTTTGCGGGCGCTGCGGTAGCCAACGTCGAGTTTGGCATGCACCGCCTCGACCACCACTATGGCGTCGTCGACCACAATCGCGATTGCCAGCACAAGAGCCGACAGGGTAATAAGGTTAATCGAGAAGCCGATCATCTTCATGCCGAAGAACGTGCCGACAAGGGCAACCGGAATGGCGATGGCGGGAATGATGGTAGAACGGATATCCTGCAGGAACAGATATGTTACCAGGAACACCAGAATAAAGGCCTCGATAAGGGTTTGAATAACATGGTGAATCGACGCATAGAGGAAGTCGTTGTTATTCATCGGAATTGCGAAGTCGAGGCCCGGAGGCAGGTCAGCACGCATCTGGTCAACTACGTCCAGACAGTCGTTGATAATCTGGGTTGCATTGGAGCCGGGGGTCTGGAACACCATCGCAAACGACGAGCGATAGCCGTTGAGTTTGTTGGCAAAACCGTAGGTCACGCGGCCCATTTCAACGTCGGCAACATCCTTGAGATAAAGAACGTCGCCGTTGTCGGACGCGCGCACAACTATGTTTTCAAACTCTTCGGGAGTTTGCAGACGGCCCTTGTAGCGAAGGGTGTACTCAAAGCTCTGGTTGCCCTGCTGACCGAACACACCCGGAGCAGCCTCAAGGTTCTGCTCGGCAATGGCGGCGGAAATGTCGGTCGGTTCAAGGCCATATTGCGCCATAACTTCCGGCTTAATCCAGATTCGCATGGAGTAGTCGGCCGACATGGCCATAACGTCGCCCACACCCGAAACGCGTTGCAGCTGCGGCACAACGTTAATTTTCATGTAGTTGTCGAGAAACTCAGGAGAATAAACGCCGGTGGTGTCATAAAGAGCCACACCCACGAGCATCGAGCTCTGGCGCTTTTTGGTGGTTACGCCCACCTTAACAACTTCGGAGGGCAACAGGTTAGTGGCGGCACTCACGCGGTTCTGAACGTTAACCGCGGCCATGTCGGCGTTATAGCCCTGTTCGAAAGTAACGGTGATGGTTGCCGAGCCGTTGGAGGTTGCGCTCGACTCCATATAGGTCATGCCTTCAACGCCGTTGATGCTCTCTTCAAGCGGTGCGATAACGGAGTTGAGCACCGCCTGGGCGTTGGCGCCCGGATATTGCGTAGACACCGAAATGGTTGGCGGCGCAATGTCGGGGAATTGCGTGATGGGCAGCGACACAAGGCCGATCAAACCCAGCAGCACAATGAAAATTGAAATAACCGTCGACAGTACCGGACGGTTAATAAATCTCGAAAGGTTCATTATTTTTCTTGGGCAGGTTGTTCAATCGGTTGAATAGTCATGCCGGGGCGGGCTTTGGTGCCAACGCCTTCGGTAACGATGCGGTCGCCGGGCTTGAGGCCGTCGAGAACAACGTAGTTCTTGCCGTCCTGCTCGGGAGCAACGGTGATGGTTTGCTGGCTGAGGGTGTTATCCTTATCGAGCACGAGAACATATTTCATGCCCTGGATTTCGCCGGTAGCCTTCTGGGGAATGACAACAACGTCGGTAAACGTAATCGGAACGATAACGGTGCCGGTAGAGCCGGAGCGGAGTACGCCGTTCTCGTTGTTGAACAGCGCACGCACGGTGCTGGCGCCGGTAGCTGCGTCGATTACGCCGCTAACGGTGGCAACCTTACCCTTTTGGGCATAAATGGCGCCGTTGGCGAGCTTGAGCTCAACTTCGGGCATCTTGGCAATAGCTGCGTTGAGCGAAATCGCGCCGCCGTCGGTCATGTCGAGAATCTGGCGTTCGGTCAGCGAGAAGTAGGCATAAACCTGCGCATTGTCGCTGACGGTGGTCAGGGCGGTCGACGGCGATGCCAGCGCACCTACGCGCAACGGAATCGAGCCGACAACGCCGCTCGACGGAGCGGTAACTTCAGTGTAGCTGAGGTTTTTGAGGGCGTTGGTAAGGCCGGCCTGAGCCTGGGCGAGCTGAGCCCGGGCCTGGGCAAGCTGGTTTTCGGAAATCTGCATGGCATGCTCCGAAATAATGTTCTTATCGCGCAGGGCACGGTTGGAGTTCACGGAAATCTGGGCGGTTTCTACTGCGGTTTTTGCAACGTTGACTGAGGCGCGGGCCTGGTCAACGGCTGCCTGATAGGGAACCTGGTCGATGGTAAAGAGCACCTGACCTTTGCTTACGGTGGCGCCTTCGTCGACATGAACGGCAACGATATTGCCGCTGATCATGGGACGCACGTCAATGTCGGTTTTGCCCTTGATAGTTGCGGGATACTGATTGTCGAGGGTAATATCGCTCGTTGCGATAGTTTCCACGGCCAGGGCCGGAGCCTGCTGAGCTGCCGCTGCGGCCTTGTCATTCTTGCTTCCGCAGCCGGTCATCACTGAAAATGCGGACAAAACCACCGCGGTCAGTCCGAAGTTTCTGAAATTTAGCTTCATAAATATAACAGTTGATAAATTACCCCGCAAAGTTAATCAATTTTATTGAGATTTCTATGTTTTACAACATATAAAATTCGCCCTTTTTACCACTTTTTCCTGCCGATTCGACCTTTTGGCCACTCATTCCTACTTTTGGCAAAATCGGGCAACGGCCGGGGTTGGCAACCCTCGCTGCGGGTTTCGCCGCCCTTTCAGCCCCTAAATTTGTGAAAACGAATTGTTTTTCGTAACTTTGAGCCATATTATTCCATCATTTCACCTTAACTTTTATGCGTAAACTTCTTTTTGCCGCCTGCCTGGGCATTGCCGCGAGCGCAGTTGCCGGCCCCGTGGAGCCGACCACGATTACCAACGGCTCTTTCGCTCCGACAACCAAGTGGTATACCATGCAGATCACCGCTTCAGGTTACTATCTCACCGATGTAGAAATCGACGGCCACATGCCGCTGAACCGCACCACACCGACGCTCAGCTACGGCGAACAATGGTGTTTTGTAGGCGACGACACTGACGGCTACACAATTTATAACCGCGCCACCGGCACCGGAAAATCCCTGGCCGGCCCCATCGCGCCATCGGGCGAAACCGGCCTTACCGGCTACGTAACCCTCAAAGCTCCCGGCGTTCAAGGCCAATGCTATAAATGGGTATTCTCCGAGAGCAGCCACATCATCGGCGGTTACTACATGGCCGAAGTAGGCTATCCGAATAACCGCGTCAATAACCGCGGCAACATTCTCGCCTTCTGGACATCAGGCGCAGATGCCGGTTCGTCGATTGTGTTTAAACAAGTGGCCCACCCTACCGTTACAGATGGTGTTATGGTTGTTCAAACCGATCCGCTTGTCACCCTCAGCGGCGATGCGCCGATTACCACTAACCCCGACGGCACAGTAACCCTGGGCGCCGGAACATATTATTTCTCCACCCCCGAAGGCCAGTTCGTCAACACAGCCACTATTCTCGCCCCCGACGGCACCTCAAAAACCATTCGCGGGCGCGGCGAAAGCAACGCTCAGCTTCCGGTTGTAGGCCCGATGACCATCGAAGCCATTTCGGTTTCGCTCAACAACGCCCTCGCCCAGCCCGAAAAAGGCTACATAGTGTTCCGCTACGACGGCACCCCGGGGTACAACATCGTTTACCGCATTCCGGCCATAACCACCGTGGCCGCCGGGCCGCACAAGGGTCGCCTCGTTGCCGTTAACGACTACCGCTACTGCGGCGGCGACATAGGCGGCGGACGCATTGACCTCTACATGAGCTACTCCGACGACAACGGCCAAACCTGGTCGGTTCCCGACGTATGCCGCAACGCCGAAGGCAAACCCGTGGCCCAAGGCACCGGCGCAGCCACTCCCCAAGGCACCAAACAGAGCGTAACCAACCTCGACTGCGGCTTCGGCGACCCCGCAATCGTTTCCGACCGCGAAACCGGCGAAATCCTCATGGTTGCCTGCGCCGGCCGCATGAACTTCTTCAACTCGCGTCGCGACGACCCTCAGCCCTCGGCACGCTGGTGGAGCACCGACGGCGGCATGACCTGGACCGAGCCCGACTTCGGCCAGTGGGAACAGATTTATGCGCTGTTTGACGACAATTGCGCCGCCGGCTATATCGACAGCCAGTTCATCGGCTCGGGCCGCATGGTGCAGAGCTCGCGCGTTAAAGTCGGCGACTACTATCGCGTATATTGCGTTATGAGCGGCCGCAACGTTGCCGCCAACAACGTTTCAAACTGGGTGCTTTACTCCGACGACTTCGGCCGCAACTGGCACATTCTCGGCGACCCGATGAACCCCGCGGTTTCGGCCGGCGCCGACGAGCCCAAATGCGAAGAGCTGCCCGACGGCTCGATTCTGCTTGCAGCCCGCGGCAATGGCGGCGGACGTAACTTCAACGTGTTCCACTACACCGACATCGAAAAAGCTCAGGGCCGCTGGGGCACTCACATCAACACCAACCTCGGCACCGGCCACGGCATCAACGCCTGCAACGGTGAAATCATGATTGTTCCGGTTGAAAACACCGCTACCGGCCAGAAGGCCTACATGGCTATCCAGTCGTTTACCAACTCCACCACGCGCGAAAAAGTTTCGCTGGCATGGAAAGTGCTGGCCTCGGCAAGCGACTTCGACGAGCCCGCGGACTTCAACACCTGGAACGGCTTCTTTGAACTCACCCCGAACTCTTCGGGCTACTCAACCATGACCTGGCAGGACGACAATGCCCTGGGCGTTCTCTACGAAGAAACTCTGGTTGCCGGCAAAGCTTACTGCGAAGTTTATCAGCGCGTAACCATCGAAGAGATGACCGACGGTCAATGGAAATATGCCCCCGACACCGACAAAACAACTGCTTCTGCCCTCCAGGCAGAGGCAGTTGCCAATCTCCTTGCCGGCACCGACGGCGCCGACCCCAACGTGGTTGGCAACATCTCCGCCGAAGGCAAGCAGATGCTGATCCAAGGCGCCAGCGACTATAACGCCAACCCCGGCGACGCAGCATACGCCGACCTTTTCAGCATCTACCTCGACGAAAACAATGTTAACCTCCCCGTTGCCGGCGGCATCTACACTTTTCTCTCCGACTCAAAAACCATCAGCAATTATCCCAAAGAGGACCGCTGGCTCAACTGCAACAATTCAACCCTTGCTATCGGCTCTACCGCCGACCGCTTCGAGCTGATGCGCGACGACAACAACACATTCTTAATCTTCAACCAGGCCGCAAAGCGCTACATCAAGGCCACTCCCCAGCAACGCGAAACCGCAATACCCGTCAGCACCAACGTTGACGAAGCCGGCAAATACACCTTTAAAGTAACTCCCGGCCAGGTGTCGATTGTCAGCACCGAGCCCGGCGACGCAAGCCTTCCGGCCATTCACATGAGCCAGGGCCAGAAACCTGTAATCTGGACCATCGACGCCCCCGCATCGAAGTGGGTAATGACCCTCGTTGACCGCCTGAACGTGTCAATCAGCGAGCTCAGCGCCGACGCAGCTGCCGCTACCACAACCGTTTACGACCTCATGGGCCGCCAGGCATCTACTCTCAAACCGGGCAACATCTACATTTCAGGCAATCAAAAATTCATTGCCCGCTAAACACCAAATAATTTTTTTAACAGAAAAATTTGGTGGATTAAAAAATCCTTTGTAACTTTGCAGTCGCAAAAGCCCCCTCCACCGTGTGGGTCGCTATAATAGATGGTGAGCATAGCTCAGTTGGTTAGAGCGTCGGATTGTGGTTCCGAAGGTCGTGGGTTCGAGACCCACTGTTCACCCCCTAAAAACATTATCAACCGCCGGAGGCCTTAAATCAAGCTTCCGGCTTTTTTTATATGAAATTCGACCTTCAGGCAACGGCCCCGGGCTCTAACGCCCGCGCCGGAGTTATACACACCGACCACGGCGACATTCAAACGCCCATATTCATGCCCGTCGGCACCGTCGGGGCCATCAAGGCCGTGCACTTCACCGAAATGAAGGAGCAGGTTAAGGCCCAGATTATTCTCGGCAACACCTATCATCTCTATCTCCGCCCCGGCACCGAAGTGCTCCGCGCCGCCGGCGGCCTCCACAAATTCAACGGCTGGGACCGCCCGATTCTAACCGACAGCGGCGGCTTCCAGGTGTTTTCGCTCGCCGACAACCGCAAGCTAACCGAAGAGGGCGCCCACTTCCGCAGCCACATCGACGGCTCCCGCCATCTGTTCACCCCCGAAAAGGTGGTCGACATTCAGCGCACCATCGGCTCCGACATAATGATGGCGCTCGACGAATGCCCGCCCGGCAAGAGCGACTTCCGCTATGCGGCCAACTCGCTCGACCTGACCATGCGCTGGCTCCACCGCGGCTGGAAGCGATTCAAGGAAACCGAATGCCCCTACGGATACTCGCAAACGTTCTTCCCCATAGTTCAGGGATGCACCTACCCCGAACTGCGCCGCCGCGCGGCATCGGAAGTTGCCGAACTCGGCGCCGAGGGCAACGCCATAGGCGGCCTGGCCGTGGGCGAGCCCACAGAGGTTATGTATGAAATGATTGAGGTTGTCAACGAAATCCTCCCTGCCGACCGTCCCCGCTACCTCATGGGCGTCGGCACACCCGCCAACATTCTTGAAGCCATCGACCGCGGGGTAGACATGATGGATTGCGTGATGCCCACCCGCAACGGCCGCAACGGCATGCTCTTTACCGACCACGGCATCATGAACATGCGCAACGCAAAGTGGGCCACCGACTTTTCGCCGATTCAGGAAGATGGCGCCGCAGAGGTTGACCGCATATACTCCAAGGCCTATCTGCGCCACCTTTTCCACGCCCAGGAAATCCTGGCCATGCAGATTGCCTCGATTCATAACCTTGCATTCTATCTGAGCCTCGTAGGCCAGGCACGCGAGCATATCCTTGCCGGCGACTTTGCCCAATGGAAAGCCCGCAAGGTTGAAGAAATCACCCGTCGCCTATAATCCCCCGATTCAGCGCATTGAAAATCCTCGACCGCTACATAATCCGTAAGTTTTTAGGAACTTTCCTGTTCTCGCTGGGCCTGATTCTGGCGATAACGGTTATGTTTGACATCAACGAGAAGCTCGATGCGTTTCAAAAGGCTCCGCTGCACGCAACCATTTTCGACTATTTCCTCAACTTTCTCCCCTACTTTGCCAATCAGTTCAGCCCGCTGTTCGTGTTCATTTCGGTTATTTTCTTCACCTCGAAGATGGCCGGAAACTCCGAAATCATAGCCATACTGTCGTCGGGTGTCAGCTTCAACCGCCTGATGCGCCCCTATATGATTTCCGCGGCAATCATCGCCGCCGCCACGCTGGTACTGTCGGCCTACATCATCCCTCCGGCCAACGTCAAGCGCCTGGAATTCACCAACACCTACGTTAAAGACCGTCGCGTTGCCGTTATAGCCAACGTGCAGATGCGCATAGGCCCGGGCGAGGTGGTTTACTTCGGCGACTTTTCGGCATCTAACGAACGCGGCTCGCGCTTCAGCCTCGACAAGTTCGAAGGCAACCGCCTGGCGTCGCGCCTCACCGCCCAGTCTGCAATTTACCGCGGGGGCTACTCCTGGCGCCTGCGCAACTACTCGGAGCGCACCTTTGGCCACGACCGCGAAATTCTCCGCACCGGCATGGTGCTCGACACCGTAATCCCCATCGCGCCCAACGACATTATTGTGTCGCGCAACGACCAGGAAAAAATGACCTCGCCGGAACTTGCCCGCTACATCGACCGCCAGCGCCAGCGCGGCGTTGCCAACGTAAAGCAATTCGAAATCGAATATCACCGCCGCTACGCATCGTGTGTCGCCGCCTTTATCCTCACGGTTATCGGCATGTGCCTGTCGTGTCGCAAGGTCAAGGGGGGCATGGGCCTCAACATCGGCATCGGCCTGGTTCTCAGCTTTGCCTACATCCTGTTTATGGGCGTAACGCAAACCTTTGCAATCAATGGACTGACGTCGCCCTGGCTTGCCATGTGGATTCCCAACATAGTCTTTTCATTCATCGCCATCGCCCTCTATATCCGCGCCAACCGCTACTGATATGGCTAAATACCTGACCATCGAGGCCCCCTCGCAGGCCAAATTCACCGAAAAGATGAGCCGCTTTCTCGGCTTTGCCTATCCGGCGGCATCGGTCGACGAAGCCAAGGAGCTGATGGAGAAGCTCAAGCGCGAATACTGCGACGCCCGCCACGTTTGCTGGGCGTGGGTAATCGGCGCCGACGACCAACCCCACACATATTCGACAGACAACGGCGAGCCTTCGGGCACCGCCGGGCGCCCCATATTGGGCCAGATTAACTCGCGCGGGCTGAGGAATGTGGTCGTGGGGGTTGTGCGCTACTTCGGGGGCATCAAGCTCGGTACACCCGGACTGATTGCGGCCTATAAGCAGGCTGCAGCCATGGCCCTCGACGAGGCCACCATAATCGAGGCCGAAGAAATGGTTGAAATAACCCTGACGTTTGCCTACGCCGAAATGAACGACATTATGCAGCGCGTAAAAGGGATTCCGCAGGCCCGCATTCTCGACCGACAGTTCGACAACACCTGCCGCCTGCGCCTGCTGCTGCCCAAATCCGACGCCCCCACCCTACAACAATAATTTGAAAAAAGTTGCATGAAGTTTGGGGCTAAAGGAATTTTTGACTAAATTTGTTGCCAAATTTACTAAAACCAAAATTATGAACAAAGCTACTCTCGTTTCGATAATCCACCAGTTCAAGGACCCCGCCAAAACCGCCATCAACCGCCTGATGGATGCCGAAACCGGAACCTGGACCCCAATTTCATGTGCAGAATTTAAAGAGGCGGTGCTTCAGGCATCTGCCGCCCTAATCCGGCTGGGGCTGGAGGTTCAGGAGGCCGTAGGTATCTTCTCGGAAAACCGCCCCGAATATCTTGCGGCAAGCTTTGCGGCATGGCAAACCCGCGGCCTGACCGTAGGCATCTATGCCACCTCGACCGCCGAACAGGTTAAATTTCTGATCAACGATGCCCATATCCGCATAATGGTAGTGGGCTCGCAAAGCCACTACGATATTGCCCGCGAGGCCGGTGTGAAGCAGATAATTGCAATTGACCCGGCGGTTAAATTCGCAGCCGACGACACCACCTCGCTGAGCTGGACCAAGTTCAAGGCCCTGGGCAAGGAAGCCGACGACGAAACCCGCCTCGAAGTTGACCGCCGCGCACGCGAAACCAACAGCAAAGACATTGCAACTCTGCTCTATACATCGGGCACCACCGGTCAACCCAAAGGCGCGATGCTCACCCACCACTGCTTTAACGTTGCGCTCGACATACACAAAGACCGCCTGACGAACCTATCGGACCAGGACACCTCGTTGAGCTTCCTGCCTATGACCCACGTTTTCGAGCTGGCATGGTGCACCTTCTGCCTCTTTATGGGCATAGCCATTTCGGTCAACGAAGACCCCAAGCGCATTCAGCGCTCAATCCGCGAGGTGCAGCCTACCTGCATGTGCTCGGTGCCCCGCTTCTGGGAAAAGGTTTACGCCATAATTCAGGAAAAGTTGTCGAAAATGGGCTTCGTGTCGAAGGCAATGATGAACCGCGCCCTCAACGTTGGTCGCCGCCGCAACCTCGACTATGTTCGCAAAGGGCTTCCGGTGCCCGGCATGCTCGAACGCGAATATCAGATGTATAACAACCGCGTATTCCGCAAGGTGCGCACCCTCATTGGCGTAAACAACGGCAACATGTTCCCCACCGCCGGCGCGCCTATGGCTCCGGCAATCATTGAGTTCTGCCACGCCATCGGCATCAACATCGTTATCGGCTACGGCCTGAGCGAAACAACGGCCACGGTTACCTGTTTCCCGAAAACCAACTTCGTTATCGACTCGGTGGGCACAGTAATGCCCGAACTGAAAATCCGCATTGGCGACAACAACGAAGTGCAGGTTAAGGGCGGAACGGTTATGGAGGGCTACTTCAACAACCCCGAGGCTACCGCCGAGGCCTTTACGGCCGACGGCTGGTTCCGCACCGGCGACGCAGGCCGCATTGATGCCGACGGCAACCTTTACCTTACCGAACGCATCAAAGACCTGTTTAAAACATCGAACGGAAAATACATTGCCCCGCAGGCGCTGGAAACCCGCCTGGGCCGCGACGCGGTTTTTGAACAGGTGGCAATCATCGGCGACCGCCGCAAGTTCGTAACGGCGCTGATTGTTCCCAACTACGACATTTTGCGCTCGTGGGCCGACAATCGCCGCCTGGGCCATCTCACCGACGAGGAACTGTCGAAAAACCCGCGCGTTATCGACTATATTCAGCAGCGCATCGAAGAGCTGACGGCCGACCTGGCGCCGTTTGAACACATCAAACGCTTCGCCCTGCTCACCGAGCCGTTCTCGGTTGAAGCAGGCACGCTGACCAACACCCTGAAAATCAAGCGCCGCGTGGTTGCCGACAAGTACGCAAACCTTATCGACTCCCTCTACGCCGACGCATAACCGCCCTTAGGCGAAGGTGTCGGCAATCGATGCGATAGAGTCGAAAATGGAGTCGACCGAACCGGTGCCGTTAACCGGATAGTAGCTGAGGCGGCGGTTGTAGTACTCCTTCAAAGGTTCTGTCTGGCGACGATAAACGTCGAGACGCTTGGCTATGGTCTGCTCGTTGTCGTCGCTGCGGCCGCTGGCCAGACCGCGCTTAATCAGGCGCTGGGTCAGTTCCTCTTCGGGCACTTCCAGACCAATTACGCCATGAACCTTGGTTCCGCGCTTTTCAAGCATTTTCTCCAGCGCTTCGGCCTGGGGAATGGTGCGGGGAAAGCCGTCGAAAATAACGCCCGTGGCTTCCGGATGGCTATCAAGCTCGTGTTCGAGAATATCAAGCATCAGCTCGTCGGGAATCAGGTTGCCCTTTGAAATAAAGGCATCGGCAACCTTGCCCAGCTCGGTTCCGCGTGCAATGTGGTCGCGCAGAAGTTCGCCGGTCGAAATATGGTGGAGGCCGTAGCGTTCAATAAGCCGTTCGCTCTGCGTTCCTTTGCCGGAACCGGGAGCACCGAAAATTACGAGATTCATAGCCGATTAGGATTCTTGGTTTAAAACGTAGATATCTTTGAGGTTACGGGCTTGCCCGTCTAGGTCGAGGCCATAGCCGATAATGAATTTCGACGGAATGGTGAAGCCGATATAGTCGGGATTGAGTTTCTCAACCAGTGCATCGGGCTTGAAAAGCAGGGTGGCGACCTTAACGTCGGCAGGCTCCTGCTCCTTGAGGTCGTTGAGGAACTTGGCCATGGTGCGGCCGGTGTCGATAATGTCTTCAACAACGATTACCGGACGGCCTTTAACCGACTCTGTAAGGCCGACAACCTGGCGGACCTGGCCCGACGACTCGGTGCCGGAGTAGCTCTGAAGGCGCACAAAGGCAATCTGCGCATCGCAATCGAGATTCATGAACAGGTCGGATGCAAAGGGAAATGCGCCGTTTAACACGCACACCAGAAGCGGGTTGCGGCCGCGATATTGTTCGGTAATTTCAGCAGCGATTTCGCCAACACGCTTGGCTATTTGGTCAGAGGTTATGAACGGCTTGAAGGTCAGCCCGTTATATGTTACAGTTTTCATTCTTAAAGAAATATTTCCACAAAGTTAGCCATTTTTTTTGAATTACGACCAAACTTTGCGCAATAATTTATATTTTTCACCAACAATGGCCGCAACGTTAGGAACGTTCGGAAAAATTTCGTAACTTTGCGTTGTGAATCAACAATTGGAAGTCAACGTTGGCGAGCTGATTAAAAAGCGGGCCCCCGGCTACTACAAGTGGATTCCGGCCGCGGCAATCCGTGCGCTGGAACGCTATGTGTGTCAAGACGAACTCAACCGCCTGCTCAGCGTAACGGCCGGTCTCACCGGCTCGGCCTTTGCCGAAGCGATATTGCGCGAGCTCGGCGTAGGCTACTCGATTGAGAACGCCGAGCGGCTCCCCGCCGTGCAAACGCCGGTAACCTACGTGAGCAACCACCCGCTGGGCGGCCTCGACGGCATATGCCTCATCGACTGGGTCGGGCGGCGCCACGGCTGCGAACCCGCCTTTGTGGTCAACGATCTGCTTTCAGTCGTTAAACCTCTCAACAACGTTTTCCTCCCCATCAACAAACACGGTCGCCAGAGCCGCGGAGCCGTCAGCGAGGTCGACAGCGCGTTTGCCGACGCCGCGCGCCCCGTAATCATGTTCCCGGCCGGCATCTGCTCGCGCCAGCAACAGGCCGGCGGCGAAGTCCGCGACCTGAAGTGGAACAAAATGTTTGTGCAAAAAAGCGCCGAAGCGGGCCGCACCGTAGTGCCCCTGCGCTTCGACGGCGAAAACTCGCCGGCCTTTTACCGCCTGGCGCGCCGACGCCAAAAACTCGGGCTGAAATTCAACCTCGAAATGCTCCGTCTGCCCCGCGAGCTGGTTGACGGTGCCGGAAAACAGTTTACCATCAAAATCGGAGCCCCCATTCCCAACGACCAACTGCTGCGCGGCCACGAAGCCGCCGCCCAGGCCGCGGGAATCAGAGACTACATATACACCTTATAATAATATGAACGCACCCGTCATCGACCCCATACCAACCCAACAGCTAAAGTCGGAGCTCACCCCCGACCGGCTTCTGCGCCACAGCAACCGCGGAGGCAACGAGCTCTACGTTGTTGACTCGAAATGCGCCCCCAACGTAATGCGCGAAATCGGCCGCCTGCGCGAAATAGCCTTTCGCCTCGGAGGCGGCGGCACGGGTCAGGAGGTGGACATTGACGAATTCGACCTGATGGACCCGCCCCTGAAGCAACTGGTGGTGTGGGACCCGCGCACCGAGCAGATTGTCGGCGGCTACCGCTACATTCTCGGCCGCGACGTGCAAACCCAGATCGACGGCTCGCCGCGAATCGCCACGGCCCACATGTTTCGCTTCTCCAAGGAGTTCATGACCGACTACCTGCCCTACACCATTGAGCTGGGTCGCTCGTTTGTTAGAATCGAGGCGCAGGCCACCCGCCACAGCGGCGCCATTTTCGCCCTCGACAACCTCTGGGACGGCCTCGGAGCCCTCACGGTCAAACACCCCGAAATCAAATATCTGTTCGGCAAGGTCACCATGTATCCGAACTATGACCAGGAGTGTCGCAACATGATTCTCCACTTCTTCAACACCCACTTCGGCGACCCCGACGGCCTGGTGCGCCCGATAATCCCGCTCAACACCCACTCCGACCGCCAAGCCCTCGACCGGCTCTTTCCCGCGGGTGGCACCTTGCGCGACGACTACGTTCACCTGAACCACCTGGTGCGCGAACATGGCTTCAACATTCCGCCGCTGGTCAACGCCTACATGACCCTGTCGCCGACCATGCGCTATTTCGGCACAGCCATCAACTCCGAATTCGGCGACGTTGAAGAAAGCGCCATACTCATAACAATCAGCGACATCACCGAAGAAAAAAAACGACGCCACATCGATTCATATCATCCCAATGAACAATAACGCCACTTCAGCCCCGGGTCGCACGGTCTGCGACTTAACAGTTGAATCAAACCAACCGCTTGGACCGCTCTACGGCCTGATTGCCCTGCGCGCCGACGGCCCGCTGCCTCAGATGTTTGCCGGCCAGTTTGCGCAAGTACGCATCGACCGCTCGAAAACCACCTTTCTGCGCCGACCCATATCAATCTGCACGGCCGACCCCGAAGCCGGGCGCATTGAGCTGCTCGTTCGTCGCGCCGGAGCCGGTACCGACGCACTGCTCGCCGTTGAACCGGGCGAAAAGGTTAACATGCTGCTTCCGCTCGGCCGCGGATTCTCCATGCCCGCCAATGCCGACGAAAAACTGCTGCTGATTGGCGGCGGCGTAGGCGTTGCCCCGATGCTGGCCCTCGGCCTGGAGCTCAAAGCCAAGGGTTTCAACCCCGAATTTCTGCTTGGCGCACGAACCGCCGCCGACCTGCTGCTGCTCGACCGCTTTGAAGCAATCGGCCCGGTGCACATCACCACCGACGACGGCTCGGCCGGCACAAAAGGAGTGGTTACCGCCCACAAGCGCCTCAATCAGCCGGTTAACCGCATATATTGCTGCGGCCCGAAACCGATGATGGTCGCCGTGGCCAAAGTTGCCACCCGACTTGGCGCCACCTGCGAAGTGAGCCTCGAAAACATGATGGCATGCGGCGTGGGCGCCTGCCTCTGCTGCGTAGAAAAAACAACCAAGGGCAACGTGTGTGTCTGCACCGAAGGCCCCGTATTCAACATAAATCAACTGACATGGCAAGACTGAGCGTTAACATCGGCTCGCTGCAGCTGAAAAACCCCGTAATGACCGCCAGCGGCACGTTTGGCTACGGCACCGAGTTTGCCGACCTCATGGACCTTTCATCGCTCGGCGGAATAATAGTTAAAGGCACCACCCTCCACTCCCGCGAGGGCAACGACTACCCGCGCATGGCCGAAACCCCCTCGGGCATGCTCAATGCCGTGGGCCTGCAAAACAAAGGGGTAAACCACTTCGCCGAAAAGATATATCCCCGGATTCAGAACCTCGACACCCAGGTTATTGTCAACGTCAGCGGCGCCTCGGTCGACGACTACGTGGGCGTTGCACAGCGCCTGAGCGAACTGCCCAAAATCCGCGCCATCGAGGTCAACATTTCCTGCCCCAACGTTAAACAGGGGGGCATGGCGTTCGGCACCACCGCCAAAGGCGCCGCCTCGGTAACCGCAGCCCTTCGCCGTGTCTGGGACCGCACGCTCATCGTCAAACTCAGCCCCAACGTTACCGACATCACCGAAATAGCCCGCGCGGTTGAAGACGAAGGCGCCGACTCGGTGAGCCTCATAAACACCCTTCTCGGCATGGCCGTCGACGTTGAACGCCGCCGCCCCTGCCTGTCGACCATCACCGGCGGACTGTCCGGCCCGGCGGTGCGCCCCGTGGCCGTGCGCATGGTATGGCAGGTTGCCAAAGCAGTTAAAATCCCCGTAATCGGCCTCGGAGGCATAACCTGCGGACGCGACGCGCTCGAATTTCTCATGGCCGGCGCCACCGCCGTTCAGGTCGGCACCGCCAACTTCCTCGACCCCGCTATCAGCCAGAAAATTGTAGGCGAAATCGAGGAGTATTGCCGGCGCAACAAAATTGCCGACATCCGCGAGATAATCGGAATTATCTGAACTGACACTGAATTTTAACGTTCTATTTAAGATTTTTTAACTCTTTACCCACTCCAAGGTAAACGAATTATTGTTAAATTTGCGGAGCTAATCACCAGCTCACAATTAAATAAACTGACAAAAATTAACAATTTTAACTAAATTTAAACCTATCATTCACTTAATAATCACCTTAAATATAAACCATTAACACTCCTTTCTCCAAAATCGCTGCCTAAACCGACCGCGCGCCTCTTCGGCTCGCTTTCTGCCGTTTAGCCAGCCGCTATCTGCACGAAAATCTTAAATAATCAATCACTATCATCAATCACAGAATGAGAAAAAGTACCTTACATTGGCGCTATGCCCTGCTCGGGCTCGTTGCCATGACCATGATGGCACCCGCGTCGGCCTTCGCCGCCGCATCGCCGTCGGGCGCTCCGCAAGCCGAATCATCGACGGCGAAGCGTACTGTGACCGGCACGGTCGTTGATGCCGTCGACGGTGAGCCCCTCCCCGGCGCTACCGTTGCCTGCATTGGCGAAAAGGCCGCAATTACCGCTACCGACATTGATGGTAACTTCAGCCTCAGCATTCCCATGAAAAAGAATGTTACCCTGCTCGTTACCTACGTCGGCTATAAAGAAATGCGTGTCCCCGTCGGCGACCTCGGCTACGTGAAAGTAGAAATGAAGGGCGACGACAACACTCTCGATGAAGTCGTAGTTGTTGGTGCCGGCACCCAGAAACGTGTGTCTGTAACCGGCGCTATCACCTCGGTTAAGGGCGATGACCTCAAACTCCCCTCAACCAACCTCACCAACGCCCTGGCAGGTAAAATCGCCGGCGTGGTTGCCCAGACTACTTCCGGCGAACCCGGTTCTCCCGCTGAATTCTATATCCGCGGTATCGGTACCTTCGGCGGCCGCACCACCCCGCTTATCCTTCTCGACGACGTTGAAATCTCCGCTAACGACCTTAACTACGTACCCGCCGAAAACATCGAATCGTTCTCGATTCTGAAAGACGCATCCGCAACCGCTATCTACGGTGCTCGCGGCGCTAACGGCGTTATGATCGTTAAGACCAAAGGCGGCGACTACAACTCGCAGACCAAAATCGGCGTAAGCTTCGACGCCTCGTTTAACTTCCTCGACAAGTTCCCCGACTTCGTTGACGGTGCCCGCTACATGGAAATGTACAACATCGCCCGTCTGAGCCGCGGCAACGCCGAACGCTACACCGCCAACGAAATCCGCTGGACCCGCGACGGCGTTAACCCCTACCTTTATCCTGACGTTGACTGGGGCGACATCCTCTTCCGCAACATGGCTTCGCGTCAGCGCGGCAACGTTAACGTAAGCGGTGGTGGCTCGAAAGTTAAATACTACATGTCGATCGACGTTCAGCACGAAGACGGTCTTCTGAACTCCGAAAAAATCTACTCCTGGAACAACAACATTCAGCTGTATAACTACACGTTCCAGAACAACATCTCCTACAAGCTGACCCCGTCGACCACCATCAGCATGAACATGAATGCTCAGGTGCGCCAGAAAACCGGCCCCAACGCCGGCGCCGCCAGCATCTTCAACTACACGCTGACAACCACTCCTATCTCCTTCCCCGTTACCTGGCCCGCTGAAGAAGGCGACGAACACCTCCGCTACGGTTCGCGCCGCTACTCCGAACACGTGCTCCAGAACCCCTACGCCGTTCTCAACACCTCGTTCCAGCAGACCAACGAAACTACCCTCAACACCGTTATCAAAATCAACCAGGGTCTTGACTTCATCACCAAAGGCCTCCGCTTCGAAGCCTGGGTGAACCTCAAGAGCTGGAGCTCGATGAGCTTCAACCGCTCAATCAAGCCCTACTACTACGAACTCGCCGGCCGCGCAACCAACTACATCACCGACGGTGAACTCAACGCCCACCAGGACGGCATGTTCTACCGCACCAACATGATTCAGACCGGCCAGGACTACCTGAACGAATCTGACCTGACCCGCTCGACCGACCAGACCTTCGAACTTCAGGCCCGCTTTGACTGGAGCCGCAAGTTCGGTCTCCACGACGTTAGCGCCATGGCTTCTTACCGTCAGTATGAATTCCGCAACGCCGTGCTCCCCAACCGTAACCAGGGCTTCTCGTTCCGCGCAACCTACGACTACGCTCACCGCTACCTCGTAGAATTCAACGCCGGCTATAACGGCACCGAACGTCTGGCCAAGGGCGAACGCTTCGGCTTCTTCCCCGCAGGCTCTATCGGCTGGGTAATCAGCAACGAACCTTTCTTTGAACCCGCTTCGCGCTGGATTCAGAACCTTAAGGTGCGTGCATCTCTCGGTATCGTAGGTTCCGACTCGCTCAACTCACCCGGCGGCTCCTACTTCCTCTACATCGACAAAATCCAGAACAACGATCCCTCGTACCTCAAATGGCGTTCGGGCGACTATAACCAGTCGTTCCTCCAGATGGGTGGCCCGGTTGTTACCTACTACGCAGTTACCGGCCTCGGCTGGGAAAAATCGCGCAAAGCCGACGTAGGTATCGAATTCACCCTGTTCAACGACCTTACCGTTAACGCCGACCTGTTCTGGGAACACCGCTACGACATCTTCCTGCAGCGCCAGGCATGGCCCGCTTCGCTCGGCTACGGCTCCGCAACCCCCTGGAGCTCGAAGGGCACCATGGAAAACCACGGTGGTGAACTCGCCGTTAACTACAACAAGCGCATCAACAACGACTGGTCGTTTGGCATCACCGGCACCTTCACCTACGCCGAAAACGTTGTCAGCGACTGGGACGAACCCATCTACCCCTACACCTGGATGATGGGCACCGGCATCCCCAACGCCTCGTCGCGTACCCTGGGCTACATTGCCGAAGGCCTCTTCCAGTCCGACGAAGAAATCGCTAACTCCCCGACCCAAAACATCGGCTCCAAGCCTCAGGTCGGCGATATCAAATATCGCGACCTCAACGGCGACGGCGTTATCGACAACAACGACCAGACCATGATCAGCGAATATGGCCGCGTGCCCCGTATCCAATACGGTTTCGGCGCAACCCTCAACTGGCGCTCGTTTGACTTCGGCGTTCAGTTCACCGGTTCCGGCAAACGCACCATCATGATGAGCGGCATGCACCCCTTCCAGGAAGGTGGCACAAACGCCGACGCCCGCAACATCCTGCAATGGATCAGCGACTCGTTCTACGATCCCATCAACGACAAAGACAACTTCGATGTTGAATATCCCCGCCTCGGCACCGTTTCGACCGACGTTTCCAACAACGACGTGAACTCAACCTGGTGGATGCGCGACGGTTCATTCCTGCGCATGCGTAACATCGAACTCGGCTGGCGCTTCCCCTATGGTCGCGTCTACGTTTCCGGCCAGAACCTCGTTACCTTCGCTCCCTTCAAACACTGGGATCCCGAACTCTCAGGCTGGAATGCCTACCCGATGCAGAAAACCGTTTCTGTTGGCGTGCAGATCACTATCTAATCAATCATCCCTTAGAGACATCAACACATGAAACTCAAAAATATTTATAAGTTCGCAACCGTAGCAATTGCCGCCGCAACGCTCCTTGGCGTAAGCTCCTGCAATTACCTCGACGTTGTTCCCCCGGAACAGCCCGGCTTGGCCGACGCGATGAAAGACAAAGACCACGCCAAAGGCTTCCTCTATTCCTGCTACGCAAAAACTACCCACCGCGACATCCTTCCCCGCGACTATCGCTCGGTTCTCAACTCATCGACCGACGAATATCTGATTACCGAAACCTGGTATGCCAACGAAGGTGCTCCCGCATACGCAGTTCTGCGTAACACCCAAACCACCACCGCTCCCGGCTATGACCCCGCGTTCTGGAACAACTTCTACACCGCAATCGGCCAGACCCTTCTGTTCGACGAAAAACTCCAGACCGAAGGCGTTCAAAACGACGTCTGCTCGGCCGAAGAACGCGCAGAATGGCTCGCAGAATCTCGCTTCTGCCGTGCCTATTACCACTTCCTGCTTCTCCGTCTTTACGGTCCTATACCCATCACCGAAAGCTTGATTAGCATGGACTCTGACCTGGGCGACTACCCCGGCCGCAGTCACTTCGACTACTGCGTAGACTGGATTTGCAACGAGCTCGACGAAGCAGCCAAAGACCTGCCTGCCCGCCGCATAGAAAGCTCTGAAATGGGCCGTGCCGACAAGGTAGTCTGCAAAGCCCTCAAGGCTCGTCTGCTCCTCTACGCCGCATCTGACCTCTACAACGGCGGTTTCCCCGCTGCCTTTAGAAACTGGGCAGAACATGGCAATACCAACTACGAAACTCCCGGCTATGGCAACGCCCTGATTTCTACCAACTACGATCCCAAAAAGTGGCAGCGCGCACTCATTGCTTGCCGCGAAGCTCTGGATCTGGCTTTGAACCCCGGTGACGGCACACCCGGCTACACTCTCTTCGACCCCCGCTGGAACACTACCGCCGACAATATTTCGGGTGACGAAAACATCATCCCGATGAACATATGGATTCCCAAAATGTCGGAAATGACTGCAAAAATCAAAGCCTTCGGCATGCAGTTCCCCTACACCAACGTTGACGGCTACAACTACGAATCCGAAGACAACGAGCTCGACGAATTCAACGAAGACGAATTCCTCCGCGCCGTTTGGAAACTCCGCTACCTCAACACCACTACCCAGAGCGAAAAGAACACCGAAATCATCTGGGCCCAGTCGCCTCTCGACGGCGGTGTTTACGGTAAATACCAGTCGCGTATTCCCCGTCAGGCTTATCGCTACACCAAGGACAACACCGAACATATCCCCGACTCGTGGGGTGGCGTAGCTCCTACCCTCTACACCGTAGAGCACTTCCTCAACGCCGACGGCACCCTGCCTTCCGGCATGCAGAACAAAGCGTTTGACCTTCTCAACAACGACGACTTCTATCAGACCGTTGGCGACTACAAAGACTCGCACCCGCTGATGGAAGGCACCGTTGACCGTTCGGAAGTTGCAAAAATCTGCCTTAACCGCGAACCTCGCTTCTACGCTTGGATCGGCTTTAACGGCGGCGACTATCTGACAATTCTCTGCAACGGCGAACCTTGCGTACTGAACATGCACGACCCCAACAAACAGGGCCGCAAGCTCACCGACCGTAACTACTCCGCATCGGGCTTCCTGTCGATGAAACACGTTGACCCCTACTACCACTGGGACGGCGACGGCAAGACCTACGAAGGCAAAAACTCGCCTGAAGTATTTATCCGTCTGGCCGAGCTCTACCTGAACCTTGCCGAATGTCAGGCTGAATGCGCAATGCGCGGTATTGGTACCCCCGCAGGTTATACCCACAAAGACGGCATAGACTTCACTGCCGAAGCCATGGCCAACATCAACAAGCTGCGCGACCGCGCCTACGTAGGCCGTTTGACCACCGACCAGCTGGCCCTGAAGGAAACCCTTACCAGCACCGGTCAAACCAAAAACTGGAACATCCGCGAATGGGTTCGCAACGAACGCTTCATCGAACTCTGGGACGAAGGCCAGCGCTACTTCGACGTTCGCCGCTGGGTTGCCGGTGAAGAATACTTCGGCTACGGCAAGCGTCGCACTCTCAACGCTCTGGCAGAAAACCCCAAAGTGACCGAATTCTACAAGCCCATGATGGCCAACCCGCAATATACCTTCCACTACCGCGAGTATCTCTACCCGATTTACGTAGACCAGGTATATCGTAACCCCCAGATGGTTCAGAACCCCGGCTTCTAATAGAATAATAACCACTCAAAACTGAAACCACAATATGAAAAAACTATATGTTGCTTCGGCCATGGTTGCCCTGCTTGCCGCCGCCACTTCGTGCGACAAGTATGACATCTATCCCGAACAGTATGGCAAAGTCTTGATGATCAAGGATGCCGGCGAAAAGAACGTTACTCTCTACGCCACCGAAGACACCGCGCCATACTACGTGTCCGTTATGAAAAACGGCCACAAACCCGAAGATCCCGCCCAGGCTACCCTGAAGGTGCTCACCGAAGCCGAATTTGCGGTCTACAAAGAAAAGTACTATGGTAGCAAGGACTTCCAGGGCTTGCAGATGCTCAAACCCGAGTATTTCTACCTCGCTAACACCGACACAACCGCTACGGAAGCTAACCTTGTTAACCACACTTTCCAGACCGAAGACGACCACTACTTCGGTGCTCTGGTAGTTTTCGACGCTCAGGCAATCTCTGACTGGCGCACGGACCTCGAAAACCGCGCAAAATCCAACAACAAGAATGAAGTTGAACGTCAGCTGGCAAACGACACCATCAACAACTTCACTTTCGTAGTTCCCCTGGGTCTGTTCTCGCCCAACGACTCCGTTAACAGCGACAACCAGTATCTGATGCTCTCGCCGGTAGTTGAAAACCCGGTAATCAGCGTTAGCATCAGCAACGACGCCGCACTGATCGTTGACCAGAGCCGTGCCGAGCTGAAAGACGAAAACTCTGAATACCGTAAAGGCTCTTTCGGAGACAAACTCGTTAAATTCTCGATTCCCTGCCCCAACCCCTACGGCTTCCAGATTAAGTTCAACAACAACGCCGGTATTGACATCGGTCGTTTCAACGGCCACCACACCGACATGGTGTTGCACGAAGTTAAACGCGCCAACCCCGACAAGTCTCTGAACTACTCTCTGGGCAAGGACAACAAGGTTGTTGACTACATCGAATTCCCCAAAGGCCAGACTGAAGTATGGCTCCCCATTGAGTTCTTCCGCGAAAAGATGGACTACAACGACATGGAACACAACTTCGCTACCTCGGTTCAGTTGGCAGGCTTTAACTGGAAAGCTTATCAGAAAGATGATGGCTCCAAGTATATTGAAGCGCCCAAAAAGGTTCAGAACTCCCTGCAGCTCCCCACCAGCGAACTCACCTGGAAAGCCAGCGGCAAGGATGGCGACGACGGCAAATATGACGGCTACACCTTCTTTGTTGGCTATCGCGTGGTTGAAGAGCCCCTCGACCTCGACGGCGGTTGCATCATCGGCGCTAACGACCCCGAAACCACCGAAGGTTCGTTCGACGCTCTGTTCGACGACGACCTGTCGACCTTCTACCACTCCGCATGGTCTGACGAAGCCCGTAAAGACCGTACCTCGCAGTATGGTTCATACCTCGACTTCGAAATTCCCAGCAAGGAACCGATCAACGCAGTTGCCTTCCAGTTCACCGCTCGCGTACACTCCGCACCTCACGGCCCGAAAGTAGTTAAACTCTACTACTCAAACGCTAAAACCGATGCAGAACGCGAAGCTACCTGGGAACCCATTGTTCGCTCCAACGGCGTTGACCAATTCAGCGTTACTCCCACTCCCGGTAAGAACAGCTCCGGTTCAGGTCAGGTTACCTGGCTCGGTGGCATCAAAACCGAAGACGACTGGATTAAGGCTAAAGAACCGTTCCGCTACCTGCGTATGTGCGTAATGGTGAACTCGTTCGACGAAAACCTCACTTCAATGGGTACTAAAGCCGCCGGCTACTGGAACCTTGCCGAACTCCGCATGTACGGCACCGTACTCTAATTCCAACTATCGAAATCTCAACCTTCGGGCGCGCTCTCAACAGGGCGCGCCCGAATTGTTTTGAAATGTTGAAATAATTGCGTAACTTTGAACCGCAAATAACCCAATCAATTCATCATGAAAAAACGCTTTCTTCCGATAGTAGCCCTCTGCGCGCTGCAAACCTCTGCAGAAATCACCCTCCAAGTCGACTCCGCCACCATGGTCATCGACTTCTACGGGCCGAACATCGTCCGCATTTTCCACGACCCCTCGGGCCAGCCCGTGCGCGACCCGCAGGCAACCCCGCCGGCACAGATTCTCGTAGACAATCCACGCCTGGACCCCGGCAACCTTAAAGTCGACCGCAACGGAAGCGAACTGAAAGTCACGTCGGACCGCATTGAACTGAACATCGATGCTAAAACCATGATGCTCTCGGCCCGCGACCTCGCAACCGGCAAAACCGTTATAGAAACCGATGAACCGATAACAAGCACTCCGAAGCAGACGGTTGTTAAGTTCAAAAAGCAGCCGGGCGAATATTTTTATGGCGGCGGCGTTCAAAACGGCCGGTTCTCGCACCAAGGCAAGGCAATCGACATCGTCAACACCAACTCATGGACCGACGGCGGCGTTGCATCGCCGACGCCCTACTACTGGTCGACCGGCGGCTACGGCGTGATGTTCCACACCTTCGCCCCGGGCAACTACGACTTCGGCGCCAAAGAGCCCGAAACCGTGGAACTGACCCACAATACGCCCTATCTCGACATGTTCCTGATGGTCAACGACTCGCCGGTAACCCTGTTAGGCGATTTCTACCAGCTGACCGGCAAACCGCAGATGCTCCCGAAATTCGGCTTCTACGAAGGTCACCTCAACGCCTATAACCGCGACTACTGGACCGAAGCCGAAAACGGCATACTCTTTGAGGATGGCAAACGCTACAAGGAAAGCCAAAAAGATAACGGCGGCATCCGCGAAACCCTCAACGGCGAGACCGACGGAGGCTACCAGTTCTCGGCCCGCGCCGTTATTGACCGCTACGCCGCCCACGACATGCCCCTGGGCTGGGTGTTGCCCAACGACGGCTATGGCGCAGGCTACGGCCAGACCTCGTCGCTCGACGGCAACATTCAGAACCTCAAGGAATTCGGCGACTATGCCCGCTCAAAAGGCGTTGAAATCGGCCTGTGGACCCAGAGCTCGCTCCACCCCAAAGAGGGAGTTGAGCCGCTGCTGCAGCGCGACATCGTCAAGGAGGTGCGCGACGCTGGCGTTCGCGCGCTGAAAACCGACGTGGCCTGGGTCGGCGCCGGCTACTCCTTTGGCCTCAACGGCGTTGCCGACGTGGCCGAAATCATGCCCGAATATGGCAACGACGCCCGACCCTTCATCATTTCGCTCGACGGCTGGGCCGGCACGCAGCGCTATGCCGGCATCTGGACCGGCGACCAAACCGGCGGACAATGGGAATATATCCGTTTCCACATCCCAACCTACATCGGCTCGGGCCTCTCCGGCCAACCGAACATCACCTCTGACGTCGACGGCATTTTCGGCGGCAAGAATCCGGTTATGAACACCCGCGACTTCCAGTGGAAAACCTGGACCCCCATGCAGCTCAACATGGACGGCTGGGGCGCAAATCCCAAGTATCCCCACCAGTTTGGCGGCGAGTATGCGAACATTGTGCGCGCCTACCTGAAGCTCAAGAGCGAACTGCTCCCCTACGCCTACACCTACGCCCGCGAATCGGTCGACGGCAAGCCGATGGTCCGCGCCATCTTCCTCGACTATCCCAACGACTACACCCACTCCGCAGCTACCCGCTATCAGTTCCTCTACGGCCCTGACTTCCTGGTTGCGCCGATTTATCAGGCAACGCGCCCCGACACGCTCGGCGGCGACGTGCGCAACACGATTTACCTGCCCGAAGGCACTTGGTATGACTACTTCTCGGGCCGCCCCTACGTTAGCGACGGCGCGATAGTTCTCAACAATTTCCGCACCCCGCTCTGGAAGCTGCCCGTATTCGTGCGCTCCGGCGCCATCATCCCCATGGCCAACCCCAGCAACAATCCCTCTGAAATCTACAACGGCCTGCGCATCTATGAAATCTGGCCCAAGCAGGGCCAGACCGAGGCCACGGAGTATGACGACGACGGCACGACCCAGGCCTACCTGCGCGGCGAATCGGTCAGCACCCGCATCAGTGCCGACCTGACCGCCAAAGGCATGCTCACCATAGCCATCGACCCCACTAAGGGCTCCTTCAAAGGCTTCAACCCCCAAAAGGCCACCGAGCTGCGCATACCCGCAACCGCAGTTAAGAAAGTCAGCGCCAAAATCGGCAAAAAGTCGGTGAAACTGCGCAAAGTGGCCTCGGCCAACGACCTGACGGAGAACACATGGTGTCTGGCGCCGGTGTCGCGCGTAGAGCAATATGGCGTCACCACCGCCGACGAGCTGCTGCCGATGCTTCTGGTCAAGCTCGCCGCAACCGACGTTACCAATAGCCCCTTGACCCTCACCGTTGCCGGCTACGAATTCACTCCCGAGGCCGGCATACCCGCCGCCACGGCAATCACCGCCCCGGGCGCCGTTGAAGTAGCCACGGAAGAGGGCGACATAAAGCCCTACGACCTGACCCTGCGCTGGAAGCCGATGGCCGACGCTGCGGAAATTCAGGTGCTCCACAACGGCATGCTCTACACCAACCTCTCGGCTGCCGAGGGCGAAAACTACGCGCTGTTTGAAGACCTCACGCCCGAAACCACATACGACTTCAAGCTCCGCGCCCTCAACGCCGCCGGCGCAAGCGACTGGACCGACCTGACGCTCACAACCGCCGCCAACCCGCTGGAATTTGCAATTGCCGGCATCAAGGCCAGCTGCACCATTGCCGACCAGCCGGGCAACAAGATTGGCCGCGCATTTGACCTGAAGGATGGCAGCGACATCTGGCACACCATCTACTCGGGCGCCGACCTGCCCGCCGACATTACCCTCGACCTCGGCTCGTTCAACACCCTCGACCGCCTCGAATATCTGCCCCGCATCGACGGCGGCAACGGCACGATTCTTGCCGGCACATGGCAACTGTCGGAAAACGGCACCGACTGGACCGACCCCGTCAGCTTTGAATGGGCACGCAGCGGCGACGCCAAAGTCATCACCTTCGGCGAAACCACCCCGATGCGCTATATCCGCCTGCACGTCGACAAAGCGGTTGGCCGCTTCATCTCGGCCCGCGAAATCTTCGTATTCCGCCAGCCCGGCTCGCCCTTCTACCTGCCCGGCGACATCAACAAAGACGGCCTCATCGACGATAACGACCTCACTTCCTATATCAACTACACCGGCCTGCGCCGCGGCGACGGCGACTTCGACTATGTCAGCATCGGCGACGTTAACCGCAACGGCCTGATTGACGCTTTCGACGTTGCCAACGCAGCCGTTCGGCTCAACGGCGGCATCGAAAACCCCGCTGCCGAAATTGAGGGCGAACTGGTTCTTACCCCCGACCGCAAGCGCTACTCGGCGGGCGACACCGTAACGCTGACCCTGGCCGGCAAAGGGCTGAAGAATGTCAACGCCCTGTCGCTGGCAATTCCCTACCTGCCAGCCAACTATGAGTTCATCGGTCTGACCCTCAGCCCCGCAGCCGCCAAAATGGAGAACCTGACCAACGACCGCCTCCACACCTCGGGCGACAAGGTTCTCTACCCCACCCTGGTGAACCTTGGCGAGCAACCCACGCTCAACGGCGACGTTGAGATTGCGACCATCACCTTCCGCGCCCGCCGCGCCGGAGCCTTCGCCCCGGCCGCCGAGTCAATACTCATCGTCTCCCCCGCCCTGCAGTCGAAATAACCCGCAAACTTTGTGATACTATATTAGCAGTATTATGGAAATAACCGGCAATAGCAACAATATATTATCAGTATTAGACAACTTCACGTTCGATAATTCTGAGGATATAATGATGCAGATTGCCGGCGATTTCCGCAAACGCCGCATCGAAAAAAACATCACCCGGCAACGCATGTCGGAACTTTCGGGAGTGCCGCTGTCGACCTTGTCGCGCTTTGAACAGAAAGGGCTCATAGCTTTTGAATCGCTGGTTAAGCTTGCCATGGCCCTCGGCTACACATCGGAAATAAAGAATCTGTTCGCCGCCCCAAAGTATTCCACGATGGAAGAGCTTGACCTCATTCGCCGCAAAACCAACGGCAAAAGAGCCTACGCCAAAACCAAGAAACAATGAACCCCACTGAAAAGCTTAAAGTGATGTTCCGGGGCAAACCCGTGGGCCTGCTCTCCCTTTCGCCCGACAATCGGTTCAACGTTTTCGAATACGACAAGTCGTGGCTTGCCGACGGATTCAGCATTTCGCCGCTCGAACTGCCGTTGAAACCCGGTGTGTTCATTGCAAAACCGCAACCATTCTACGGAAATTTCGGCGTTTTTGAAGACAGCCTCCCCGACGGCTATGGCCGCTATCTGCTACATAAAGCGCTAATGCGCAATGGCATAAACGACTCGGAATTATCATCGCTCGACAGGCTGGCCTTGGTCGGCGATAATGGCATGGGCGCCCTGACATATTCGCCGTCGGTCGCCATTGAACAAGAGGACACCATTACAGACTTTGACCGCATCCAGGAAATCGCTCTGGAAGTTCTTAAAGAACATCAAGATAAAGATGCCGGCCTGCTGCTATATAACAGTGGCAACAGCGGTGGAGCTCGTCCCAAAGCTGTATTCTCCGACTCCGAAGGGCACTGGATAGTAAAGTTCCGCCACACCTACGACCCTCAAGACATCGGAGTGCAAGAAGCACGCTATAATGAAGCGGCGCGAAAATGCGGCATTATTGTTCCCGACTTCAGGTTAATCAACGGCCGATATTTCGCCTCCCGCCGATTCGACATCGACAAAAATGGCGACCGAATCCACACAGCTACCGCCGGAGGATTGATGTGCATCTCTCTCCACGAGCCGTTTATGGACTACTCCAATCTTCTGTCTCTCACAGGATTCATAACCCAAAGTCGCCAAGATGTTGAGCAGATGTATCGCCGCATGCTGTTCAACTATCTAACCGACAATAAAGACGATCACTGCAAGAATTTCAGCTTTTATGTGGTCAGAGATAATGAGTTGAACCGATGGCAGTGGCGGCTTGCCCCTGCCTACGACCTCACACTCTGCACCGAAGGCTACAACGGCGAACACGCCACTTCGGTTAACGGCACAGGCCATCCACGACTCTCTGATTTCATTGCCGTAGGCAAGAAAATCAAGCTTTCCGAAGCCCGATGTCGGGATATTATCGAGGAAGTCCGCAGCGGCTGCCGAGATTTAACTCGCTATGCCATAACTGATTAAAAATACCATCCCGAGCATTAACATAATTTAACGATTGGGGGGGGTAAATTGGCGGATTATGTGTAAATTTGCCGACGATAATAATTTACACATTAAAGCCACATGAAAAAACTACTTACCCTTGCTTGCGCGGCCATAGCCACAACCGCCTTCGCCGCCGCACCCATTATGCTCCCAAAAGACGGCTACACCGGCATAATGCCCAAAGAATTTGGTTATCAAGGCGCGTCTACACTACAAGTTTTCCCCTCACGATATGACGAAATGGAGATGGCGGGAGAGGTAATAATCTATAATGAAGACCTCAATCAAATCGCCACGATTTCGCTCGATGCAAAAGAAGAAGTAACTCTTAAAGGTTGGTCTCAAAGGCGCGAAGGAAGATACAACCCAGAAACCAATGAATATGAATATGTATGGGGTGAAATTCAAAACACTTCCTATACTGAATATGTAAACAATTACGTGGAAATATATTTTTACGTTAACGGTTTGGATGGCGATAACTGCGTAGCCTCCCAAACCGCCTTTAACTCTGACAGCAAATTCGAATATCTGAAACCTAAATGGGCTATCAGCTACTTTACCTCGGAAGATGAATATGAAAAAAGGGGAGGGGAACAAGTTATCACTACCGGCTTCAAAGTAATAAACGAGGACGGTCAGAATCTGTATGACATTGATATTCCGGCCGAATACATAACGTTTGACGAAGTTAATATCATAACCCTTGGCAACAAAAAACATCTTGTTGTAGACTGTCGGTTAAGAAACGATGAACATGAATATGTCACTCTGATTTATGCGCTGGGTGAGCAGGGGGGTATCAGCTCGCCGAAAATTGTCAGCGCGGGCATGAAGGTTAATCCCACGATGCCGCGCCATGGCGAAAGCGTGCGCGTAGACCTGGGCGAAGCCGCAAGCCATGTTGACCTCATCAGCGCCAACGGCGCCAAGGTGCGCTCGGTAGCCGTTAAGGGCGACAGCCGCTCGGTAACCATTCCCACCGAAGGCCTCGCATCGGGCGTTTACGTAGTCACCGCCAATTCCCGCGAAGCCGCCAAAATCATAATCCGCTAACTCAACCCACACCCACCCGGAGGTCGCAGCCCCACCCGCTGCGACCTCCTTTATATAAAGGCTCGGCTGAGATTTGGAACGAGGGCGTTCCAAATTCAAACTAATGGCAAAAATGGCGACTCATAGGCTCGGAGAGCCGCAGATGTGGTTAACGCCTGACTTTAGTCTGGCGGTAAAAATACGCCCCCGAGCCGGGCGTCGGAGATGCCCTTGGTGGCACCGGGTTTCACAAAGGTCTTCTCCGAGCCTTTTGTTGCGAAATGTGGAGATTGGAGTCGTTGTTAACATAATTTAACGATTGGGGGGGGTAAATTGGCGGATTATGTGTAAATTTGCCGACGATAATAATTTACACTTTAAAGCCACATGAAAAAACTACTTACCCTTGCTTGCGCGGCCTTGGCCACAACCGCCTTCGCCGCCGACCCCATTGTGTTCAACAATATAAGCAACCTCAGCAACATGCCCAGAGAGTTTGGCTATCAGGGAGTATCATCCCTGCAATTGTTTCCGAGCATGTATTCTACAGAAGATGGTGAAATACTCATCTATGATAAAAACCTCAATCAACTCGCCCAAATTGCAATTCCCGGAGCTGAAAAGATAGAGCTCAAAAATTGGTATCAAGAACGCAAATATACATACGGCGAGCCTACACTGATTTCCACCGAACGAAGAAGTGACATCATTGAAATTGATGGCAAAGATACCGGCATAACGCTTTCTCAAGCAATAAATTTTCTTGAGAATTGGTACGTTAACTGCTATCCAGTTGAATTTGACCTAAATGGTGAAACTGTAATCGTCACTTATTTCTATAACGAAGGTGACTATGGAAAAAAATACCCTCATTATTATTATAAATTGGTAAACGGCCGTTGGTGCGAATTCGAGGCCATTTATGAACGCGGTAATTGGGGACCCTACGGAGACTGGGGCGAGGTTGAAGAATATACGATTACCACAGAAAAAAGCTCTTACCGTAGAATTTATGGACTAATAGATGGCCTTGAAACCAATTCTATCCCAGCCACACAAACGGTTTTTAACGCCGACAGCAAATTCGAATACTTAGTGCCCAAATACAGCATCACTAATACCACATACGAGTACGAGAGTCGACGCGGCGAACAAGAAAAAGTTATCACTACCGGTTTCTCTGTTATGAGCGAGGATGGTTCGAAACTTTATGACATTGATATACCGAATGAATATTATGAAGAGAGCCCGGAGGTTTCCATTTTGGTTCTTGGAGACAAAGATCCTCAAAAATATCTTGTAATTGCTTCGAACTCTAAAATGAACGATAACGATGTCGTACTGCTTTATGCGCTGGATGACAAGGGAAGCATCAGCTCGCCGAAGATTGTCAGCGCGGGCATGAAGGTTAATCCCACGATGCCGCGCCATGGCGAAAGCGTGCGCGTAGACCTGGGCGAAGCCGCAAGCCATGTTGACCTCATCAGCGCCAACGGCGCCAAGGTGCGCTCGGTAGCCGTTAAGGGCGACAGCCGCTCGGTAACCATTCCCACCGAAGGCCTCGCATCGGGCGTTTACGTAGTCACCGCCAACTCCCGCGAAGCCGCCAAAATCATAATCCGCTAACTAAACACACACCCTCCCGGAGGTCGCAGCCCACACGCTGCGACCTCCTTTGTATAAAAAAATTTTTAAATGTCGGAAAAAATTCGTAAATTTGCAGCCGATTTTTGCAACTATCAACTTATAAATGATAAATATAACTTTCCCCGACGGTAGCGTCAAGCAATTTGAAGCAGGCGTTACTCCCCTCAAAATAGCTGAGTCGATCAGCCCCCGACTCGCCCAGGATGTGCTCGCCGCAAGCGTTAACGGCAAGGAGTGGGACCTTACCCGCCCCATCGAAGCCGACGCCGAGCTCAAACTCTTTAAGTGGGACGACCCCGAAGGTAAACACGCTTTCTGGCACAGCTCGGCCCACCTGCTGGCCGAAGCCCTGCAGGAACTCTATCCCGGCGTTAAGTTCGGCATTGGTCCCGCAATTGAAAACGGCTTCTATTATGACATCGACACCAACGGCCACACCATTACGGCCGCCGACTTCCCCGCAATTGAAAAGAAAATGATTGAGCTCGCGCGCAAGAAAGAAGACATTGTGCGCGCCGAAATCTCCAAGGCCGACGCCCTGAAGGCATTCGGCGACCGCGGCGAAGTTTATAAAACCGAGCTTATTTCCGAGCTCGAAGACGGCTCGATAACCACCTATACCCAGGGTGCGTTCACCGATCTCTGCCGCGGGCCTCACCTGCCCAACACCGGCGCCATCAAGGCCGTGAAAATCATGAGCCTGGCCGGCGCTTACTGGCGCGGCGACGAAAACCGCCAGCAGCTGGTGCGCGTTTATGGCATCACCTTCCCCAAGCAGAAGATGCTCGACGAGTATCTGGCCCTGCTCGAAGAAGCCAAGAAGCGCGACCACCGCAAGCTCGGCAAAGAAATGGAACTGTTTGCCTTCTCGGCCAACGTTGGCCAGGGTCTGCCCCTGTGGCTCCCCAAAGGCGCCGCCCTGCGCGACCGCCTCGAACAGTTCCTGCGCAAGATTCAGAAAAAGTATGGCTACCAGCAGGTAATCACCCCCCATATCGGCAACAAGCAGCTCTATGTAACCTCCGGCCACTACGCCAAATACGGCAAAGACTCCTTCCAGCCGATCCACACCCCCGAAGAAGGCGAAGAATACCTGCTCAAGCCGATGAACTGCCCCCACCACTGCGAAATTTTCCGCGCCCTGCCCCGCAGCTACCGCGACCTGCCGCTGCGCCTGGCCGAGTTCGGAACCGTTTACCGCTACGAACAGTCGGGCGAGCTCCACGGCCTGACCCGCGTTCGCGGTTTCACACAGGACGACGCACACATCTACTGCGCCCCCGACCAGATCAAAGACGAGTTCCTGAAGGTTATGGACATTATTCTCTATATCTTCAAGGCTCTGAAGTTCGACAACTACGAGGCTCAGATTTCGCTGCGCGACCCCAACAACCCGACCAAATATATCGGCTCGGACGAAAACTGGCACAAAGCCGAGCAGGCAATCATTGAAGCCTGCGCTGAAAAGGGCATCAACGCCCGCCAGGAAACCGGCGAGGCCGCTTTCTATGGCCCCAAGCTCGACTTTATGGTTAAAGATGCCCTGGGCCGCCGCTGGCAGCTCGGCACCATTCAGGTCGACTACAACCTGCCCGAACGCTTTGAACTGGAATATACCGGCTCCGACAACGCCAAGCATCGCCCCGTAATGATCCACCGCGCGCCCTTCGGCTCGATGGAACGCTTCGTGGCCGTGTTGCTCGAACACACTGCCGGCCGCTTCCCCCTGTGGCTCGCCCCCGAGCAAGTCATCATTCTGCCCATTTCCGAAAAATTCAACGACTACGCCTACGAGGTTAAGGCTCAGCTCGAAGCCGCCGACATTCGCGTGAGCGTTGACGACCGAAACGAAAAAATCGGCCGCAAAATCCGCGACAACGAGCTCAAACGCATACCCTACATGCTCATTGTTGGCGAAAAAGAACAGGAAAATGGCGAAGTTTCCGTAAGAAAACAGGGCGAAGGTGATAAAGGTTCGCAAAAAATTGCTAACTTTGCAGCCGAGTTGACCGACGAAGTCAACCAAATGACTAACTTCTAACAATTACTGAATGGCAAAAAAACCGGTCTATCGACCCCGCCCCGCGGCCCCGCGCCCCTCATCGAATGCTCCACGCACTCCCCAACCCGGACAGCAAAAAGAGCAGCACGCTATCAACGACCACATCCGCGCCCCGCAGGTGCGCCTGGTCGGCGACAACGTTGAACAAGGCATCTACCCCATTCAGCAAGCCCTGCGCATAGCCGACGAACAGGAACTCGACCTGGTCGAAATCTCGCCCAACGCCGATCCCCCCGTCTGCAAGATTCTCGACTACCAGAAATTCCTCTACCAGCAGAAAAAGCACCAGAAGGAACAGAAGGCCAAGGCCGTTAAAGTAGTTGTTAAAGAAATTCGTTTCGGTCCGCAAACCGACGACCACGACTATAACTTCAAGCTCAAGCACGCCATCGGCTTCCTGCAGGAAGGCGCCAAGGTTAAAGCCTACGTATTCTTCAAAGGCCGTTCGATTCTGTTTAAAGAACAGGGCGAAGTGCTGCTACTCCGGTTCGCCAACGACCTCGAAGACTACGGCAAAGTAGAGCAAATGCCGCTGCTCGAAGGCAAACGCATGATAATTATGCTCTCGCCCAAAAAGAAATAACTGAAACCATTCATAATTTTTTACTAATCATTTAAAACAAATGCCTAAGATTAAGACTAACGCCGGTACCAAAAAGAGGTTCGCCCTTACCGGCTCAGGAAAAATCAAGAGAAAGCACGCTTTCAAGAGCCACATTCTCACCAAAAAGACCACCAAGCAGAAACGTAACCTCACCCACACCGGAACAGTTGCCAGCTGCGACGAAAAGAGCGTTAAGAAACTCCTCGGTCTGAAGTAATCCTCCTAAACGCATTTGAGTTAATCAACTAAATTTTTAACCGGACGGCTCAGCCGGTAAGTGCCTTGATGCAAGGCCGCTGACGTCCAAAAAAAACAAAGCATTAAACCATGCCCAGATCAGTTAACCACGTCGCTTCGCGCGAACGTCGCAAAAAAATTCTGAAACTCACCCGTGGCTACTACGGCGCACGCAAAAACGTTTGGACCGTTGCCAAAAACACTTGGGAAAAAGGTCTGACCTACGCCTACCGCGACCGCAAGGACAAAAAACACAACTTCCGCGCCCTCTGGATTCAGCGTATCAACGCCGCCGCCCGCGCCGAAGACCTGTCCTACTCCAAGCTCATGGGCCTCATTCATAAAGCCGGCATCGAAATCAACCGCAAGGTGCTCGCCGACCTGGCTCTCAACAACCCCGCAGCTTTCAAGGCCGTTTGCGACAAAGTTAAAAACGCCTGATTCAACCATTAGACAATTCCACTGTTCAGTCCAATCGGCCAGCGCCGGTTGGACTGAAATTTTTTCAGCCTGCGCAATAATTTCGGGCCGGGCGCGTTAGTTTTTATATGGTACGCAAAATTTCTATCGCAATCATTCTGGCACTCGGCGCAACTCTTGGCGCCGCCGCCTCCGACTATACCGAAGCCAGCCGCTACAACCCGCTGCAAACCGGCGTTAACTCGCTCGACATCGTGCCCGACGCCCGCGGCGCCTCGATGGGCGACCTCGGCGTAGCTTCCGACCCCGACTGCAACTCGCAGTTCTGGAACCCCTCGAAATATGCCTTCGCCTACTCGTCGGCCGGCGTGTCGCTCAGCTATACCCCGTGGCTGCGCAAACTCGTTAACGACATCTTTCTGGCCAACGTTGCCGGCTACTGGAAAATCGGCTCCGGCGACAATCAGGCCCTGTCGGCATCGCTGCGCTACTTCTCGCTCGGCGAAGTAACCTCGGGCGGCGAAGGAGGCTCGGCCATCATGACCCTCAACCCCTACGAAATGGCCTTCGACCTGGGCTATAGCCGCAAACTGTCCGAGAAATTCTCGATGGGCGTAGCTTTCCGCTATATCTACTCTGACCTCGGCTTTCCCGAGAGCGAATCGGAGCAGCAAACCGTGGGCGCCTCGGCCTTTGCAGCCGACCTGGGCGGATATTTCACCACCTATCCCATGATTGGCCACAACGAATGTCAGTGGAGCTTCGGCTTCAACCTCTCGAACATCGGCTCGAAGGTTAACTACGACCATGGCGCCAACCCGGCATTCCTGCCCGCGCAGCTGCGCCTGGGCACCTCGTTTACCTTTCCCCTGGCCGACTACCACCTGCTGGCCCTCAACCTCGACCTGTCGAAAATCATGGTGCCCACCATGCCCCGCGAAATCGACTACGACATGAACGACCCCGCCCAGCAGCAGCAACACCTCGACGACCTCGAAGACTGGAAAAACATGTCGTCAATCGCCGGTATCTTCAAGAGCTTCCACGACGGCTCGGTTCGCGAAGAGCTCGAAGAAATCCGTTTCAGCATAGGCGCCGAATATTCCTATAACGACCAATTCTTTGCCCGCGCCGGCTACTTCTACGAACACCCCAACAAGGGTAACCGCCAGTATCTCGGCTTCGGCGCCGGCTTTGCCCTGAAAGTTGTGCGCCTCGACGCCGCCTACATGGTAGCCACCGCCGCATCGTCGCCCCTCGACCAGACCCTGCGCTTCTCGCTCACCTTCGACATGGACGGCCTTAAAGACCTATTCAGAAAACGATGAAACTGCGCATAGGCAACGGCTTCGACGTTCACCGCTTCGCCCCGGAGCGCAAGCTGATTCTCTGCGGGGTTGAGATTCCCTATAGCGAAGGGCTGCTCGGCCACTCCGACGCCGACGTTGCCCTTCATGCCCTTTGCGACGCCATATTGGGAGCCGCCGCCCTGCGCGACATCGGCTACCACTTTCCCGACACCGACCCCGCCTATGCCGGAGCCGACTCGCGGCGACTGCTCCGCCGCGTTGTTGAACTCGTGGCCGACAAAGGCTACCAAGTGGGCAACGTCGACATCACAATCATAGCCCAGGCGCCCAAGCTGCTGCCCCACATCGAGCAGATGCGCGCCAACGTTGCCGCCGACCTGGGCGTAGACCTCGACTGCGTCAGCGTCAAGGCCACCACCACCGAACGCCTCGGCTTCACCGGCCGCCGCGAAGGCATCGCCGCCCAAGCCTCCGCCCTCCTCACCTCCCGCTAATCCGCCCGCTAAAAAAACGGGTTTTGCGGAGTTCAATTTTTTTTTGTAACTTTGCGGTGCTATGCACATAGGAAAATTCATCACCCGAACCCTCCTGCCGCTGCTCATATTGTCGATTTCGTCGGCAATTCCGGCTCGTGCGCAGGTAGAGTTTGACCGTGCTATGGGCGAAAAAACCGTCTTCGTGCCAAAAGGCCAATGGATTGCGGGCGTCAACGTCAGCTACTCCACCGAAAGCTTCAAAAACTATTCATTTTTAGTTATTGAAAACATCAAAGGCAACGGCTACACGTTTAAGGTCAGCCCGATGGTTATGTATGCCTTTGGCAGCGACCTTGCCGCCGGCGGCCGCTTCAGCTACTCGCGCTCGCTCGTAAAAATGGAAACCGCGTCGCTGATTCTCGGCTCCGACCTTGGCTACGACGTTGACCATCTCTATTCACTTTCGCACACCTACGGCGGCACCGCGCTCTTCCGCAACTACATTTCGCTGGGCGGCAGCTCGCGTTTCGGCCTCATAGCCGAGTTGCAGTTAGGAGTGTCGGGCGGCCAGAGCAAACTGGCCACCGGTGCCGGCAAAACATTGAGCGGCACCTACTCGCGCACGCTGAACTGCAACATAGGCGTTACGCCAGGTATGGCCATGTTTCTCAACAACTATTCGGCCATAGAGGTCAACATCGGCGTGCTCGGCTTTACGTTCTCCGACGTTAAGATGACCACCGACCAGATCTACATCGCCAACCTGAAGCGGCGCAGCGCCAACTTCAACATAAATATATTCTCAATAACCTTTGGCACCGTATTCTACATCTGATGAGTAAGTTATTGAGAAACATAGCGCTGACATGCACGCTGCTGCTCGCAGCCTCCGGGCTTCGGGCCGAAATCTATCAGCCGTCGCTGGAGTTCGCACGCCATCAGCTCATGGGAATCCCGGGCCACTATGCGCCTTGCCCGCAGAAGCAACCGGCCGGCATCAACGAAGACCTGGTGATTGTTGACGGTGACACGATTTCTATCTACGTTCCCTCGCGCAACCTGAGCCGCTATGACCGCGGTCTGGCCAGTTTCCTGTTCGTGCCCAAGGGCCAATGGGAATTCGGCCTCACAGCCAGCTGGGGCGAGTTCAATACCAAAGACATTGAGATGCTCAACGTGTTGACCGACCTGAACTTCCACGGTAACATGTATGCCATCCGCCCTTCGATCAGCTACTTTTTCCGCCACAACCAAAGCGTGGGCATGAAGATTGTCTACTCCCACTCTCAGGCCGAGCTCAACGGCCTTGGGGTCGACATCAATTCCGACATGAGCTTCAACCTGTCGGACATATCATACGGTTCCACAACCTATTCGGGAGCAATTTTTTACCGCAACTACGTAGGTCTCGACCGCAAAGGTCGCTTTGCGATTTTCAACGAAGCCGACATCAGTTTCACCACCGGCTCCAGCGATTTCAGCCGCCTTTATAACTCCGAGCCGCGACTGACCCACACCCAAATCAACGAGATTTCGCTGAACTTCAGCCCCGGGTTGTGCGTATACCTGATGAAAAACGTCAACTTCAACCTCTCGTTTGGCGTTTTCGGTGTGAAACTCAAACGCGAGCGCCAAACAACCAACGGCATCGACGAAGGAACTCACCTGAGTTCCGGCGCCAACTTCCGCCTCAACATCTTTAACCTCAATTTCGGCATCGGTGTCAACATTTAAGAAAATATTATTCGCAACGCTGACCGCCGTCGGCCTCGCAGGGTGCATAACCAACGACCTGCCCTATCCGCAGATTGTTTGCAACATCACCGACTTTATGGTCGATGGCCAAAGCGAACCCGCCGTCATTGACCCGCAAACCCGCACGGTCACCCTGACCATGGGCGAACTCGCCGACCTGCAGAACATTACCCTGCTTAACTATAAGGTTGAGCCCGAAAACTGCACCGTTGAAGGGCTCACCCCGACCCTCAACCTCATCCGCCCCACCTACGCCACGCTCAGCCTCTATCAGGACTACGTGTGGACCATCCGCGCCGTGCAAACCATTGAGCGCTACATAACAACGTCGCCTCAGATGGGCGAACCGATTATCGACGCCCCCGGCCGCCGCGTAATTTTCTACGTTCCCAAAGGCTCCGACCTGAGCCAAATCAAGGTTACATCGCTGAAATTAGGGAGCACGGCGGCAACCATGACCCCCGACCTCGTTGGAAAAGTCACAGATTTTTCGCAGCCCGTAGAAGTGATTGTCAACGACTATGGCCGCGAAAGCCTCTGGACCCTCTATGTTGAAACCATAGACGCCAAAGCCACGATCACCCAGGTAGATGCCTGGACACGCGTAGCCTGGTTTTACGCCTCAGTGGCCGACGAACAGGATGCCGGCTTTGAATATCGCCTGCAAGGCTCTACTGACTGGACGCGCGTTGACGACGTTCAGAAAGCGAGCGGCACAATTTCGGCCCGCGCCATCCACCTGTCGCCCGCAACCACCTACGAAGTTCGCGCCTACTGCGGCACCGACGTTAGCGCCTCGCAACCCTTCACAACCGGCACCGAAGCGCAGCTGCCCAACTCAAACTTCGACCTCTGGTGGCTCGACGGCAAGGTGTGGAACCCCTGGGGCGAAGGCAACACTCCCTTCTGGGACACCGGCAACAAGGGCGCGGCAACCCTGGGCGAATCGAACTCACAGCCCACAGCCGACACCCAGACCGGCACCGGCTATGCCGCGCAGCTCAAGTGTGAATTCAAGGGCATCGGCGCCTTAGGCAAGATTGCCGCCGGCAATATCTTTACCGGCGTATACGTCAAGACCGACGGCACCAACGGCATTTTGAACTTCGGCCGCGAATTTTCGCAGCGCCCCACCCGCCTGCGCGCCATGTTTAAATACAAAAACGCACCCATAAGCCACGTAGGCACCGATCCGCGCTTCAAGGAGTGGAAAGGACGCCCCGACACGGCCCAGGTGTTCATAGCCCTTACCGACTGGGATGCCCCGCTCGAAATCCGCACCAACCCCAAGAACCAGCAGCTCTTTAACGCCGCCGACCCCCACATTATAGCTTACGGACAGATTGCCTACGGCAGCAGCGTTGAAGATTGGACACCGCTGAGCATCGACCTCGACTACCGCTCGACGTCGCGAGTGCCGAAATACATTGTTGTTGTGTGCACTTCGTCGAAATATGGCGACTTCTTCGTTGGCGGTCAGGGCGGAGTATTGACCATCGACGACCTAACTCTGGAATATGACTACTAACGAACAGTTCGACATAATCATAGCCCGCTGCCGCGCGCTTTTCGAAAAGAAGCTCCACGACTACCGCCCGGCGTGGCGGGTACTACGCCCGGCATCGCTCACCGACCAGATTTACATCAAGGCCAAACGCATACGCGAACTGCAAACCCTTGGCGGCGACCGCGCCAGCGCCATCGGCGAGGGCATCGTTCCGGAATTTGAGGGAATCATCAACTACGGAATTATCGGGCTGATTCAGCTTGAATTAGGGCCGACATGCTCGCTCGACATCAGCGAAGAGCAGGCCCTGGAGCTGTATGACCGCAACGCCCGCAAAATCCGCGACCTCATGGTTGCCAAAAACCACGACTACGGCGAAGCATGGCGCGACATGCGCGTAAGCTCCGACGTAGACCTCATACTCATGAAAATTCTGCGCACCAAGCAGATTGAAGACCTTGCCGGCGAAACCCTGGTCAGCGAGGGCATCGACGCGAACTATATGGATATGGTGAATTATTCAGTGTTCGCGCTTATAAAACTGACGCTATGATGCGGGTTGCCGTATGGCTGGCGCGCCTGATTGTCGGCGCCGTGTTCATTATCAGCGGGGCCGCCAAGATGATCGACCCCATCGGCTTTTCCATTAAAATTACAAGTTATCTGGCAGTCTGGGGCATGGCTGAAACCATTCCTCCGGGGCTGGTGCTGATCGGCGGCTGCCTGCTCTCGACCTTCGAGTTCGTAACCGGCATTCTGGTGGCTACGGGCTCGCTGCGCCGCACCGCCGCGTGGGGAGCGCTGCTGCTTATGTGTTTCATGCTACCGCTGTCGGCCTACATTGCGCTGGCCAACCCGGTTAGCGACTGCGGCTGCTTCGGCGATTTCTTAATCATCAGCAATGGCGCCACGTTTGCCAAAAACGTAGTGATAACGGCCCTGTGCGTTTTTTTAGTGCGATTTAACCGCCGCACGCAGCCGCTGTTCGCCCCGTGGATTCAATGGGTGCAGATTGCCGCCGCCGTGGGCTATATGATTATTCTGGGCATCGTAGGCTACCACGAGCAGCCGCTGGTCGACTTCCGTCCCTACCCCGTCGGCGAGCCGCTGATTGACGATTCAGAGGCTCAAGCCCTCTATGTTTATACCCGCAATGGCCGCGAGCAAACCTTTTCCGACTCCGAACTGCCCGACGAGGACACGGGCTGGGAGTTCAAGGAGGTGCGCGAAGTAAAATCGGCCTCGGCCAAACAGCTGACACTGCTCGACCCGCAAAGCGGGCTCGACGTCAGCGACTCTATTCTCGGCACGGACGGCGACCTCATGCTGCTGTTAGTGTCGCACCCCACCGAAGCGAGCGCAGCCGGCAGCTATACCGCCAACGAGCTGCGCGAACGCATGGAGCGCCTCCATGGTCCCGGGTCGTTCGTCGCCCTTATGCCGCCCGACACGGCGGCCGTGGCGCGCGCCCTGGACGTTATGATGGCCGACTATCCCGTTTATTTCGCCGACCAGAAGGCAATCATGGCAGTTGCCCGCGGGGCCATGGCTGTTGTTTACCTCAAAGATGCCAACGTTGTTTGGAAACGCACCCTCAGCTCCATCAACCCCGACCTCATCGGCAGCGGTGACCCGGCAACGCTTTATGCCACCGACGGACCGCGCTGGTTTCGGCTCCTGACCGCAGCCTACATCCTGGCCAACATCATCATCTACATCGTCGGCCGCTTTCCCGCGCTTTTCCGCCTTATCCGCCGCAAGAAAACATAAACCCGACGCCGATTCGCAAGCCATACCCCATCGGGTATATTTCAGCCATTCCCCAAACATTTTATACCCTATATGGTGTAAATTAAGAAATTTTTATTATCTTTGCACCCTAAAGGGTATATTTATGACTCAACTAAGCAAATATATTAAGAATAAGCGTAAGGAATATGGACTTACGCAGGTTGACCTCTCCCTGAAATCAGGGGTTGGGCTACGTTTTGTGCGCGACTTGGAACAGGGCAAGCAGACTCTCCGACTCGACAAAGTAAATCAGGTTCTGGCCCTGTTCGGTTCTGAAATGCTTCCCTGCAAAAAGGTTGAATTATGAAGCGGGCAACTATTTTTGTCAACTCCGTTCCTGCGGGAACATTGACAGAAGACGATCTGGGCTATGAGTTCAGCTATGACACTGATTTTCTTGCATCAGACAAAGCCGAACCGATAAGCTTAACCATGCCACTCACCGATAAACCCTACAGGGACAAGGTGCTCTTCCCGTTCTTTGACGGTCTGATACCTGAAGGGTGGCTGCTCGACATTGCTGAACAGAGTTGGAAAATCTCTGCCCGCGACAGATTTTCGTTGCTGCTCGCCTGCTGTAAGGATTGCATCGGAAACGTTAGTGTCATTCCCGAAAAAGATAAGGAGGTTGAGGATGAATAAGTGTTTGTATTGCTATAAGGAACTTTCAGAAGGTGAAAAAGACTTCCATAAAAATTGTGCGCGAAAAATATTTGAATCGACTTCGGTTCCCGAGCTTCCTTATACACGAAGAAACATCAAGGAACTGGCCAAAGAAATCGTGAGCGCCAGCACTACGGTGACCGGGGTACAGGCAAAACTTTCTCTTGATATTGCTCGCGCAAATAACGGCGAGCCACAACGGTTCACCATTGTTGGACTCTGGGGAAGGTTTATTCTTAAACCTCAGACAGACCATTTCGCAAATCTTCCGGAAAACGAAGATTTGGTCATGCATTTAGCAGAAGCAGCAGGCATCAAGACCGTTCCTCATTCATTGATTCGGTTTTCTGACGGTGAGCTGTGTTATATTACCCGAAGAATTGACCGAACCAAGAACGGTGAAAAGATAGCAATGGAAGACATGTGTCAACTTTCAAAGCGTCTCACCGAGGATAAATACAAAGGCTCATACGAGCGGATTGCAAAGCTGATTAAAGAGTATTCATCGGCTCCACTGCTGGATGTTACCAACTTTTGGGAAATAGTGATCTTTTCGTGGATCACCGGCAACGCAGACATGCACCTGAAAAACTTCTCCATCTTTAAGCCGTCGGAAAACCACATGCTAACCCCGGCCTACGACCTGCTATCCACATCGTTAGTTATGCCGGAAGATGATGAGGAATTGGCACTGACACTAAACGGCAAGAAGAAAAAAATAAGACGTGAAGATTTTGAAGGAGCAATGCGCGACAGCGGCCTGGAAGACAAGGCAATTTCAAACATCTTCAAAAAATTCTCGAAAGCGCTGCCGAAATGGGCAGATATAATAAAAGAATCTTTTCTGCCAAGCCATAAGCAGGTTGAGCTTCAGGCGCTCATTAACCGATTGGCTTCGCGTTTAGAGCTTGGCAACGCGTAAAAAACTAAGCGGGTGTGGCTGAATTGTCAGTCACACCCGCTTGGAGTTTCTTAAAGCACGGGAGTTATTTTACGAGGATCTTCTTGCCGTTGACAATGTTGATGCCCTTGACCGGAGCAATCAGTTTGCGGCCCTGCAGGTCATAGCGTTCTACTTTATCGTCAGCGCCGTTGATAACCTCCTTGATTTCAACGGTGGAGCCGTCGCTGTTGAGGGTGAATGTGCGCGGTGCACTCTTGGTGTCAGTTTCGGGGTGATAAACGTAGTAATCTACCTGGCTACCAACCGGAACGCTGAATGAGTGTTCAATGCCGCGGCGTTCGGCCTGTTCATATTCGTCGTGCGAAACGATTCTGCGGATTGACTGTTTTTTAGTCGGTTCTACATCTTCAGCAGGGGTGTGCTTAAAGTAAAGTTCGCAAGAACCGGAAATCTCATTACCGGAAGTGGTATAGATACTGCCGAGTGTAATCGTAATCTGGCATTTAGGGTTATCAACACCCGTTTCCGGATTGCTTATAGTATAACTCTTGGAGTCGAGGGGAACGCCGTAGGTGTCGGCGGGAGCCATGATGTTGGGGTTGATCTGGCAGATGGGATATTGGGTAATTTCGTCGGGCTCTTTGGAGATGTAAGCCTTGAAGCCGGGCACATAGCTATAGCCGGTTTCATATTCGCCATACTCGCGGAAGTTGTTGGTGTGCGAAGCGTGCAGAGTGTAATAGTCGGTCTCTTCACTCTTGGGAATAGCGAAATATGAACCGTAGAGGGGAAGCATATCTTGCTCCGAAGTAGTGGCGTTAGCCATCACCGGGGTGCTCTCGCCATAGAGAATCGGCACATTGATATAGCTGATGTGTTCGCGTCCGTCAATAAGCGATTCGTTCACGTTGGGGTTCTCATGGCCGGTTTTCTTGCCGTCGTAGTAGAGCAGCGTGGGCTGATTGGCAGGAATAGTTATTGTGCCATCTTCATTCGCGGCAATCGGGGTTGCCAACACGTGGTTAATATCGGTGGTGTTGTTATAGTTCTTAAAGTCGAGAATGCCGGTGAAAGCGGTTGTGCGCTCGTAGTTGGCGGGGATTTGGAGAGCCACAGGCGAGTAAACCGACGACCAGCCGTCGTCATAATCATCGACACCCATAACGTTATAGAAGGTCAGAGGCAGTTCTTCAACTCGCTCGATAAACCAGCGAGAAGCGTCGGCAGAGCTGTTGTCTGCAGTAACCATGTCTCGGTTGTCGTTGCTGCGAAGGTTGCAGGTACCGTTGGCGGCCACATTGATGGTGAAGCAGCCATCGTTAGTATCTTTGAACTTAACGCCGGTCGAAGCATCATCCGAGCCATAGAGGGCTGGCATAACCGCCTCGCCGGTCATGTTGGGGAGAACCAGACCGTTTTCAAAGCAGATAACGGTGTAGGTGCCATTCTCGGCAGCCTGGACATAGAAAACAGTGTTGGAGCGTTCGCCGTCGATGGTCAACGCCATGGCATCCATGCCGCCAGTCATACCGCCGGAGATTGCCGAAATATATTTGGGTGCGTTGAGCTTGGTTTTAAAGCGATAGAAAACCCCTGCGGTAATGCCGTTTCTAACCAGGTCGGTCGGCTCCATGCTGTCGACCAGTTTATTGATTGCTTCGATAACCTCAGCTATTTCTTCGTCGGTTGCAGCATCGCCTTTTTCAATAACAGCATTCAGGGCCTCTTTGGCTTTCAGCAGTTCGCCGTTAGGGTCGGAGTACTGACCGGGGTTGGAACCGAGATGGCGGGTGCCTTCAAAGTAGCTCAAACGCTTGGCGGCAGCTTCGAGGTTCATGGCGTTATAGGCATCGATGAGTTTCTTAACATTCTCAACGTTGGGGTTAGCCTTGGCGGCTTCGATTTCGTCTTGGCCGGCGAAATCGGCGAGAACAGTAAAGTCGTCGTCAGTGAGCGGATAGAGACGCATCAATCCGGTTTCATCTTCGGCGGCTTCCTCTTCTTCCCAAACCGTAAGAAGTTCGAAATAGAAATCTCCGACCCATGCATTTTCGGTGCCGGCGATTTTCAGTCGGTAATCGCCGTCGGCCGCAGGAACAAGTTCCAGAACAGTAGCGTCAGCAATGTCGGCCAGTCCGGCGGTAGCGTAGGTCCAGTCGCTGCCTGCCTTGGTGAAGCGAACTGCTTTTTCAGTGTCGTAGAGGGTTTGGAGCAGATAGCCACCCTCGGCCGGGGTGAAATACCACAGGCGCTCAGGCACGAGGTTAACGAGCGTTTCGGCTCCGCCGCGCTTGGTTTCAATTTCGGTGGTGGAGAGCATATAGCGCATTGCACCGAAGTCATCGTCTGTCGGGCAGAAACGGATGCGGAACACCTGATTGGTTTTCAGTTCGCGCTCCCAAACGCCTTGGGCATACACTTCCTGACCGGCTTCGGTTACCTTTTCAATGGCATTGCCTGCTGCATCGGTGAGGCCGGTGAGGTTAAAGCCGCCCAGGTTCATCGTAACGTTAGCATAGTAGCTAATCATTTTCGAGGGGTCTTTGCCGGCAAGGGCGGTAATGGTTTGCCAGCCCAAATCTACGCTGTTGAAGGTGGGGAACATCACCTTGATGTCGATTTCAACTGCGGGTTCGGCCTTTACGAAGTCAAACTGAACGGTGCTGCCGGTAACGTCGGCGCCAACAGCATATTTGAGGTATTTGCCACCGTCGTGAACGAAGGGGTAATCGCCGGTTGCATTCGTTGCATTAGAGAGCTGCATATAAAAGCGGGTGTTGCCGTCATACTCGCCGGGCACGCCCTCTAAGGTAAACTGTGCGTTATTGGCATCGTCGGAATCTTGCGAGCTCCAAACCAAATTGCCGTTGGCGGCCTTTTTGCTGTGGCCAACAATCGACAGGTAATTCTGCGCGCCGAGATTCTTGATTTTGAACACTACGCCTTCGGTTTCGGCGTCATCAACAACCTCGATTTGCCAAACCTGGTCATAGTTGTCGGTATAGCCCGAAGCCAAATCATAAGCTTCGGCAATAAAAACCGAATACATCTTGTTGTCAGAGCCTTGCACAAGCCCTTGCTTGGTGCCGGTATCGCCATTCACGTGCGCGCGGATAAAATAAGTGCCTGAGGTCAGTTCCGAGTCGGAAGCGACCGGGTCACCCATCATGTATTTTTCCGTGCCTTGGGTCTGGGCGGAAACCGATGAAAGTCCTACAAGAGCAAAAAACGCTGTAAGTAAGAATTTTTTCATTTATGTCGTGTGTTTATGTTTTGTGTGGTTTGACTGATAAAAATATTTCCGTGTGATTTAGGCTGCAAAGATAATACATTTTCTTGATTCCACCAAATTTTGTGCGATTTTTCATAACCATATTTCAATCAGACGGATAGAACACCCAAAAGCACGCCGGCCGCATCAGTCGACGCGGCCGGCGGGTTGAGTAGGGTTTCAGGAGGGTTATTTAACAATTACCTTGTGGCCGTTGACGATGTTTACGCCCTTTACGGGAGCATGCAGTTTGCGGCCCTGCAGGTCATAGCACTCATCGGCGCCGGCATTACCGTCAAGGTGAATGCCGTTAATCTCCGTAGTACTGCCGTCGCTATAGATTGAGAATGCACGGTCGGCACTCTTAGTATCGGTGTCGGGATGGTAAACATAGTAATCAACCTTACCGGGAAGCACGTCAAAGGAGTGCTCGTTGCCGGACTGTGTAGCCCGGGTATAATCATCGTGAGAAACCACTCTGCGTTTTGAGTCATCGGCAAAGGGTGTACGCTTATAATAAAGCTCGCAATCTCCCGTAACGTCCTTTCCGTCAGGAGTAACGATTGCTCCAAGAGTAATTGTTACGTGCCAGTGACCATCGTCGGACGAAGTTTCGGAGAATGTATAGCTGTCGCTAAGCACCTCATCATCTGCCGGAGCCATAATGTTGGGGTTGATACGACAAACGGGATAGTGGTCGTCGTCGTTTGGATCAGTCACGATAAATGCCTTGAAGCCGGGGATGTAGTCAAAATAACCGTCCTTGTAATTGCTGATTTCGCGGAAGTTGTTGGTGTGTGAAGCGTGGAGAGTGTAATATTCCTTGCCCTCTTCCTGTGCTTGCGCGAAATAGCCGCCTGAAAGATTACCGCTGTTGACAGAACCACCTTCATAGTCATAAAGAATGTTTGCGTCAACATAAGTTATGTCTGAGCGGTTGGCCATCAGCGATTCGTGGATGTTGGGGTTTTCGTCGGCAGTTTCTTCTCCGTCGTAGAAAAGCAAAACCGACTGATTGGCGGGAATAGTGATTGTGCCATCTTCATTAGGTGCAATCGGGTTTGCCAAAATGTGGTTTATATTCGTATTGGTGGAGTAATCGCTGCTGTCGAATTGTCCGATATAGGCAGTGGTGTGGGTAAATTCAGCGGGAATTTCAAGAGCAACGGGGGAGTAGACCGAAGCCCAGCCGTCGTCGTCGTAGCCATCCTGGCCCATAACGTTATAGAAAGTAATGGGCAGTTTGGTAACGTCCTCAATATACCATTGGTAATCATTGCCGGTTTGGTTGGCACTGCAGTCAACAATGGAAGCTCCGCCTTGAGAGTTGCCGGCGCCATAGAGGTGACGGTGGCCGCTGTTATCATTATCACTGACATGGATTAAATAGCAGCCATTGTCTTGATAAGTAAATTTAGTACCGGAGGCCGCATCGGCATCAGTTTTTAGTACGGGCACCCAATTTGCGCCACCAAACGAGGGCATAACCAAACCATTATCGAAGCAAATAAGAGTATTTACCACGGCATCGCCCTGTCCTTCCTGATGATAGAAGAACACAGTGTTTGAGCGGGTATTATCAGACGTAATGTCCATAAATTTCTTGCCATTGAGGTTGGTAAAACTCGATGTCGATGAAATATACTTTCCGCTCACTTTATTCCTGAATCGATAGAACCGATTCGGAATAAGATCCTTGAATGTAAGATTCATCGGGTCGAGGCCTTCAACAATCGCTCTCTTTTCATCGTCGGAAGCATCAGCACCATTACTAATGCTAACCGCCAGATTATACAACTCTTTAGCGTCGCCATGAGCGTTATTCCACTGGCCGACATACGGCCCAAGAAGATCGGCATTATTCGCGTTGATATACCTGATGCGACGAAGCGCTGCATCAACATTGGTAGCATTAAACGCATTAACAGCCTCTGCAAGATTATTATAGGTAGGTTCTGTTTCGGCAGACACACCGAGATTATCGAGATCATCGGCCGTCATGGAAAAGAGACGGAATGCTGAGCCATGTCCGCCTTGAGCACGCGAGTCATGCCACTGGGCAACATAACCTCCGGAGGTGTTACTTGACCCGGGAATGCCGCGGTCGTTGAGGTAGTTGGCGTTACCCGCACCATACGACAGGTAGAAGTCGCCACGCATTGCGTGGTCCCAATTCGTCTTACCAACCGTGAATTCGGTTGCGGGGTGCTGATCATCAGAAAGTGTAGCAACGGCAAAGTTAGCGTTGTCAGTAGCATCTGCAATATATACTCCCCTGTCGGGTTCAGCCAAAGTGTGAAGAGTGTAAACGCCGGTTTTGCCTTCAACCGCTTTGAAGAACCAAAGACGTTCGGGCACAAGACGGTTAAAGGTGCTGATGCCGGTGTTATAGTCAGAGGTCGTATTGATATAGCCGGTTGTGGCTTCATAGCGCATTGCAGCAGGTTTATCCTCGGGTTTAAGCGTGATTCTGTAAATATGGTTCGCTATAAGTTCGTGATTCCAGTTACCGCTTACCGTGAACGAATTATTAGTTTCCGAAACAATCAAATCAGAACCATTATCGCTGCTTATGACCACATTAGACATGCCACCAAGTTCGTCAAGCTTGGCCTTTATGGAACGTGACGCATCCTGACCGGACAACAAACCTAATGTAACCGACGTTGCCGGCCAGCTGTTAACAGCAGGTATATTTAGCGTCACATCAACATCGTGTACTTCTTTAACAGGGATGAACGCAGCCTGACAGTTGCCGTTAACAAACTTGTTTTGGTGATATGTGAGCATACCTCCTAATGCGGGGTTATTCGCATCTCTATCATTACTGAACTATAACGAGCCTTCGTTGGCAGCGTTGCCATCAAATGTAGCATTGGTCATTTGAACCAAAAAACGCTTATTTTTCAGGTAATCGTCGGCATTGACAATAGCGTGGTTCTCAGGTATATTAACGAGAGTAAACTCAGCAATTTTATTATCGGAGCCATCAACAGTGGGTACAGCATTATGTTTGCCTATGCCGTTTTGCCCCCTCACCGACAGATATTGGTTCAGGCCAAGATTCTTAACAGTAAACGAATTATCGTCAACAAAGGAAATTTGGAAAATATAGTTCATATTGGCTTCGCCTTCCGGGTTTACCTCAACAGGTAAAGAAGGAGCCACGCCGTCGTATTGAAATCGAATACCACTGGCATAGAAGAAACCCGACTTCATGCGGTTACCCTGATATGCATGAATCATATATAGCCCGCCATGATCATCACCCTTCATTTGGCTGATGTCAGTAATAGGTTCACCGGCTTGAACATATCGCGTACCGGCAAATGCAGCCGGTAGAGATAGCATAGCAGATAAAGTTAAAAGGAGAATCTTTTTCATGTAGAATTTTATGTGTATGTGTACTAATAGGTTTTAAGGATGCAAAGATAGCTTAAATTTCCGAAATACGCAATTTTAAATTGTTAAGATACGTTTTTTCAGTGCAAAATCATGGTGAATTTTTGGATTTCGAGAATAATTTGTATCTTTGCGAATCATTTATCGAATCATCCATGAAAAAATTACTGTTACTGGCGGCAATAATTGTTGGGCTGACAGCCTCGGCCGCCGACAAATTTAACATAGTCAACATTGAGCTTGCCGACGGAGCCAAAGAGCAACTGCTGCTCCACGAGCAACTGATAATGAAAATGAACGGAAGCAGCACGCTGCTGCTGATTCACCCCGAAATCACGGTTGAGTATCAGCTGCCCGAAATTCAACGCATAGATTTCGGCTACAACGAGGATGCGCCGCTCTATAACGGCGAACACGAATTTTCAGCCCTGGACGAAGCCCTTGCACCCCGACGCATCGAAATAACCCCCGAAGCTATCAAGGGCGCTGAAAACGAGTCGATTGAAGCATTTGACCTCAACGGCCGCAAAGTCGCCGCAGCCACCGGCTCGTTGAGCACGAGCCAGCTCCCCGCCGGCGCAATCTACATTGTACGCATCGGTTCAACCTCTTTGAAAATCAAGCGATGAGACTCCTGAATATTTTTGCAGCAGCCATGTTAGGCATCGGCTCCCTGACCGCCGGCACCCCCGAAACGTATATGCACGTTTTCTGCAACGACGCCATTGAGCAGTACAAAACCGACCCCATAACCGGGGCTCAATACGTGTCGGGCTACGTAGGCTCTTTTGCCGACGTGCCGATGCAATATCTCGACTCACTGAGCCTGATGAAAAACCGCGGCGAGCTTTCGCGCATAAAACTCACCTACACCACCCCCGACGGAAAAACCCGCATTCCCAAGGTGAGCCTCGACGCCATCGACCGCATAGTCTTCGGCCCGAACCCCGCCGAATTCCGCATAACGATTCCCGAAATGCCCGGTCTGGCCGAGGTTACGTCGAAAACCGAATATCTCGACGGCCACCTGATTATCAACGGCTTCGGAGTGTGCGACGATTTCGAGGGCGACATTAAAGTGCGCGGCCGCGGCAACTCAACCTGGAATATGGCGAAAAAAGCATATCGCATAAAACTCCCCGAAAAAACCAAGCTCTGCGGCTATCGCAAAGCCAAGAACTACGTTTTGCTCGCCAACCACATCGACCTGTCGCTGATGCGCAACGAAGTTGCCGCCCTGACAACGCAGCTCGTGGGCATGCCCTACCCGACCCACGCCAAGCCGGTCAACGTTTATTTCAACGACCACTACAAAGGCTCATACATGCTCATGGAAAAGGTTGGCATCAACAACGGTTCGGTCAACATTCCGGCAGCCCAGGAGGCCGAGTCGATAATGTTTGAACTCGACGTTAACTTCGACGAAGAGCTGAAAACCATTACCCCCTACTACCACCTGCCGCTGCAACACAAAGACCCAGACGCGCCGGCCGACATCACCGCCGCCAAGATTTGGTTCGGAGAATGGGCCAACGACTTCATTGAAATGGAAAAGGCCGTTTATGAAAACAAAAACATGAGCGACTATATCGACTACGAAACCCTGGCTAAGTTCCTGATTGTGTTCAACGTTGCGTGCAACCAGGAAGTCAACCACCCCAAGAGCATATATCTCTATAAAACCAAGGGGGGCAAATATCAGTTCGGCCCCTGCTGGGACTTTGACTGGGCCTTCGGCTACAGCCCCACATATCGCGCCATGGGCGAAGGCCTGACACCCGAAGAAGCCGAGCGGATGATCGACGAGCTGCAGAATTTCTGCGTAAACTCGTTCGGACCGTTTGGCGGGTCTATGTGGTTTACCTACAACGGCCAGAGCTTCATCTGGTATGGCGACCGCCAGTTCTATCTCTACAACAACGGCTACATTCTTCCCTATCCCGAAGGCTCGGTTTCCTACGCTCCCACCTATAACAACTACCTGCTTGGCACCGGCAAGAACAACGGCAACATTGCCAACAGCTACTACGATGCAGTTGGCAACGGCGGCGAATTCTTCCTGTCGATAGTCAAGGATAACCCGGAATTCATGGCGGTTTACAAGCAGGTTTGGGATAACTTCTACAGCAACCTCGATGCCTTCTGGGCAGCATTCGACGCCTACGAAGCCGAGCTGCTCCCCTCGGCAGCCAAGAACCACACGGTTTGGCCATACTCCTACACCTCGGCCACCGACCATGAGCTCAGCGACCTGACCGACGGCACCTATGCCGGCGCCATCCGGGCCCTGCGCCGCTGGCTGGAGCTGCGCATGGAGTTCCTCAACAACCCCGACAACAACTACGGACTCTATGATCCGTCATCAACCTTTAAACGCGGACAACTTTCAACCAAAAAATGAATAAGCACCTTATATATTGCTTAATGCTCGGCACCGCCCTCAGCGCCGGTGCCGAAGGCTATCTCGACCGCTCGTCATGGAAATGGTCGGCATCGTCGATCTGCGAACCCTCTGCCGGCGACGACGGCGACATTGCCGGCCTCCCCGGCCTCTATGACGGCGACCCGTCAACCTGCTGGCACTCAAACTGGCACGCCGCCGCCGGCACCCCCGAACGCTCCAACCCGCACTGGATTATGATTGACCGCGGCGGCGACACTTCGGAATTCACCGCCATTTCCTACCTGCCGCGCCAAAAGAACATCAATACAGCCTGCACCAGCTATATGGTGTATTTCGCCGACCGCGACCTGAGCGACTGCCCGGCGACCTCGGCAGCCGACATTTATGCCACCATGGGCAATCCCGACCTCTCGGGCTCGCTCGAAGCCACCGCCGAGGAGAAAATCATCAAGCTCGAAAAAGCCACTTCGGCCCGCTATATTCTCTTCATCAACGTAGAGTCGGTTTCGTCGAGTTCGGCGGCCTGCTCCGAGTTCAACCTCATAGGCCCCGGAGGCACTCAAGGTGGCGACGACCCGCTGGAGACCAACGCCTACAACGCCATCCGCATGATTCCGCGCGCGGCATCGGAAAAACCGAGCCAGATTGCCATTCAGGGCGATGCGCTGACCTTTTCGATGAACCAGGGCTGGCTCAGAATGTCGAACACCGACATCACCGTTGAATATAACCTTGCCGACATAAAGAGCTATAAGTTCATACACTATAACTTCGCCGGCAACCAGTCATACGTCGGCGACCAAAAAGACGTTCTCACCTCGAAGTTCAACCTCGCGGTGATTCCCGCGCCGGCAACGGTTGAGACTCTCGGCTCGGTAGCCATAGTGCCCCCTTCGGCATCGCGCGCCAACCACAGCGTCGAGGGCCGCGCCACACTCAGCTCCCCGGCGGGCACAATAGCCTCGTTCAGCGCCGACGAGCTCGACTCGCTGCGCGCCGACGACGGCTCCTATCCGCTGATCTCCGAACCGCTCACGCAGCCCGGCGAATACACGCTGACCGTTCCGGCCGACATGCTGATTATTGCCGACGGCTCACGCTCGCTCCCATTCGAGGCCACGTGGACCGTCAGCGACCAAAGCGGCATCCGCCAGGCCGAAATCCAAACTTTGGCCATCAGCCGCCAAGGCGCCGTGCTCTACATTAGCGGCATCGACGGCAGCGGCACGCTGACTCTGGTCGATCTTCAAGGGCGCCCGGCAGCTTCGGCCCGCATCTCGGCCGAAGGCACCGCGGCGTTCAATGTAGGCGCGCTCCAAACCGGTGTTTACCTCCTTCAAGTAAATAAAACAACTCTCAAAATCACTCTCTGATGCTTCGCAAATTCCTCGCATATATAATGGTGGCTATGGCTCCCGCTCTTGCCGGAGCCGACGAACCCTGGCTGCACATCTATTACCCCGACGGCAACAAATATCAGGGTTTCGACATGAACGATGTTCTCGACATCACTTTCGACGAAACCACCGGCACGATGTTTATCAACAGCGCCGACGGCGAAGCCAAGGCCTACGCCAAAGCCATGGACCACTTTGAAATCGGCCCCAACGTTGCCGCAATCTATATCGACACCGACATTCAGGGATTCTCCGAAATTCCGTCGAAAGAGGAGTATCTCGACGCAACGATTACCTTCAAGGGCCGCGGGCTGCAGCCCGACTTTGTTGAACGCGTAAAGATTCGCGGCCGCGGCAACTCAACCTGGGGAATGCCCAAAAAGCCCTATCGCCTGAAATTTGAAGCCAAGCAGCGCATGCTCCTGCCCAAAAAGGCCAAAAACTTTGTGCTGCTCGCCAACTATATCGACCCCTCGATGCTGCGCAACGTAGCCGCCCTGAAGTTCGGCGAAGTAATCGGCATGCCCTGGATTAACCATACCGAGCCCGTCGACGTTTATTTCAACAATATCTACAAAGGCTCATATACCCTTACCGAAAAAGTAGGCTTCAACAATGGCTCGGTAAACCTCAAAGCCGCCGACGAGCCGAACTCCATAATGCTTGAACTCGACACCTACGAACCGGCCGACGACGATATTTACTTCGAAAGCCCATACTTTAAATGGAATAACGAAACCTTCTACTTCCCCGTAAAGGTCAAAGACCCCGACGCGCCCGCCGACCCCGACGAGGCCGACAAGTGGCTCGAAGAGTGGAAAGAGGACTTCAACAGCTTCGTAAACATCGTCAACTCAGGCGACGAAACCGAAATCTTTAAGACTTGCGACCTCGAAAGCCTTGTTCGCTACATTATGGTTTTTGACCTTGCGTGCAACCAGGAGCTCGATCACCCCAAGAGCGTTTACGTTTACAAAACCAAAGGCGGGAAATGGAACTTCGGCCCCTGCTGGGACTTTGACTGGGCGTTCGGCTATCGTCCCACCTACGAAAAAATCGTGAGCTATCAAGGCTGGTGGCCCCAATATGCTCCGTCATACGAAAATCCGCTGATCGGCTACAAGAATAACTACAGCAGCAAACCGCTTCAGGATGGCAGCGGCAGCATCTTCTTCTATAGATTATGTAGCACCGAGGCCTTCCAGGACCGCTTTGACGAAGTGTGGAACGACTTCTACCGAAACCGGCTGAATGAATTCTGGGACGCTTTCGACGACTACGCCGAACGCCTGCGCCCGTCGGCCAACTTCCAGGGCTCGGTCAACTCGCTGTTCCAGAAATATGACGACAACGTTGAAGAGCTGCGCGAATGGCTCGAAAACCGCATAGAGTTCATCAACTCCGACCCCAACCACGGCCTCTTCGACTCCAACACCTTCAACCGCAACTACTAATCCCCGATTTTGCAGCCCTATAAAGGCTGCAAAATTCCTGAAAGAGGGGGCGCAAGGCTTGGATTACCGAGAATTTTTCGTAACTTTGCGGGGTTAAATAGGACATAATAAGGATTTAAGATGCAGAAAATCAGAAACATCGCCATTATTGCCCACGTCGACCACGGCAAAACAACCGTAGTTGACAAAATGCTGATGGCCGGACACCTCTTCCGCGACAACCAGGAAACCGGAGAACTCATTCTCGACAACAACGACCTTGAACGCGAACGAGGCATAACAATCCTGTCCAAAAACGTTTCGATTGACTATAAAGGCTATAAAATCAACATTATCGACACCCCCGGACACGCCGACTTCGGCGGCGAAGTGGAGCGTGTGCTCAACATGGCCGACGGCTGCCTGCTGCTGGTCGACGCCTTCGAAGGCCCGATGCCCCAAACCCGCTTCGTGCTTGAAAAAGCCATTCAGATGGGCCTCAAGCCGGTAGTGGTAATCAATAAGGTTGACAAACCCAACTGCCGCCCCGACGAAGTTCAGGAAATGGTGTTTGACTTGATGTTCTCGCTCAACGCCACCGAAGACCAGCTCGACTTCCCGACCATCTACGGCTCGGCAAAACAGGGCTGGATGAGCACCGACTGGCAGAAACCCACCGACAATATCCTGCCCCTGCTCGACGCAATTATCGAATATATTCCCGAGCCCGAAACCCACGAAGGCGCAAGCCAGATGCTGATAACCTCGCTCGACTTTTCAAACTATGTCGGCCGCATAGCCGTGGGCCGCGTTCACCGCGGCACTTTCCACGAAGGCCAGGAAGTGGTTTTGCTGAAAAAGGATGGCTCGGCAATCAAGCAGCGCATCAAGGAGCTCCACACTTTTGAAGGCATGGGCCGCAAAAAGGTTGCCGAAGTAAGCTCGGGCGACATCTGCGCGCTCGTAGGCATTGAAAACTTTGAAATCGGCGACACCGTTGCCGACCCTTCGGCCCCCGAAGCGCTGCCCCGCATCGCCATCGACGAACCCACCATGTCGATGACCTTTACCATCAACGACTCCCCCTTCTTTGGCAAAGACGGCAAGTTCGTGACCTCGCGCCACATTGCCGACCGACTCACCCGCGAACTCGACCGCAATCTGGCCCTGCGCGTTGAAAAAGCGAGCAACGAAGACGTGTGGACCGTGTTTGGCCGCGGTGTGCTCCACCTGTCGGTACTCATCGAAACCATGCGCCGAGAAGGCTACGAGCTTCAGGTTGGTCAGCCCCAGGTAATCATCAAGGAAATCGACGGCCAGAAGTGCGAGCCCATCGAGATGCTCACCGTAAACGTTACCGAAGAATATGCCTCGAAAATCATTGACATGGTGACGCGCCGCAAGGGCGAAATGGTGTCGATGACGGCCCAGGGCGACCGCACCCACATGGAATTCCACATTCCCTCGCGCGGCATAATCGGTTTGCGCAACAACGTGCTCACCGCATCGGCCGGCGAAGCCATCATGGCCCACCGATTCCTCGAATATCAGCCCTGGAAGGGCGACATTGAGCGTCGCACCAACGGCTCGCTCATTGCCATGGAGAGCGGCACGGCATTTGCCTACGCCATCGACAAGCTCCAGGACCGCGGCCGCTTCTTCATCTTCCCCCAGGAGGAAGTTTATGCCGGACAGGTAGTTGGCGAAAACGCCAAGGACAACGACATAGTTGTTAACGTTACCAAATCGAAAAAGCTCACCAACATGCGCGCCAGCGGTGCCGACGACAAAGCCCGCATCGTGCCCCCGGTGGTTTTCTCGCTTGAAGAAGCTCTGGAATACATTAAAGAAGATGAATATGTGGAAGTTACGCCCCACCACATACGCCTGCGCAAAATCATACTCGACGAGCTCGAACGCAAGCGCGCAAACCGATAATTTCATCAAATCGAAAAAAAATTGCGCAATTCATCTTTTTTTCGTAACTTTGCCCCGCCATTACGAATAGAAGGGAGCTTACCAACCCGTCAATTCAACCATCAAACAACGAATAATTAACTGACTGACAATATGAAGAAAGACCTCCATCCGTCCAGCTACCGCGAAGTAGCCTTCAAGGACATGTCCAACGAAGAAGTGTTCATCACCCGCTCTACCGTTGCCGCCAAAGAAACCATCGTTATCGACGGCGTTGAATATCCCCTGGTAAAGCTCGAAATCACCTCCAGCTCTCACCCCTTCTTCACCGGCAAACAGAAACTCGTTGACACCGCAGGTCGCGTCGACAAGTTCATGAGCCGCTACGGCAACCGCACCAAAAAGAACTAATCCGGCCGGTTTCCGTTACCGCCTAAGGCGAGAAGCAGTCGTTACAGCGGCCGCATCTCGCCTTAATCATTACCCCATGGAACCATTTCGCTTCAAGCAGTTTGCCGTGAGCCACTCCCGCTCGCCAATGCGCGTGGGCACCGACGCCGTGACCCTCGGCGCCATTGCTCCGGCCCGAGGCAACGTGCTCGACGCCGGATGTGGCTGCGGAATCATCGGACTGATGCTGGCCCAGCGCGGAGCCCAAAGCGTAACCATGGTAGACATCGACGCTCCGGCCGCCGAAGAAGCGGCCGACAACGCCCGCACATCGCCGTGGGCCGACCGCATAACCACCGTCTGCGCCGACTTTCTCACCCTTGAACCCGCCCGGAAGTTTGACTCTATAGTGTCGAACCCGCCCTTTTTCGGTGCCGGAATCCTCGCCCCCGACTTGCGGCGCGCCGCCGCCCGCAGCGACTCCGCCCTGCCCCCCGAAGCCTTTATGCAAAAGGCCGCCGCGCTTCTTGCCCCACAAGGCACGGTGAGCGTAATCATCCCCGCCGACCGCCGGCAGACATGGCTCGCAGCCGCAGCCTTTGCGTGCCTGCATCCGCGCGAAATCATCGACATCAAAACCAAAGCTACCGCCCCGCCCAAGCGCACCATAATGATCTTCGCGACCGATGCCCCCGACCCCGTGCGCCGCGAGCTCCTGCTCAACTCCACCGACTATAAACTCCTAACCGACCCTTTCTATTTATGAAACTTTCGCTCAGCTTCGGCCAGCGCATAATCTTGCTCCTCAGCCTGTTTGTTATCGGCATGGTTCTAACCGGCGGCCTCAGCTACCTGCTCAACATGCTCACGGCCAACACTCTTGCCGTTAGCCGCATCAGCGTTGTTGCCCAAGAGCTGCTCGCCTTCATTCTCCCCGCGCTGATCACCGCCCTGCTGCTCACGCGCCTTCCCGCCGACTTCCTCCACCTGCGCTCACTCCCCTCTGCCCGCAAGTTTTGGCTTTGCATTGGGGCGACGTTAGTTGTTCAGCCTATAGTGGAAGGCATCAACCGCCTTTGCCAGTTGCTGCCGTGGCCTCAGGCTGTTTTAGACTTCGAAAATGCCGCGCAAAGCGAGGTAATGAACCTCATAGGCCCGGCAACGCCGCTCAACATCATAATAAGTCTGCTGATTATTTCGCTGCTAACCGGTCTGGCCGAAGAACTGTTTTTCCGCGGCGCGCTCCAGAACATACTCCACTCGCGTCCCATGTCGGTCCACGCTGCAATCTGGGTAACAGCAGCCATTTTTGCCCTTATGCATGGACAAATGGTCGGCTTTATACCACGCACCCTCTTGGGCGCCTTCTTTGGCTACGCCATGGTTTGGACCGGTTCGCTCTGGACGGCCATAGCCTGCCACGCCCTCAACAACGCCCTCGCCATCCTTCTACTTACCCTCTAATCCTCTTCGTCTTCGGGATTATTGCGGTAGTTGACCCGAGCTCGATACATCTGCTCCTTAATTCCACCTTGCACAAGAAAATCTTTCTTTACAAGATCTATGAGCTTTCCTATCATCGCTATAGTCTGATAAATCAGCGTAACCACCATATTGCACAGCTCTTCGTCGTTTAGCTTTGGCGCTAAAATCATATAATAAGCCGTTTCATTGTTGGAAACACATACCTTACGCAAGCGAGCAAAGCGCGGCGAAGAAGGCTCCCAAATTTTGACATTGCGCGTGCGCATGTAGTCAAGATAATCGTTAAGCAATTCATGAAGACTTCCACGCGCCACCCCATAAAGCCGAATTTCCATTTCGGCCGACGAAGGAGCATCGGAACGCCCCTCAACGATATTTTGTTTGCCCGAACGCGCTGCCTGCAGCATCTGATCATAAGTCCTGTCCGATTTGGAAATGTGACCGGTCAGGAAGAAATAAGTGAGGTCGTAAATCGCTTCCGCCTTTTGAAAAGCATACAACTTACGATAACTCGTTTTGGGCAACGCAAAATTTGATTTTGGATTCATAATAATTGGGTAAAATAGCTATTATAGCTACCTTAGCTATTTTAGCTATTCTACCCGCAAATATACGACTTTTTTTTCAGTTAGAGCAAAAAGGAGTTAGAAGGAGTAGCGGACGGAGGCCATGATGCGGTTGCCGGTGCCTCGGTCGCCGTTGAAGTTCTTGCGCTGGCCGCGAGCATATTCGAGACCGAGCATGCAGTCGGGGAATATGGTGTAGAAAACGTTGGCCGACGCATATATGCCCTGGCGATAAGTGTCGGGAGCAAGGTCGCCGCGGTCGCCGAGAATAGCCTGACCCCATGCAAGGGTGGCAAAGCCATCGCGGCAGAAATCATAGCGCAAGCCGAGGTTATAAGAGAACGTGCGCGGGGCAATAAGCTTGCCGGGAGTGGTTGCCGACGGAATCAGGTCGAGGTCATAGCCCGACAGGTCGGTGATATAGCTGGTTATGCCGCGACCATAAACAGCATTGGCATAGATTCCGAAGCCGGCGCCGAGGGCAGAGTGGCCACTGAGCTGAACGCCATAGCCCTGAGTATATTGCACCTTGGCCAGGCGCGGGTCGCGGTAGCAGAGGTTGCGCATCATTGCCGACAGGCGGATGTGGTTCGAGCGGTTCCAGGTGTATTGAACATAGGCAGGTATGTCGGGCACACGCTGCGAAATGCTTTGCGTAAAGTCGCCGTTGTCGATCATGGCGTGCGGGTCTTCAATAGCTATTGCTGCCGACCAATGCTCGTTGAAGTGAGGAGCCCACTGCAGGTGCACATTCTTGCGGTCGATTTCGCCGCACGGGCCCTGGGTGTCGACGGTGGGCACCGTTGCGGGGTCCTGGAAAGTTGTGGGCGCCAGACCGGCGGTAACGCTGCCCACGCGCAGATATGCCTGGTCGAGCTTCATGAATCGCGAGCGGTTATCGTCGAAGTTAGTGGCAATGAACACCGAAAAGGTGCCGAACTTTTCCGTATGGCCGGCCAGCTGGAAGAAAATCGACGAGTGGCGGGCAGTAAACTGCAGGGCGGCACGCTCGGTGGGGTCGGCAGGAGTTGGCAGCTGCGAGGGAATAAAGTCGGAGCCGGTGCGTTCGCTGCCGGCAAAGTTATAGGCCGCGGTTGCATAGAGGCTGCCGCCGATGCCGAAGGCTATTTTGCCCTTGCGGTCAAGAAAGAGGAATCGCGGTGCGGCGGGGTCGTGGAAGCGAATGTCGTTGGTGTCGTAGATCACGGCAATCACTTCGGGGTGCATCTTCGAGGTGTCGCCGCTAACAACCACCACGCGCTGCGGAATCATAGACTGTTCGTTTGCAGGATTCTCCTGAGCAACGACAGCAGCACTGCCGAGAGTTGCTGCTGTCAGAAGGGTTAAAATATTTCTCATCATAAATAAATAGAGAATAGTAGTAAATAGTAGTAGTTGATATGGTGGTTCTTTGGAAAACCCGTAATTTAATAGCGGTCGCGGTAGTCAGCGAGCATAACCTGGAGTTTCTGGCGGGCGAAGAAGATGCGGCTCTTAACGGTTCCGAGGGGAAGGTCCATCTTTTCGGCGATTTCGTTATACTTGTAGCCGGCAACGTGCATCGAGAAGGGAATGCGGTATTCGTCGGAGAAGGAGTTGATGGCGGCGTTGATTTCAGCAGCGGCGAAGGTGCCTTCAACGGAGTCAATCGAGCTTTCCTGGCTGGAGTTGAGGTGGTAGAGGTCTTCGGTCTGGTCGATTATAGTTGCCGAGCGAACCTGGTGGCGATAGTTATTGATAAAGATGTTGCGCATGATGGTGAACACCCAGCCCTTGAAGTTAACGTTTTCGGCGAACTTTTCTTCGTTGTCGAGCACTTTGAGGGTGGTATCCTGGAGCAGGTCCTGAGCGTCGTCGCGGTTACCGGTGAGCATATAAGCGAAGTTAAGGAGGTTGCTCTGAAGTGCCATAAGTTGGTTCTGGATGTTTGAAGTAGTCATGATGAAAAGTATTTTAGAAGTTTTTATTAATTTTTGAGTTTGTTGTGTCGTTGACTTTGGGGATGTCCTTTTGTCTTTCGACACTGCAAAGATACAAAAATTTTTTAATTCCAAACAAATTTGCAACTTTTTTTCAAAAAAAATTAAAATTTATTCGTTTTGTAACACACCACATCTGATTTACAGCATATTACAACGTATTGTAACATGCTGTAACATGTTACAATAAAGCAACACAGCGTTGCAACACATTGTAACAAACATGCGCAATGCGTTATTTATCAATAGTTTAGTAATGTTACAAACTTGTTTCTTAAATAATGTTAAATTTGCGCTCTCAACATTTTTACCTACTTTTGCGACGTAAAAAAAGCACGTTTTTCGTCGATTATGGACTCTAAGCAACACCTTATTGATTGCCGCTACCTGCGCATGGCCCGCATTTGGGCCGAAAACTCCTATTGTACCCGCCGTCAGGTAGGCGCAATCATTGTTAACGACTCTATGATTATCTCCGACGGCTTCAACGGAACGCCCTCGGGATTCGAAAACGTTTGCGAGGACGCCAACGGCGTTACCAAGCCCTACGTGCTCCATGCCGAAGCCAACGCCATAACCAAAGTGGCCCGCAGCAACAACTCATCGGAAGGAGCCACTCTCTACGTAACCGCCTCCCCATGCCTGGAATGCTCAAAGCTCATAATCCAGGCAGGTATCAAGCGGGTGGTGTTTAACGAAATCTACCGCATAACCGACGGGCTCGACCTGCTCAAGCGCGCCGGAGTCGAAGTTGACTACATTGAAAATATATGAAAAAACCCTCCTACGATAAGTTCCTTCAGATCGGGCTCCCCCTGATCGTTGTAATCGCGCTGCTGGTTGGCGTGCTGCTCGGCTCACACCTGCGCTTGCGTTCCCGCAAAAGCGCATCGGCCCTGAACAAGGTTGAAGAAATCTTCGGGCTGATTTCCGGCGACTATGTCGACGACGTAAATCTCGACTCCCTGCTCGAAGAATCTATACCCGACCTGCTCGGCAATCTCGACCCCCACACCGCTTATATACCCGCGCGCGACCTCGACGACGTAAACGCCGACCTCGAAGGCTCGTTTTCGGGCATCGGCATACAGTTTCAGCTGATGAACGACACCATAACCGTTGTTGAAGTGATTTCCGGCGGCCCGTCGGAAAAAGTGGGCCTGATGCCGGGCGACCGCATAGTCAACGTTAACGACACGCTCGTTGCCGGACGCCACCTCGACGCCGACTCCGTAAGGCGCATGCTGCGCGGACCCGCCGACACCCGCGTAGACCTCCGGATTATGCGCCCTGGATCGACGGAAACCCACAACTATGCAGTTACCCGCGGAGAAATACCCGTAACGTCGATCGACGCCTCTTATATAATAGCGCCCGAAGTCGGATATATTAAGGTGAACAAATTCGGCCGTAACACCTTTGCGGAGTTCTTCACCCAAATGGTGATGCTCCACGCCGACGGCGCCCGCAGCTACATTCTCGACCTCCGCGGCAATGGCGGCGGCTATCTCGACGTTGCCATACGCATGGCCAACGAATTTCTGCAGGCCGGCGACGGCATAGTGGAAACCCGCGGCCGCGGCGGCGAAACCATCGACGCAGTGGTTGCCGACGGCATGGGCACGTTTAAAGACACCAAGCTCATGGTTCTGCTCGACGAATTCTCAGCCTCGGCGTCGGAAATCGTAGCCGGCGCGCTGCAAGACAACGACCGCGCAACCATTCTCGGCCGCCGCTCGTTTGGCAAGGGCCTGGTGCAGCAGCAACGCGACCTCAGCGACGGCTCCGCCATACGCATAACCACCGCCCGCTACTACACCCCCTCGGGCCGCTGCATCCAAAAGCCCTTTACCAAGGGCCAGACCGACGATTATGCCTTTGAGGTGTATGACCGCTATGCTTCGGGCGAGATTTTCAATGCCGACAGCATAAAAATTGACCGTTCGCTGCTTTTCCACACCCGCTCGGGGCGCGAAGTATATGGCGGCGGCGGAATAATGCCCGACATTTTCGTGCCGGCCGACACCGCCAACATCACCTCTTATTATTCTAAGGTGTCAAACGCCGGGTTGCTCCACCGCTACTCCTTTAAATATGTCGATGCCAACCGCCGCCACCTCGACCAGGCCACTTCGGTTAGCGAGCTGCTTGAACTGCTGCCGTCAGACGACGCCCTGCTGGCCGACTTTGTGAGCTTCGCCGCGGCCAACGGAGTGCCCACGCGCTGGTATTACGTCAACATTTCCCGACCCCTGCTTGTTAATGTTCTGAAAGCTCTCATCGCCCGCGACGTGCTCGGAACCGCCGCTTTCTACGAAATCGACAACGTGCGCGACAATGTTGTTCAACGGGCCCTACAGGAGCTTTCCGCACAACAGCAATGAACAAAGACCACATCCGCCGCGCAATCCGCGCACGCAAAGCTCTGCTCACCGACGCCGAACGCATCGCCGCAGCCGACTCCGTATTCTCAACCCTTGAGCGCACCGCCGCATTTTTGCTGGCCGACCGCATTTTGATTTACTCGTCGCTCCCCGACGAGCTCTCGACCCGCGAATTCATAAAAAAATGGAGCGCGCGCAAACACTTTTTTCTGCCGCGCGTCAACGGCGTAAACCTTGAGCTGCTCCCCTACGAGCAAACGCGCCTCCACTTAGGCGCATTCCACATCGAAGAGCCATCAGGCACCGACACAGTCGACCCCTCGACCATCGACATGATCATAGTTCCGGCAGTGGCCCTTGACCGCAACCGCAACCGCCTGGGCCGCGGCAAAGGGTTCTACGACCGCCTGCTGCGCGACCTGCGAGCCACGACCATAGGCGTTGCCTATGACTTTCAGCTGCTCAACGAGCTGCTCCCCGTTGAGCCCCACGACGTGCCCCTCGACTTCGTAATCACCGAAACCCGCTTCCTCCGCCGCTAATCCTGTTACCGTTAATTCTAAGCCAATACTTCCATATTTCACGGATTTTTAGTAATTTTGCGGTCTAAATCCAACGAACCGGCATGATAGCTAAAGAAGAGGTATTGGACTTACTGAAGTCTACGGAATCATATCGCGTGGAACGCACCACGAGTACGGGCAACATGGACAAGTTCTGTGAGGCCATCTGTGCGTTTGCCAACGATATGCCAGCTTCTCGCAAGAATGGTTACTTGATTATCGGCGCCAACGACGATGGCTCTATCGCCGGGATGAAAGTGGATGACGCTCTGCTGAAAAAGATTGCAGGGATACGCTCCGACGGCAACATACTGCCCCTGCCGACCATGTCGGTTGAACGATTCTCGTTTCCGGAGGGGGATTTGTTGGTGGCGGAGGTTCGTCCGTCTGACTTGCCGCCTGTGCGCTATCGCGGCAGGGTGTTTATCCGTATTGGCCCGAGGCGCGACATTGCTACAGAAACGGAAGAAAGAATACTTGCCGAACGCCGCTGCTCTTTTATGGCAACTTTCGATGCTACTCCTTGCCTGAGTGCAAAACTGGAAGATCTTGATGTTGAATACATCAAAACCAACTATCTTCCAATGGCATTTGATGAGGAAACACTCGCCAACGACAAACGAGATATAAAGGAACAGCTAGCCTCTATACATCTCTATGATAGAGATAATGATTGCCCCACGTACGCCGGAATAATACTTTTCGGCAAAAATCCGAAGTATTTTCTTTTGGGTGATTATGTGCAGTTCGTGCGTTTTGCCGGAAAAGATAAAGGAGGTGATATACTCAATGAACGTCAATTTGCCGGACCGCTTTACAAGATGCTTCCGACGCTGGAATCTTTCGTTCGTGATGGTATCATAACCCAACGCCCCGTGCCGGAAACTCTCTTTAGGGAAAGAACGGTATGGAACTATCCGGAAGGAGCGATCCGCGAGTTGCTGATGAATGCCTGTATGCACAGGGATTATCAAGCCAATATGCCCATCCGTCTCTATCAGTTTGACGACTATATCGAAGTGATGAACGCCGGAGGCCTATATGGCGAAGCTCGTCCTGAAAATTTCCCTTCAGTCAATGACTATCGCAATCCTCTTGTGGCGGAGGCTATGAGGGTGATGAAATACGTCAACAAGTTCAATCGTGGTGTAACCCGCGTTCAAGAGATGTTGAAGGATAACGGTAATCCTCCGGCAGAGTTTGACGTGGACACCATCACAGCCTTCCGCGTCAATGTTCGGGCCACAAAAGAGCCCGACTTGTCGGATTCGCACAAGTCGGGCACAAGTCAGGGCACAAGTCAGGGCACAAGTCAACCCCTAAGTCAACCCACAAGTCGACCCCTAAGTCAACCCCCAAGTCAATCAATTGAAGAAAAGATTGTAGAGTTCTGCAAGGAGCCTCGATCGCTATCAGAAATAACTGCTTATTTTGGTTTCCAAAACAAGCGGAAGTTTAGAGAGCGTTACCTGAACCCCCTGATTGGCACTCGCCTCCAAATGACAATTCCGGAAAAACCCACAAGTCGTTTTCAGAAATACGTTACTCGCACCGAATGATATGAAACGGGGAGAGGTGATATTTTTGGCGATGGTGTTGGCGATGGTTGCCGGCGTCGCAGCGGCAAAGGATATAATGCGGCCCGATTTTGTTACCGTCAGCGGCCGCATAGTTGGCTACGAACCCGATTCGCTGGTGACTGCCGCAGTTGTTGAGGCAGAAGATATTCTTGTTCGCCGCGGGGGCAAGCGCATTATTCCGATTAACGCCGACGGCACTTTCAGCCGCACCTTTTGGCTGCCGAATGCACAGATGGTGTCGCTAAAAATCTATCCGATGAACTCCGTCGGGATTTATATCGAGCCGGGCGAAACGCTCGACATCGAAGTTGACTATAAGGCACTGTCGCACAACTCATATCGCCACCTTGACAACGCTGTTCGCTTCGGCGGCACTCTCGGTCAAGTCAACACAGAACTTGCGGCTGCGCCGGAGTGCCACGCAATTCTCGCGTTGAATCACGACGTTGACCAACGCGTAACACCCCAACAGTTCAAAGACAGCGTTATTCGCAACTATGACCGCCAGAACATCGAATTTGAGCGCTATATAGCCACCCTGCCGGCCAACAGTAAGGCTCCGGCGATTCTGCGCAGTTGCGCGTTGGCCGATGCCGTAGGCGCGCTGTCGCAGTATGCCCAGGGCAATGAGTCTCATAAGTTTTTGCCCTTGGAATATTATCGTGACTTCACCGGTGCGCTACTCCATAGCGACTCAACGATTCTGGTCAACCATAATGCCCAAATTCTGCTGTCCGACCTAGCAAGTTCGCCTCTGCTCCCGAGCAACCGCTATGGCATCGACCTGGCGGAGTTGCGACAATCTGTAAACTTCATTAAAAGCAAAGGCGGGGAGTTCACTGCGGAAGAGTTGTCGGATATCTATTCCAACTTCGACACCATCAGCGGCTCTCAGGTTCAATATTTCGGATTCAGGGAGTTGGTGCCTTTCAGCAATGCGCTTTATAGCGCGGCCGAACGCGCCGGCATCCGCGATGAATATTCCGCCCGGCGCGGCAAATCGCTGAAAATTGAAGACCGTATGCTGGCGGCAACGCACGATTCGCTGGTTGCAACGAACCCCGAGTTTCTGCGTGAGTTCTTCGGCCTGGAAAAACTGCCCGTAATCTGGGAATACGCGGTTGCTCTTCGCGATTTAGATAAAATAATGTGTAGCGACACCCTCGACCTTGACAGCCATGGCATTACCGACCCGACCTTGCGTGCCCGCCTCGAATCGCAGCACGCCGCACTAAGCAGCAACAGTCGCGAGGTTGACGAGTCGCCCGCACTGGACTACTTCAACAAACTGGTAGAGCCCTTCCGCGGCAAATATCTCTACATTGATTTATGGGAAATGTATTGTCCGCCCTGTCGCGCCGACATTCAGGGGTCGTTTGACTTCCGCCGGAAGTATAAGGACTCGCCCGATTTCGCAATTATGTTCATCTGCTCCGAAAACGGCACGTCGCCCGACGGCTGGGAAAAATACAGCAAGGAGTTCATGCCTGACAATGTTTCGCTGCGCCTTTCGCGCATGCACATCGACATGCTCGGCGAGTTGCTGAACTTCAACTCGGTGCCCTACGGTGTTTTGGTTGACCCTCAGGGCCATATTCTCCGAACAGACTTCGATTACGCTCAGTTCCGCCTCTTCCTCCAAGAAAAATCGTTCGTCGACGAACAATAATCGGAAATTTTTGCGTAACTTTGCGCTTAGGAAATTATAAACCAAAATTTTTAGACTAATTCACACATGAAAAAGAGCCCCCTGCAGCAAGCCCGCGCCGCATATCAGCCCAAACTGCCGCTGACCCTTACCGGCGCCGTTGTAGCAAAACTGGGTAACCCCACCCAGTCTGTAGCCAACCAGGAAGAAATCAAAGCCCTCTTCCCCAACACCTACGGCCTCCCCGAACTCACCTTTGAAAAAACCAACCCCACCGTTGGCAAACCCATCAACGTTGGCGTTATCCTGTCGGGCGGTCAGGCTCCCGGCGGCCACAACGTTATTTGCGGCCTCTTCGACGGAATCAAGAAAATCAACAAAGAATCGAAGCTCTATGGCTTCCTGATGGGCCCCGGCGGCTTCGTTGACCACCAGTATATCGAACTCACCTCCGACATTATCGACGACTACCGCAACACCGGCGGCTTCGACATCATCGGCTCGGGTCGCACCAAGCTCGAAAAGAAAGAGCAGTTCGACAAAGGCCTCGAAATTCTCAAGCAGCTCGACATCAAAGCCCTCGTAATCATCGGTGGCGACGACTCGAACACCAACGCCGCAGTGCTGGCCGAATACTATAAGGCCATCGGCGCCGGAGTGCAGGTTATCGGCTGCCCCAAAACCATCGACGGCGACCTCAAGAACGACCTTATCGAAACCTCGTTTGGCTTCGACACCGCAACCAAGGTTTACTCCGAAGTTATCGGCAACATTCAGCGCGACTGCAACTCCGCTAAAAAATACTGGCACTTCATCAAACTCATGGGCCGCTCCGCAAGCCACATTGCCCTGGAATGCGCCCTGCAGACCCAGCCCAACGTCTGCATCATCTCTGAAGAAGTTGAAGCCAAAAACCAGACCCTGCAGGACATTGTTAACTACATTGCCGACATCGTGGCCGCCCGCGCAGCCGCCGGCAACAACTTCGGCACCGTGCTCATTCCCGAAGGCCTCATCGAATTCATTCCCGCAATGAAGAGCCTCATTGCCGAACTCAACGACCTGCTCGCTGCCAAGGGCGAAGAATTCGCCGCTATCGAAGGCAACGAAAACCAGCGCAACTGGATCATTGCCCAGCTCTCGCCCGCCAACTCCGCAATCTACGAAGCTCTGCCCGCCGGCGTGGCCCGTCAGCTCTCGCTCGACCGCGACCCCCACGGCAACGTTCAGGTATCGCTCATCGAAACCGAAAAACTCCTCGGCGAAATGGTTGGCAAACGCCTGGCCGAAATGAAGGCCCGCGGCAACTACAGCGGCAAATTCGCCACTCAATATCACTTCTTCGGCTACGAAGGCCGTTGCGCCGACCCCTCGAACTTCGACGCTGACTATTGCTACGCCCTCGGCTACAACGCCGCCATGCTCATCAACGCCGGCGTTACCGGCTACATGAGCTCCGTGCGCAACCTCGTGGCTCCCTCCGTTCAGTGGATTGCCGGCGGCATACCCATCACCATGATGATGAACATGGAACGTCGCCACGGCGAAATGAAGCCCGTTATCCAAAAGGCTCTCGTTGACCTCAACGGCACCCCCTTCCAGCGCTTCGCCGCAAAACGCGACACCTGGGCCAAGGAAACCGCCTATATGTATCCCGGCCCCATTCAGTACTTCGGCCCGAGCGAAGTTTGCGACCAGTGCACCGCTACCCTCCGCTACGAACACCTCGATAAGTAATCTCTCCCCCTCCCAACGAATAATCCCAAAAGGGTGTGCCCGCTCAGGCAGGCACACCTTTTTTTTGCGCCCATTTTGCAATTTAACCTTTTTTAACCATTGGGGGGGGTAATTTGTGAAAAAATGTTTAACTTTGCCAAAAATTTATACTTACGCATAATCATTTCAGCCAATTATGAAAAAAATTTATAAGATAATTGCCCTTTCGCTTATTTTAGGCAACGCCGCGGCCTCAGCCCAGAAGGTAGACTACTCCGTGGTTTACGTTCCGGAAGAAACATCGCTCGACCTCGTTAAGATGACCAAAGAGAGCGACTACGTGTGCATGCCCGAAGTTCGCCGCTCACGCAACGGCATCGTGTGGCTCACCAACAAGATTCTCGACGTTTCGCCCGACGGAAACTCGCTGGCCTACCTTTCGCTGCGCAACGGAACCTCTAACATCTTCATAAAAGACATCGACAAACAGGGCTCGTCGAGCCAGCGCACCAACCGCGCCGCAGTGCAAGACTTCTCCTACTCGCCCGACAATAAAAACATCTGCTTTTCGGAACGCAAGGGCACCTCGAACCAGATTTTCGTTACCGATGCAAAGCAGGGCTACGTTTGCCGCCAAATCACCTCAGGCGCCCAAGACTATTCGCCCGTCTACTCCAAAGACAACAAAACCATATTCTTCACCCGCATGGAAAACATGGGCGCAAGCGTATGGGGTTTCGACACCAACAAGAACTACCTGTCGAGCTACATCTCGGGCATGAACCCCACAATCGACAGCAATGCCAACGTGCTCTACGTTGCCCGCGAGAGCAACGGCCGCGGCGAAATCTGGAAAGTAAACCTCACCACCGGTGTTGAAGAATGCGTGGTTTCCGATAACGAACGCTCATTTTACTCGCCTCAACTCTCGCCCGACGGCACCACACTCGTTTTGGTCGGCGGCTCGAAAATCGACGCCCCCAAAGGCGCTTATTGGAATACCGACATCTTCATCTGCCGCACCGACGGCACCGGCCTGATGCAGCTTACCCACCACGCTGCCGACGACCTGAGCCCCGTTTGGAGCAAGGATGGCCGATATATCTACTTCATATCTCAGCGCGGTAACGCCGACGGCGTTGCCAACGTTTGGCGCATGAACTCAAACACTTATTAAATAATAACTCAAACTAAAATTCACACATTATGAACAAGGTACTCACCCTTTGCCTTGCCGCAGCCATGGGCTTCGGCACCGCTTCCGCCCAGTTCACCACCGGCGCATCTGCAAAAGCAAGCAAATCCTCAACCGGCGTTGTAGCTAACACCGATTCCTACAACCGCCTCACCATCTCCTACGACAACACCCACCTGAGCGCCAACAGCAAGCTCGATGACTATGGCTACTTCTTCGGCGAAGATGCCGTTAGCCTCAATGGTTTCGGCGTTGAATACACCCATGGTTTCAGCGTATCTCCCACCCTGCCCATGTTTGTAGAAGCCGGCCTTAAACTCCACTTCGGCGCAGGCAAGGTTACCAACGACGACGATGATGACGTTGAGCTTTTCCAGAAATATCAGCAGCTCTCTTTCGAAATTCCCGTTAACTACACCTATCACATTGCTATCGGCGAAAACATGACCTTCGCACCCTACGTGGGCATCAACTTCAAGATTCACGCTCTGGGTCGCACTAAAACCGGCGCTAAGTTCGACGACGACGAACTTCAAGATTATTGGGACGATGAATATGCCGACAAAATCGACTGGGTTAACGTGTTCAGCGATGACGAAGACCACATGGCCGACAAAGACAACACCTGGAACCGCTTCCAGATGGGCTGGCAAATCGGCGTAGGCCTCAACATTAAGTCGTTCTACGTAGGTCTGCAGTATGGCACCGACTTCATCCAGGCCTACAAATACAAAAAATACGCCGTTAACTCCGGCAACTTCACCGCCAAAATCGGCGTAAACTTCTAATCAACCCACTCCACCTCATACCAAAGGAGGCGTTCCTCGTCGGAACGCCTCCTTTACTTTATATCCATGCCGGACAATAAAACAACGGGGTAAATGCTCATTTAACATAGTTTAACTATTGGGGGGGGTAGTTTGTGAAAAAATGTTTAACTTTGCCGCACGAAACACGCGTAACAAACCTGCTTTAAGCCACAAAAGCAACAGGTAATCACAACCGGGGCCAGTGGCATCCCCCCTAACCAAAATTTATCACATCAATGAAAAAGTTAGCATTACTTTTGTGTGTTTGCCTCGGTAGCACTCTGATGGCCAACGCTCAGATTTCTACCGGCGAAAGCACCGCCCAGACAATTCGTACCGGCAACCGTGCGGCAAAAGGCGATTTCGGTCTCTACCTCGGTGCAACCACCGACCACTTTAAATCTATCGGCGACGAAACCAAAGTTGCTGCCCTACCCCTTCTGAACTTCAAATACATGACCAGCGACAAAGTAGAAGCTCGTCTGGGCTTTGAATGGTTCTCTCAAACTGAGACCACCTCCTCAGATCCCGAAGAAGGTCCCAGCAGCAAGTCTTCTTTCCGCAACACCTCCATCATGTTCTATCCCGGTGTTGCCTATCACTTCAACCGCTCTAACATCCTCGATGTTTACGTTGGTGCCGAACTTCCCATCGGTGGTGGCGCAGAGGCTTCCAAATACACCATTGACGATGACGATTTCGACGACGAAACCTCATCCGTTAACCGTTTTGAAATCGGTATTGGCGCATTCATCGGCCTGCAGGCATATATCTGCAACCTGCCCCTCGCAGTTGGTATTGAATACGGCTTTAACATCCGCAACCAGCACTATGGCAACGCCATGATTACCGAAAACGGTTTCACCTATTCCGAAGACAGCAGCTACAACAAATTCGTTCTCGGCAATCAGGCCCGTCTGACCCTCACTTACTTCTTCAAGCTCTAAGACCCTATAGTTTATGAAGATAGTTAAATTTATTGCGATAGTTGCCGTTCTTTTGGGCGCAACATCGTGCGGAACAATCACCAGGGACCGCTCATACTCCTTCAACGACGTTCGTCTTGAAGTTGGCATGAACGACCTCCAATACCTTGGTGAAGAAGAGATTTCCGTTGAATACACCTCCTATCTCTGGTGCATCAAGAGCATTGAAAAGGTTAACGGCGAAGTTTACTTGCCCGCCAACCACAAAGAGCTGACCATTCCCGGTGGGAAATTCCATACCGGCAGCCTCAAGAAGGCAGCTTATAAACTTGTCGAAACCTACCCCAATGCCGTTTACTTCCAGGTTGTTTATAAGACAAAAACTTCCGACCGGCTTTTCCTCGGTTCGACAGTCAAGGAAACGGCAAAAGTACGTGCATACAAGTTAAAGAACTGAAAAGCAATTTAGTGTTCAAAGGTTGCCGGGTCAAACAACAACGATTCGGCACCCTTTTTTCTATGACATGAAATTCATAACAAAACTACTATTAGCCGCCACGGCAATTATCGGTATCACCCAATGTGAATCCAAAACTGACGAACTTTCAGATGTTGTAATCATCGTCAGCCCCGGAGCCGAAAAGAAACCGAGTCTCTACGCCGGAGAAAAGACCCTCTATACTGTTCAGCTTAAGACCCCCAACGAATTCATATCTTCGCTGGAAGTTACGAGCTTTGACCCGCAAAACGGTGTAATACCCGTTTTTGAAGAAGCCCTTCACCAAAAAGATATAACGCTCTCGGTTCCGTTCAGCGCGCCGGCCCTTAACCGCGACAGCGTTGCCCTGGTTTTAACATTCAAGGCAACAGACAATCTTGGAAACCGCGCGGAAGTTGCCCGAAGGGTTCTCATCCTGAACAAAGCAATTGCCATGGCCGAAAAAACCGGCATTGTGCTCTACTCCCCGGCGTCAGGTTTGGCCGATGCATTGGAATTTGAAAATATTTCTCATCCATTCTCGCTCGCTGACGCACCGGACTCAACCCGCGCCGACTTATATTTAATAGCATCAGAATCTTTTGAGCAAATCTCTTGGCACAGCAAGACTCAAGCCAAATTTTTACGCAACAACAGTTTCGATTATGCTTCGGCAACACCGACTGCCATTCAATCGGTCTTTGAAAATTCAATACGCACCGATGTTGTTAACGACATCAAGATAAATGACATAATCATTGTGGGTCATGGCAATAAGGCTCAAGGCGTTTTTTTCGTATCAAACGTTGTTCGCAACGGTGCAACGCCCGACTGCATTCAACTCAGCTATAAAGGCATTGAATCCACTAACTAAACGGTTGAATAAACACACACATTAAATAGCTCCTGATTCTTCTGTTCTACTGTCAATATTTTTTTGACAGGGGCACAGGAGAAACAGGAGCAAAATTTTAATTACACTATCCAAAAAACTTTTGGCGAGGGGGAGCTGTCGCAGCTACCTCTCGCCGAATAATAAACCAATCATTATCACAATCATTCACACATGAAAAGCACTCTTTCAGTTGCTTTACGCTATTATAACATCCGCCCCTGAAAAAAGGTTCACTCCCCTCACAAAAAATAATAATTTTTCTACCCACACTTGCGAATTTAGAACTAATTAGTTATCTTTGCAGTGTGAAACCCGAAGAAGCAAATCCAAACTACGTCCGCAAAATACTCCGAAGCCCCGAGTTTATGGAGTTCTATGAAGTATTGCCCGAAAAGGTGCAAACTAAGTTCCAATATGTTATGAACGTGATTGCAACAGTTTATAACATATCCACAAAGTTTGTCAAGCACCTTGAGAATTCTGACCTTTATGAAATGCGGGTATCGGTCGGCACGAATGAGTACCGCACAATATTATTTGCAATAGACCACCAAAATTTGATAGAGGCAACCAATATAATTTTGCTTAATGGTTTCTTGAAGAAAGACAATAAAGATTATCGCAAACAAATTGACAAAGCCACTGCAATTTTGAATAAATATACACTATGAAACGATTAGATTTTGATAAATTAAACCGACTTAGTTCGTTCAACGACGAATTGGACATGAAACATGGGGCTCCCGGGACTCCATCGCGTGACCAATTCGACGAAGAGTCGTTGGCATGGTTCTATGGCAACATGCTGCGCGAGCGTCGCAAAGAGCTGAATCTGACACAAAAACAAGTTGCTGAAAGGCTTGGCAGAGAACAGAGCTACATTGCACGAGTTGAAAACGGCAAAGCCGACATACAACTTTCAAGTTTTTTCCGAATAGCTGCGATTCTGGGCATCCAATTTGTGCCAACCTTTATGCAAGCCATTCGATAAGTTGCCGGTGTCGGCAATTTTGCGTAAATTTGCGCTATATTATCAACCGATAAGTCAACAATGGAAAACCAAATAATAAAAGTGGGCATAACCCACGGCGACTATAACGGCGTAGGCTACGAAGTTATTCTCAAAGCCTTCGACGACCCGCAGATGCTTGAGCTCTGCACCCCGGTTATCTACGGCTCGCAGCGCATTGCTTCACACTATCGCAAACTCCTGGACCTGCCCCAGGCGCCGGTCAACCGCGCCGACTCGGCCGCCGACGCAAAAAATGGCGCCCTGAACTTCGTTAACGTTATTGCCGACGATGAAGCCGCCGAGCCGGGCAAAAACACCCCGGCTGCCGGAGCCGCCGCCCGCGCCGCCTTGGAGCGCGCCGTGGCCGACCTTAAGGCCGGTGAAATCGACGTGTTGGTAACCGCCCCTATTAACAAAGAAAACATTCAGTCGCCCGAATTCAGTTTTCCGGGCCACACGGAATATTTGGAAGCATCGCTCGCCGCCGACGGCAACGACCATGCCCTGATGATCATGGCCTCCGACTCGGGACTGCGAGTGGCGTTGGCCACCATCCACCTGCCTCTGAGCGAAGTTGCCGCTAACCTGTCGACCGAAAAACTGGTGCGCAGCCTCGAGGAATTCAACCGCTCGCTGATGCGCGACTTTGGCGTTCATTGCCCGCGCATAGCGGTTCTGGCCCTCAACCCCCATGCCGGCGACGGCGGCCTGCTCGGCAAAGAAGAAACCGAAATCATTGAGCCCGCAATTGCCGAAGCCCGCAACACCCTGCGCATCCAGGCCTTCGGGCCCTACAGCGCCGACGGATTCTTCGGTGCCTGCCACCACACAAAGTTCGACGGCGTGCTGGCGATGTACCACGACCAGGGGCTGATACCGTTCAAAGCCTTGTGTGGCAACAGCGGAGTGAACTTCACTGCCGGGCTCCCCTACGTGCGCACCTCGCCCGACCATGGCACCGCCTTCGACATTGCCGGCCGCAATCAGGCCGACCCGCAATCGATGCGCCAGGCCATCTACATGGCCATCGATGCCCTGCGCAACCGCCGGCGCCACGACGAAGCCTTTGCCGACCCGCTGCCGAAACTCTATCAGGAACGCAGCCGCCGCGACGACTAAATACCGCTGAGGCAATGAATTTTTATTTTTTAACTTTCTGCTGTTAACTTTTTTTCGTATATTTGCCCCCGCAAAACCTATAACCAATAATACTAACCAAAAAATGGTAAGCTACAAAGAACTCGGCCTTGTGAACACCAAAGAAATGTTCGCCAAAGCCATCAAGGGCGGCTATGCAATCCCCGCCTTCAACTTCAACAATATGGAGCAGCTCCAGGCTATCATCAAAGCCGCTGCCGAAGAAAAATCGCCCGTAATCCTCCAGGTTTCTAAAGGCGCCCGCAACTATGCCAACGCTACCCTGCTCCGCTACATGGCTCAGGGCGCTGTTGCCTACGCCAAAGAACTCGGCTGGGAAAATCCCCAGATCGTTCTTCACCTCGACCACGGCGACTCCTTCGAACTCTGCAAGAGCTGCATCGACAACGGCTTCTCGTCGGTTATGATCGACGGTTCACACCTCCCCTACGAAGAAAACGTTGCCCTCACCAAGAAGGTTGTTGACTACGCACACCAGTATGACGTAACCGTTGAAGGCGAACTCGGCGTGCTCGCCGGCGTTGAAGACGAAGTTTCGTCGGACCACCACACCTACACCGACCCCGAAGAAGTTATCGACTTCGCAACCCGCACCGGCTGCGACTCGCTGGCTATTTCGATCGGCACCAGCCACGGCGCATATAAGTTCACCCCCGAACAGTGCACCCGCAACGCCGAAGGCAAGCTCATTCCCCCGCCCCTGGCATTCAACGTGCTCGACGCCGTTATGGAAAAACTTCCCGGTTTCCCCATCGTGCTCCACGGCTCCAGCTCCGTGCCCCAGGAATATGTTGACACCATCAACAAATATGGTGGCAAACTGCCCGACGCCATCGGCATCCCCGAAGAAGAACTCCGCAAAGCCGCCAAGAGCGCCGTTTGCAAAATCAACATCG
>CAZKPP010000003.1:0-79771 GCA_964554665.1 uncultured Bacteroides sp.
ATATGGTATTGCGGGTCATTTTTAATGAGTTCCACCAGTTTTATATTATCACCATGACCGGTCTCAGCATATCTTGACCAACGTCCAAATATTCGATTACTACCATAGGTGGAACCGACATAGTTCTTGCCGGTGTTTTTATCAACAATAAGATAAATGCAATTTATTGCTTTCAGCGCTTTTTCCCATTCATTATCTTTCAGAACTTGAACAAGTTGATGATAGTTTAAAAAAACGTCGGAGTAGGACTTAAAGATGGGTGTTCCGTCTGATTTGGAAAGGCCTTCTTCGATGCGTTCAACATATTTGATTTGGCTATAGTATTGATTCCAACTCACTGTTGATTTACCCCAATCTATAATTACTTTTTCTTCGAGAGCAGCGAAATCGGGTATATAGCAAAGGTCAAGTATCTCTTCTTCAGGGTTTAGATTGCTCGGGCGTATATCTGTAATTTCATAAACACCGAGAAAGCGTGCTGTAGTACCCTTTTCACCGAGGAAAACCACCATATATTTAATCCCATCGAACTTTCCTTTTGCTTGTTCAGACTGGTATTTGTCAAATAAATCTCTATGGTAGATATACAATTCATAGAGGCTCGAAATATTTTTAGGAGCAGGTTGGCCACCAATCAGTAGCTTTTTAGCGATATTGTCGTCATTTTTTCGTCCTACTCTCTTGTCGGCGTGTCTAACCATTTTTATAGCTGTTGCCGGAGTGTTGTCGAAATCATAGTTTCGGTTTTTGAGCAAAGTTTGAATTGAAATTATTTTGTCGTCGGGAGTTTTCATAATATATATTGTTTATGATCGAGGTTATTTTGTGTTGAATGCGATTCCAAGGATGTCGTTAGCGTGGTATTTCCACAATTCTTGGTCAAAGTTGGGGGTGTATTTTGATAATAATTCTTTATCTTCAGATTTCAGATTGCTCTGACCGTTGATGCCTTGAAAACCAAGGCATCGGCTGGTTAATAAAATTGGTTGTTCATTCCGGTTGAGTTGATAAAAGACCGTACCGCTCCATAGGATTTTGGCGCACATATCGGGGAATATGCTATGATTGTCGAGAAGGCAGGCATAACGAGCCTTGCCCCTAGTCATTTATTACGTTCACCCTATATATTATTTCATTGAGTATCATGAGAAACTCTTTTTCATTATATAACAAAAGTCTCTTTCAAAGATATAATCTAAAGCAATCTCTTTAGCTCCAAATTCATCTACTAAGTTGTGGCAATCGATATATCTATTTGATAAAGCATTTAAGTTGAAATGACCTAATTCAAGTTCTCTGGGACTGTATGAACTCAGTAATGACTGGTTATCACGTATGAATTGACAACGTTCCGTAGAAGGAAAGTTCTTTTCGAAAAATGAAAGTTCTTTTTCAAATTCCCCAAGAATGTTGGCAACCTGATCAAAGTTATCAAGAAAGTTGTGACATTCTATGGAAATTCCACGCGCTGATGGAGAAATCGACATCCCCAAATTCTTTTTAGGTCTACAATTAGCCTTAACAATGAAATGCGCCCCGACAAGTTCAAACTTGAATGTATATATTCCGTTCTTATACCTCCATTGTAAATTTAGATCAGTAGTTTTAATGCGCTTTACTATTTCGCCATAAAGATATTCTTTAATTAGAATGATTAAGTTAGATGCCATGGAAGAGAAAGATCTACGAGTATTGAAAATAGTAAGTATAACAATTATTTGCCCACGCAGAAGTGGGAGAAGATGTGTGTGAGGAGGTCGGGAGAGGTGATGGGGGAGGTGATGGAGGCGAGGTGGGCGGCGGTTTCGCGCAGGTCTTGGGCCAGGAGGTCGCCGGGGAGGTTGAGGTTGATGCCGTCGATGGCGCGGGCTATGGAGTCGGCGGCGAGGGTGAGGGCCTGATAGTGGCGGGCGTTGGTAACAGTAAGGTCGGGCGTGAGGTCTGAGGGGAGGGCTATGGCCGAGAGTGCGTTGGCCAACGGCTCGATAGTGGCGTCGGTCAGGGCCGATAGGCTGATTGTGGCGTCTACGCGGTCGGGCAGGGTGGGGAGTGGTGCGCCGGTGTCGGCTTTGTTAATGGCAGCCAGCAATTTAACTGATTCCGTGAGTTTTGGCTGAAGTTGAGCCCAGGTGTCGGCAATCCCTCTGGAATCTGTGGGGTCGATAACCCAAAGCACTATTGACGCAGATGCCGCCGAGCGCAGCGATCGGTCGATGCCGATAGTTTCTATGGGGTCGTCGGTTTGGCGCAGGCCGGCTGTGTCTATAAATCGAAATAGCGTGTCGTTTATCTCAACGGTGTCTTCAATAATGTCGCGTGTGGTTCCGTGAATATCGGAAACTATTGCTTTTTCTTCGCCTAAAAGCCTGTTGAGAATGGTTGATTTGCCGGCATTTGTGGCTCCGACAATCGCTACGGGAATGCCCTCTTTAATGGCTCTGCCGGCTGAAAAGGAGTTTGCCAGGGATGTTACGCGCGAGTGAATGTTGCGGGCGAGTTGCAGCAAGCGCCCGCGGTCGGCAAATTCAACGTCTTCTTCTGAAAAGTCGAGTTCGAGTTCAACCAGGGCTGAGAGTTCGAGCAGCTGCTGGCGCAACGCGTCGAGATTTTTTGAATAGTGGCCGCGCATGTGGGAAAGGGCTATGCGCTGGGCCGCGCGCGACGATGCGGCAATCATGTCGCCAACGGCTTCGGCTTCGGCCAGGTCCATGCGGCCGTTAACGAGGGCCCGACGGGTAAATTCGCCCGGCTCGGCCAGTGTCGCGCCCTGACGGATAAGGAGGTTAAGCAGCTGGCGCTGAATCCAACGCGAGCCGTGAACGGTGAGCTCAATGGTGTCTTCGCCGGTAAGTGACCGCGGGGCGCGATAGAGGGCGGCTACGGCAGTGTCGAGCGGTTGGTTTGCGTCGTCGGGGTCGAGAATCGTGCCGAGGTGGAGGGTATGGGTCGGCAACTCGCCCAACCGTTTGCCTTTCCAAATGCGGTCAACGATTTCAAAAGCTTGCGGACCGGAAATGCGCGCGGTAGCAATGCCTCCGGTGCCAGGCGGGGTTGATATGGCGCAGATTGTTGAACTCATTTCAAGGTCGACCAATAGTGGAAGTTACACTGGCTTTCAATCCGCTGCTCAATGGAGTCGGGCAGGGCGCTGAAAAAGTCGAGCCCGGTGACGCTCTCAACGCTGTCGACGCTTACCGCAGTGGCCTGCAGGCCGCCTGCCACCCGTGAGTTCGGCATTATGAATCCAATGGCCCGCGGGGGATTTGCAAAGGGCGACAAAACCACCTTAAAAAATGCCTGAGGCACCGCCACACGGGCTTTGCCGATAAACTCCGTAGGTTCGGGGGTAAGAATGGGGCCACAAATAATAATTATGGCAGAGTCGACGCGCGCCCATTGGCGGCATTTATCTTCGAGTTTATTCCACGTGCCTCCGTTGAGCGCATGGCTTTGGGGCGCGATATTCGTCATGAGGAAGCAACGGTCCATGGCCTGCTGGTCGAACTTCATGTCGCCGGCCGGAGCCATGTGACCACGGTCGTAGCCCGAGCCGGTATAGTCGCGGGTGTTGGCGCAGCCCTCTACGTTGTGGTCGGTCTGAAATTTCCCGCGCTCAATATTGCCCTTGGTTTCGTTGCCGGTCAGTTCCCAGGCAGCATAGTTGGGGATATGCAGGTCCGGATTGAAGTTGACTTTGAAAGTTTCGTAGTCAACGTCTATGCCTTTGCCGCCTTTAACCTTGAGCAATTCGTCGGCCGACAGCTGACCTACGGCCGACGGCGACTGCTCGGCTCGCGCAGCAGTGCTAACGGCTATATCTATCAGATATATAAGACCGACTGCCACTGCAACCAGCAGCAGAGTCATGGATTTGGAATGTTTGTCGCGATAGCGGCGCGCCATCAGAAAGTGAATTTTTCGAGTTTCAGAGGTCCGGTGATTTCTTCAATGGTGGCTACCAGGCGGATGAAATGTTCGGATGCGGCGTGTGCGGCCAGGGCTTCTTCGTCTGCCCATGTTTCGCAGAACATGAAGTTCTGAGCGTTGGTTTCGGAAGCGAAAAAGTCGTAGGCAACGCAGCCTTTTTCTTTGCGCGAAAGTTTGACGAGTTCTGTGGCAGCAGCAATGAGTTCGCCGCGGCGGGCGCCCGATTCCAGGCGGGCAAATGCGTTGAGTCTAATCATAGGTTTAATTATTTATGGGTTTCGACTTTCTGAGTGGGGGGCAGGGTAGAGTTGCGTTTATCAATAGCCTTTACAAGAGCGTGCGAAAGGTCGATAAATGCCAACCCCTCTATGCTGTCGGCCAGGGCTATAGGCTCGCCGGCGTCGGCCTGACGGCAAATATCCTCAACCAGCGGAATCTGACCGAGCAGCTCAACCCCAAGCTCTTCGGCCAGACGCTTGGCTCCGCCGTTGCCAAACAGGTAGTAGCGCTCCTCGGGATGGCGCAGCGGAGTAAACCAGGCCATGTTTTCAATCAAGCCGAGCACCGGCACGTTGACCTTATCGTCGAGAAACATGGCTATGCCTTTGCGGGCATCGGCCAGGGCGACCTCCTGAGGGGTGGAAACCACGGCCACTCCGGTCATGCCGAGCGTCTGCACCAAGGTCAGGTGAATGTCGGATGTGCCCGGAGGCATATCAATCAAAAAGTAGTCGAGCTCACCCCAATCGGCTTGTGTAATCAGCTGGTTCAGTGCGTTCGAGGCCATTGAGCCGCGCCATAAAACCGGCTTGTTCTTGTCAACCATAAATCCGATTGAAAGAATCTTTACGCCAAACTTCTCGGCCGGGATTATCAGGTTGCGGCCATCAACTTCGTGCATATAGAGCTGCTCGTCTTCAACGCCAAACATTTTCGGCACCGATGGCCCGAAAATATCCGCGTCGAGCAAGCCGACTTTATATCCCTGCCGGGCCAGCGCTACGGCCAGATTTGCGGCCACGGTGCTTTTGCCGACGCCACCCTTGCCGGAGCTGATTCCAACAATATTCTTAACGCCGGGGAGTACCGGCAGCGGCTTCGGGGCCTCAACCGCCGGGGCCGAGACCGAAATGTTGCCTTTAATGTCAACGTCGGGCCCTATGTGGGTCAGGATTGCGGTTTCGGCGCTCTTAACCAACGATTTTATAAAGGGGTCCGTCGATTTCTGAAATATCAGAGAGAACGATACTTTGCGGCCGTCGATGCGAATGTCATCGGCAACCATTCCCAGTTCAACGATGTTCTTGCCGTTGCCCGGATAGCGAACGGTTTTCAGGACGTCGAGAATCAGGTTAGGATATAAGGGCTGGTTCATTGTCGTTGTAATTTCGTCCGTAGCTGCGATATGAGTCAAATTCAATGTCAGATGCGTCAGGCTCTTCGAGCTTTGCCTCGGCCGGTAGTCTGAATGCCAGATACTTGATTGTCAGCCCGCGCGAAAGCCATTGCTTTTCGTAGTGAGTCCTGATATTGAGAATGCGGTCAACGCCTTCGGGGTTAGCATAAAGGTCGTCGGTGCGCTTAACCACCGGCAGCTGATTGAGGTCGACGAGCCTTGAGGTGTATTCAAACAAAAACGGGCTGTCGGTTTTAAGGTTTACTATGCCGTCGGGGGTCAATATCTGCCGATACATCTCCAGAAAGTTGGTTGCCGTCAGGCGCTTCCTAACCTTTTTCATTTGCGGGTCGGGGAAGGTAATCCATATTTCGGCAACTTCGCCGGGCGCAAAAAACTCGCTTAGCAGCTCAATGTTAGTGCGCAGAAAACCAACGTTTTCCATGCCGGCAAGGTGAGCTTCTTTGGCTCCGGCCCACATACGTGCGCCTTTAATGTCGATGCCTATGAAGTTGCGTTCTGCATATTCGCGCGCCAGGCCGACGGTGTATTCGCCGCGGCCGCAACCGAGTTCAAGCACTATCGGATTGTTGTTTTTGAAGAATTCTTCGTGCCAGCGCCCCTTAAGAGCAAAGCCTTCTTCGCGAAGTTTGCCGAAAGGAACCTGGAGCACCCGCGGGAACTCCTCCATTTCGGCAAATTTGCGCAATTTATTTTTGCCCATTTTTAAAAAGCAACTTTCTCGGCGCCAAGATTGGAAACTACCAGGTAAACGCCGTTAGGCCAGCCGCTGACGTTGATTCTGACATTGCGGTCAGATTCCACAGCAACCATTCGCATGCCGGCGCTGTTGAACACGGCAACCGTTCCGAGCGGCTGCGATGCCGATGTAATAAGAATCTGACTGTCGCTAACCTTAACTTCCATAGCTTTGTCGGCCGAGGTGGCAGAGGTTATATCAACCGTTGACGAGTGCCAATCTTTTTCGGCCAGGATGTTGAAATTTTTCCATTGGTCTGCCTGGCTATATTCGTCAACCATGTCGTCGGGGGTAACGAGGGTTACCTTCGACTGGTCAACGTTGGCCCACACGTTGGAACCGAGCTGAGGCACTTGTGCAACGTCGTTGACTCTGAGGGTCTCCAGACCGGTCATCGAAGCCATGGCCTGATTGTCGATGTAGTCAACATCTGCCGGAAGTGCGAGCGAAGTGATGGTCGAAGCGCCGTAGAGCGAGCCGGTGGCCAGTTCTACGGTGGCGGGCGGAAGCACCAGGGTTTCGATGCCGTTACATTCGGCAAACGACCATGCACCGATGTCAGTGCAGTTGGCCAGAGCCGAAAGGTCAACTTTCTTGATAGCGATGCAAGCCTCAAAAAGGCCCTCGGGCAGCTCGGTGGCCGACGAAGCGATTTCAACAGTAGCCAGCTTCGGGCAGTTGGCAAACGCGCGAGTGCCAAAGCTCGAAACGCCGTTGACTTTCAGGTTCGTCAGCGATTCGCAGCGCATGGCGGCATAATCGCCCACGCTTTCAACCTTGTCGGGAATGTCGAGCGACGTTATGCCGCAGCCCGACAGGGAGCCTTTGCCGATTGCTGTCAGCGACTTGGGCAGGGTTATCGACGTGAGTTCGCTCATGCCGGTGAGGGCGTAGTCGGGCAGTGTGTTTGCCGGCGACGCTTTCAGGCCGGTGTAGGGGAGCGAAGCGCCGTTATAGGCCACGATGTTGACTCCGCTGATATTCAGCGTTTGAAGGTTGGGCAGGTTATCGAGAATGTAATGGAAATCCGTGGCATCCATCTCGCCGGTAATGGTCAGCGAGGTTTCGGTGGGTTCGATGCCCATGACGGAGAGTTTTCCGGCCTGAAGGCCTTTGACATCAACTGCCGAGGCGGCAGCGACCACGTTCAGGGCGGCGAAAAGGGTTATAAAATTCTTATTCATTGCTAATTATCGCTTTTATAGGGGTTGAGAGTTGAGATGACATTAGAATATAAACACCGGGTGTCAGTTCAATAATCTGATTGTTTTCAACATTATTGAGTTTCTTAATCAGTCGGCCCGATGGGGTGAAGATGCTCAGTGAGCTGATGGTTTCAGTGCAGCTGACCAGCAGGGCACCCGGAATAGTGGAGATGCCTGCGGCGGTTGCTGTTGACGGCGCGGAAATGCCCGCGGATGTAACCGATATGGAGTTGCTTTCGGGCGAGTAATAGCCCAGGCGCACACTCTGCACCGTGTAGCTTTCCGAGCCGCAGAAGTCGGTTATCAGCAGCGATGTGTCCTCGGCGAGCAGCTGTTCGGTATTGGCGGTCGAGCCATCGTATTTCGTGCGGTTCACTACCCAGTAGTCAACCGTTTCAGATTCGTCGTAGGTCCAGTTGGCTACGTAAGATGTAGCGGAGATGTTTGAGGCCGCTTCGGCAACCGGCGCTGAAAGGGTAGGCACCGGCAGGCATTCGCCGCGCAACCCTACGCCTACGCTTCCCTCCAGGCCTGCGCCCGAAATTACGAGGCGGGTGGTGTGCAGCCCCAGCTCGGTGGGAGTGTAGCTAACCGTTACCCATTGGCCGGAAGGAGAGTTGGCAACCGATGCCGATACCGAAGCCTGATTGGAGCCTTCTACGGCAAATTGCGACGCCCCCGAGGTTTCGGCGTTGTCATATATGCGCAGGCGCAGCGATGTGTTGGCCGTGAGTTTCTCACCATGTATCAGGAGGCGGGCAGTCATGGTGCTCCCTAACGCTACCTGGCCGAATTCCAGAACGCTGCCCTGGGTCGGATTTATCAAGGTTGGCACTCCGGGTGTATAGTTGCCGTCGATATGTTCGCTCAGAATAAAAGCGTCGCCGCGGTTGCTGCCCCATATGTATTCGGCCAATTCCGGAAAGTCGATAAACGGGTTGCGGTTGTTCTGAAACGAGTAAACGGCCTCGTTGCGGTCAATTTCTTTCTGCGAAACCGGGTCTTGTTCGTTCCATTCGAGCAGCAGCTTCTGACTCCACTTGTTGAGGGTGGGGTAGGTGTTGTTATCGACCATGAACGTGTATTTCCAGTGCAGGTTCTGATAGCAGGTTGCCATGTAGAAATACGTGCGGGCAAAGTCACCTTTATATTCATCAGCCGGCTCAAAAACCAGCGATGCGCCGCCGCCCTGACCATCAACGGCAAAGCCTACGGTGGTGATGCCGTTCTGAAAATTTACGGGCTTCGTGCGGTCAACAACTCCGAGCGGATAGTTGCTTTTGGCCATATTGGCTGCCGCTTCCGACGGATAAAGGTGATTCAGGTCAATATATGCCGGAGTGTCGGTTGACCCGCCCCACCAGCTTTTCGGAAAAGAGTGCTCGCGGTTTAGTCCCTTAAAGGAGGGGGCGTAGAAGGGAATGTTGGAATACATATCCCACCAGCGCGAGCTTTGGGGGTAGACGTCGGTTTTCTGGAAATATTGCGGCAGGTTGTTATACGACGAAATCAGCGTATGAGGATTGATTATAGTGTAGAGAGCCGTTTTCAGCGCCGCTTCCGTTTTGCCGTCGATGGCGTTATAGTAGCCCTTGGGTATAACGCGGTCGGCTGCGGCCGACGTAAGGGCGGCAGCAACCGTTAGCGAAATGAAAAAGCGTCGGCCAAACATTTATTTTACGAGTGCTTTTACGGGTCGGCGGTTGGGGGTACGCAGAATATAGAGGCCGCGGGGCAGGGAAATCCATGCGCCGTCGGTAACTTCGGTCAGAGTAGCCGCAGTGCGTCCGTTAGGTTCGTAAATAACGATTTTGCTCAGGGTGTCGGTAGAGAAGATGCGCAGTCCGCCCTGCTCAACCGAGATGCCGAAGTTGCCCTCGTTTTCGATTTCGGAAATCGAGGTCTGATTCACCGTAATCGAGTTGCTTTCGGGCGAGTTGATGTTTGAATATACGGCGCGCACGGTGTAGCTTTCGTTTCCGCCGAAATCTGAAATTGCAAGCGAGAACTCGTTGTTAAACGACTGCTCTTCCTTAACGGTTGTGGCAGAGCCGTTTTCGTTGTAGATGGTGCGGGTAACCACGTAGTAGTCAACTTTCTGGCCCGAGGGGTCTTCCCAGTTGGCAATATATGAGCCGGAGGTTACGTCGGTGGGGGGTAGAGCGTGGGGAGCAACCAGTTCGGTAACGGGCAGACCTTCGCCGCGGAGGGTAATGAACGTGTTGCCGGTCAGGCCGCCGCCTCTGATGCGCATACGGGTTTCGTGAACGCCTCGGCTGTCGGGGCGATATTCGATTCTAACGCTTACGCCGCTTGCGCTGTTGGCTGCGGCACACGAAACCGTGGTTGTTGCGCCTTCGTCTACCGAGAAGAGAGCTGCGTCGTCGGTCGACGAGTTATCGTAGATAGCCAGCGAAAGCGGAGTGGTGTCCGAGAGGTTATTGCCCTTGATAACCAAGGTTGCATAGCCGGTTTGGCCAATGATTACCGAACCGCAGTCGATAACGTCATCTGCCTGCGGCTTAACGAGTTCGGGTGTCTTATCCGGCTCAATGCCGAGGTGGTCGTTTAGGTTGAAGGGTTCGTTGACCTTCGAGCCCCAGATATATTCCGCAAGGTCGGGGAAGTCGATAAACGGGTTGCGGTTGCCCTGTTCGCGATAAACGCCTTCGTTGCGGTCAATTTCCTTTTGGCTGACTACGTCGGTAGAGTTCCAGCGCAGCAGCAGTTCCTGACCCCAGGAGCAAAGGGTGGGGTAGTCTTCTTTGGTGAACATAATGCCCCATGAAGCATCGGTCTTCCACGTAATATCGGGGTAGCGGGCCGCCATGTAGAAATATGTGCGGGCATTGTCGCCTTTATATTCGTCGGCCGGCTCGTAAATGTAGCCGCCCTGGCCGCCGTGGCCGTTTTTAGGCTTGCCGATAATGGTTACGCCGTTGGTCCATGTGGGGTTATCGGTTTCGCCGAGCGGGTAGTTGCTCTTGCGCGAGTTGGCGTTGGAGTCCGAGGGATAAAGGTGGTTAATATCCTTATAGGCAGAGTTTTTAGTGCCGCCCCACCAGCTGTTGGCAACGGCGTGCTCAATGTTCATGCCGCCATGGCCCGAGCTGGCATATCGTTTTTCGTTGCTGTAAATATCCCACCAGGTGCCGTCAGGTTTAACCTCAAAAGTTTTGAAGGCATTCCAGGTTTTGTCGCCGTATGATATTTCCTTGTGGTTCTTGATGGCGTTGTAAACGGCTCGCTTGAGTTCGGCTCCTTTTTTGCCGTCGAGCTCGTTGTAGTAGCCTTGTGGAATATTGCGTTCGGCCGCGCTGCCCATAAGGGCCAGAGCGGCGGTGAATGATGCGAAAACTATTTTAAGGTTCATTGCTCTTTAATTTTGTTCTATCAGAGAGCAAAGTTACGAAAAATTTGCGAAATTTGAAAGGATTTCGCCAAAAACTTATGAGTTGAGCAGCCTGAAAAGTTCTTCGGGGGAAATGTCGGCGCGCTGCATTTCGCGGCGCAGGTTGGGCAACGTGCTGTCTATAAACTCACGGCGGAAAAAATCGCGTAGCCGCTCGCCGGCGTTGTCGGCTACGTAATATCCCATGCCCCGGCGTTGAAAAATCACTCCGGCGTCGCTCAGCATATCGTAGGCCTTCATTACCGTGCGGTTATTCACCGCCAACCCTACGGCCAGCTCTTTGGTCGAAGGCAGTCGTCCGCCTTCGACCCACGCGCGCGAGCTGATCTGCGCCACGCAGTAGTAGGCAACCTGTCGGAAAATCGGTTTATCGGCTTCGAATTCCATCAGAGCTGTTTGCGGGCTATGGCGCGCGACGCTTTATAGGTGAAAAACACGAAGCAAACCGCCCAGAATGCTATGATGATAGGCGCTGCGGCTGCCATCGACGTTTCAATGTCTCCGCCGGTGATAGCAGTGAAAAAGCCTACGAAGAAGCCTAAAATGCCGTCGAACAGCAGCGTTGACAGCCCCGCAATAATCGACTTTACAGCCCGGCTGGAGCGGGCGGCGAACACTGTCCACAAGGTCAGCGCCTCTCCGGCAAACATCGACAGGAGCGACATGGCCACTACCATTGCGGGAGAACCAAGCGAAATGTTGCTGTTGATAATTTCCATGGCAAACTCTTCTTTGATGTTTATGCCACAGAGTTTGGCCGGAATGAAGAGCAGGAACATGCCCACGAACATTATGCCGAAAATCGCCTCGCACTTTTCATAGCCCAAAACAGGCAGCGAGTAAAACACCTCTTTGTTAGCCTGACGGCAAAGGAAAGCCGGCGCGAGGATTACGGCAAAAGTGATTACTGACATTACCTGAATGGCCCACTGATAGCTGATTTTTGAGAAGAAAAAGTTTACCAGCAGCGTAACCACTACGGCCAAGATCGGGTAGATGATAACCATTGGGCGCAGCGACGGCCAGAGGAAACGCACGAACATTTTTATTCGGCGCCAGCTTGTAGCGTCGGTATTTGAAAGGATTTCAGCGGATTGCATGATTGTTTTTAATTGCGAGGTAAAGAAGTTCGTAGTCAATGGCTGTTTCCAGGTTGCCCGGATTGGCGATTACGCTGTGGTTGCGCCCGAATCGCTGACGGGTAAACAGGGCATTTTCCGGCGCGGGGCCGTCGGTAACGACGAATGCGAATCGTTCGGTAATCTCGTCGACGGTGGCGCTCAGCAGCAGTTCACCCTTGTCGAGAATCAGGAGCGAGTCGTAGAGCGGCAGCAGGTCCGAAAAGTTGTGGGTGCTCACAATTACCGTGGTTTCCGGGCCGATGCAGCGCGCCATCATGTGCTGCAACTGTTGCTTCGATTCAATGTCGAGGCCGGTAGCGGGCTCATCAAGCAGCAAAATCGGGGTTTGCAGCGCCAGGGCGTAGGCAACCGAGGCTTTCTGGCGCATACCCATCGACATTGCCGAAAACTTTGCGGGCCGGTCGATGACGAATTCCGCTAAATTCTCGTTGAGAATGTCGGCCGAGAACCGAGGGTAGAAACAGGAGTGAATCTTAACCAGTTCGTCGATGCTAGCGGCGGGCATCTCCATGTTCGCTCCTACGTAGAACACCTTTGACAGCACCGACGGAAGCCGGAAGCGAGTCGGACCGCCGTCGATCAGACATTTGCCGGAAGTTGGAAAGCGCAGGCCGTCAATCAGGTGAAGCAGCGTGGTTTTGCCGGCGCCGTTGGCTCCGAGCAGCAGGTGCACTCCCGCGCCGAGCTTCGCTGTTACGTTGCTCAGCGCGAGGGTGTTTTTGCTATAGCTGTAGTTTAGATTCTGCAGTTCAATTACCATAAGGCTCAACCGTATAGCCGGCGTTGCGGAGTTGCTCAATAAGTCCTTCGGGGCCGGGCAGGTGGCCGCAGCCAACGGCTAAAAGAATGGTCTTTTCAGGCATGATTTCGGCCAGTTTAGCAACCCAGTTGCCGTTGCGGTCTGTAATCATTTTTTTCAGATCTTCGGGTTTGCTGTCAGGGCAGTTAAACACCTGCTGCTCTATGGCCGCAAGGTTTTGGCTCATATATGCTTCGGTGAGTTTGCGGGCGCTTTCAACTGCCTTGCCTTCAAGAATTTGCTTCACACCCTCCATCAGGTCTTCGGCTTGCTCGGTCAGCGGGGCGCCAAAAAGCAGTTGCAGCTGCTCTTCAATGGTTTCCATGGCAATCATCTCTTTCGATGCGGCGCGACCCATTGCCTGAACCTGACCGTCGAGCTGCTGACCCGACATTACTGCCCGGGCCACTTCGGGGGGCATGGTGGCCAAAGTTTCCATAAGGGCCATTTGAGTGGATATGGCGGCTGGTTTCAGCGGGCCGATAGCGTCGATGCTCGCGCCGGGGCCCATATATTTGGCCATGACTTTCATAACCGAATCTGCCTGCTCGGGAGTGAGCAGTTTGCTCAGCGTAGAGTCGGCCGGTGCCATCATATATTGCATCATCAGCGGGGCCTGCGCTGCCTGGTCGGCCATGTCTATTTCGCCGCCTACGGCATCAACCACTTCTATGGCCGCGTTGAATCCCTTGATGGAGTCGAGAATTGAAATGGGCGCTAAATGGTGGGTGCCCAGCAGATATGATTCGCCTTTGGCTCCGTTGCCGCTTACTTTCCACAGCAGCTGCGCATTTGCCCCGAGGGCCGATGCAGCTACTAATAACAGTGATAAAATCTTTTTGCTCATAATCTTAAAAGTTAATGTTTGGTGTAGTGGTGCACATAACTACACCGCAAAGGTACAACCTTTCCTCCAAACCACCAAATTTTTCACGAAAAAAACGAACCACCCGAAGATAAACCCTGCAGTTGCAAGAGTTTGTCTTCGGGTGGAGGTAATGTTAAGAGAGCGTTTAGAAGGTTACTGCGAGCTGGACTTGCAGGCGGTTGGCGTGGAGCGAGTTGGAGTCGAAGGTTTTGCGGTGGCCGTAGTCATATTCAATGCCTGCGGTCAGGAACTTGTTAACGTTGTAGATAAGGTTGGCTGCAACGTAGTCGCCATATTTGTACTGGTCGGTCTGTCCAACGGTTCCGTCGGGAAGGAAGTTGGTCAGGTGGCTATAGCTGGCGTTTGCGGTGAGGCGCGGAGTAATTACGTAGCTCAAGCCTGCGGTAAGACCCAGGTTGCGAGTCATTTGCAGCTCGCCGGGAGTTTCCGTGGCAACGGCGTCGACGCCGAGGCCGTTATCGTCTTGCAGATAGTTGGCTATGCCGCGGCCGTATGCGGCGCTATAGTTAACGCTAAGCGGGCCAACTACTTTCATGATGCCCGACAGCTGCACGCCCAAACCGGTCAGCGCTTTGTTAGTGTCGCCAACAAGGTCGCGATACTGCATGGGGCGAACCAGGCCCGACAGGCGAACGTGGGAGTTGCCTCCTTGCCAGCCATATTGAACATAGACCGGGAACGACGGTATGCGCTGGTTAACCTCTTGGGTAGTGGCGCCGGTCGAGAGCGAAACCGATGGTGCATCGAGGCCAACCGATGCCGACCAGTGCTCCGAGAAGTGTTGGGTCCATGAAACCGTGAAGAGCGAAATGTCGGGGTAGCCGTTAGGGCCTTGGTTGTCGATAGTTACGGGAGTTGCCGCGCCGTCGTTGAATTGCGATGAGGTGTAACCGGCGGTAAGACCGCGATAGCGCACGTATGCGTGCGAAACGTTGAAGTTGCCGTTGCCGCCGTTGAAATTACCCTTGAAGAAGAGGCCGAGCTGGTTGGCGGTGCCCGGCATGGCCAGCACGTTAAGGGTTACCGACGAGGTTTGCCATGCAAAGCCGAGGCTGCTGCGGTTGCCGCGCGGGGCGGGCTGCAGGTCGGCGGGTATGAAGTTTACGGTTGAGGGCATTTCGTCGCCGAAGTCAATTACTCCTTCGCCGAGAAACTGTGCGCTGAGGCCTATATAATAGCGGTGGTCTTTACCAACAATGGCAAAGCGGGGCAGTGTGCTGTTGCGCGGCGAGGCCGGAGCGTTCTCTTTAAAGTGCTTTTCAACGCGCTCGGTATTTACTGTATCGGAGTTGATAACCGTTACGTTGCGGCCCGGAGCATCATAAATGCCGGCTGTGGCTGAAAATGTTGCAGCCAAAGCCGCCAGAGGAAGGTAGATTTTTTTCATAGTATAAATAGTAAAACAATAATTTATAGATTGGGAACGCTCCTGCGGGCTAATTGGTTCAGATGTTAAAGATTATGAACCAAATAGACTGCGGAGGCGTTTAACTCTCAAACATAACTCAAAATTCTTTATCTTTATGGACAAAACTATTACTCACGCACAAATCAAGGCTGCCGTTGAGGAGGCCTACAACGAGTGTAAAGGAATTACCGGCGGCCATAATGCCGACTACATTCCCTTTCTCGCCAACATCGACCCGAACCTTTTCGGCATCAGCGTAACCCTGCTCGACGGCACAGTAATTTCCGTCGGCGATACCGCCTATAAGTTCGGTATCGAGTCGGTTTCGAAAGTCCTCACCGCAATTCTGGTGCTTAAGCAAAAAGGTGCCGACGCAGTTTTGAAGCAGATTGGTGCAGATGCCACCGGTTTGCCCTTTAACTCTATTTTCGCTATTCTGCTGGAAAACGACCATCCCTCGACCCCGCTGGTAAATGCCGGCGCCATCACCGCCTGCTCTATGGTTGAGCCCGTTGGCGACTCCTGGGGCAAATGGGAGGCTATTATCAACAACATCAAGGACCTTTGCGGCTCCGAAGCTCAGGTGCTCGACGAACTCTATCGCTCCGAAAGCGAAACCAACTTCAATAACCGCGCTATTGCATGGCTGCTGAAGAACTACAACCGAATTTACGACGATGTGCCCATGAGCCTCGACCTTTACACGCGTCAGTGCTCGGTAGGTATCACCGCCGAACAGCTTGCCATCTGCGCCGGTACGATTGCCAACGGCGGTAAGAACCCCGTAACCAACCAGCAGGTGTTCGCGCCCGAACTCGCCCCGAAAATCACTACCCTTATCTCTTCGGTAGGTTTCTATCAAAACACCGGCGACTGGCTTTATACCTCCGGTATCCCCGCAAAGAGCGGCGTGGGCGGCGGTGTGCTTGGCGTAATGCCCGGTGTTATGGGTATTGCCGCATTTGCTCCGCCATTGGATGCTGCCGGTAACTCCGTTAAGGCTCAGGCCGCAGTCAAGGCCGTTATGAATAAGCTCGGTCTGGGTGTGTTCAACGGCGACCGCGTAACCGTTACCGCTTAATCCTCCCCTCGCGCGAATAATTCTCACTTTTCACTAACCCTTTAAACTCTACTATTATTATGCAAATTAAAACCGGCAAGGGAACCATCTCTCTGATGGTTGTACTTGCAATATGGTCGCTTTCGCTTGCGGTTGACCTGCCCGGTCTGGCCGTAACGCCTATCGAGGGAAGCCTGCGCAGCATCTTTGCCGATGCCACCGACTTCAAGATTCAGTTGCTTACCGTGCTCCCCAACCTGGTGATTATCCCATTTGTGTTGCTTTCGGGTAAGCTTTCGGAATCGAAACATAAAATCGCCGTTATCGCAGCCGGTACAATCCTTTATCTGGCCGCAGGTGTGCTTTCGATTTTCACCAACTCGCTTAACATGTTGATTTTCCTGAGCTGTCTGCTCGGCGCCGGTTGCGGTCTTATCCTGCCGTTCTCTACCGGTTTGATTGCCGATGTGTTTACCGGCAAATACCGTGTAAAGCAGATGGGTGTCATCTCGGCTATCGGTAATATCGCCCTGGTGCTCGCAACCTTCGCAGTTGGCTATCTTGTTGCCGGCGACCTGACCCACACATGGCATCGTGCCTTCTTCGTTTACCTGATTCCTGTGCTCTCGCTGGTTCTTATCCCCTTCCTCAAGGAGATTCCTAAGAGCGACTACGCACAGCCCGCAGCCACTAACGATTCCACTTCAACCGCTGCCACAACCTCAACTCCCGCTGCTGTTCCCGCAGTTGATGCCGACGGCTTCTCAACCAAGGGCCAGAGCGTTAAGGGAGGTTTCTATGTAGGCCGTACGGTTTGGTTGCTTCTCGCCTATTTCTTCTTTGTGTTCGCAACCTGTATTCCGAGCTACTATCTGCCTAACTTCCATTGGATCAGCTCCGAAAATGCTTCGACCATGACTTCGGTGTTCTATGCCGCAATGTTTGTTGTAGGTTTGGCCCTGACTCCGGTTATGAAAGCTTTCAAGAGAACCACGTTTATTTTCGCTACCGCCTGCATTGTTGCCAGCTTCGCAATGTTTATCTTCGTTAAGGATTCCACCGCAGTTTATATTGCAGCTTGTGCCATTTGCGGTATCGGTAACGGTATTGCCCAGCCTATCTTCTACACCAAGGCTACCGAAGTAGTTACCACCGACTCCAAGTCAACCCTTTCGCTGGCCTACCTGCAGGTTGCCAACTACGTGGCTATTTCGATGGTGCCTGTAATCATCAGCGCCGGTGAGAAGATTTTCCACACCACTTCGACCATGTTCCCCTTCATCTTCTCGGGCATTGCATGTGCCGCAGTTCTGCTGGTAGTCATCTTCCGCAGTCGCCACTTCGTATTCGGCATGTCGAAAAACTACTATGAATAATCTCATACTACTAATTACTAACTATTAACTATGGCTAACACTCCAAAAATACTTATTATCTACACCGGCGGCACGATCGGCATGGTCGAAACCGCCAATGGCCTTCAGCCTTTCGATTTCTCTCACCTGATGGACAATGTGCCTAAGGTCGGCCAGCTCGGCTATCAGATTGAATCGGTTCAGTTCCCGCAGCCTATCGACTCGTCGAACATGAATCCTACCTACTGGAACCAGATCGTTAAGGATATTGCCGACCGCTACGATGAATTCGACGGCTTTGTTATCCTCCACGGCACCGATACCATGGCTTACACCGCTTCAGCCCTGTCGTTCATGTTGCGTGACCTGCGAAAGCCGGTTGTCATTACCGGTTCGCAGCTCCCTATCGGCGACACCCGCGAAGATGGCACCGAAAACCTGATTTCGGCCCTGCAGGTTGCTGCCGCCAAGGATGAAAACGGTGACCCGATGATTCAGGAAGTCGTTATCTCCTTCCAGGACTACATTGTTCGCGGTTGCCGGTCAACCAAGTTCACCTCAACAGGTTTCCATGCCTTCAAGAGCTTCAACTACCCGGTGCTCGGCACCATTGACTTGCACATTGACTACAACCGTCCGTACCTGATGCGCCACTCGACGCAGCTGCCGCTCAACCCGTTCTATTCCATGGACCCGAACATTCTGGTTATGTGGCTCTATCCAGGCATTACCGAGGATGTTGTTAAGTCTCAGCTGGCAACTCCGGGTATCAAGGCCGTTATTCTGCGCACGTTCGGTGCCGGCAATGCCCCGACCGAACAGTGGTTCCTCAACGACCTGGCCGATGCGGTTTCGCGCGGGCTGATAATCTACAATGTTACCCAGTGTCTCAATGGCGGCGACGAACAGAAGCGCTACTACACCGGCGATATGCTTGCCAAGGCCGGCGTCATTTCCGGCTACGACATCACCGTAGAGGCTGCCGTCACCAAGATGATGTATCTGCTCGGCAGCGGCCTGACCAAGGATGAAATCGTTAAGTATCTGACAACCTCGATTGTCGGTGAAATGACCGTTGACTAATCCGTAAACTCTCTGAATAATTCAGGAGGTAAACACTCGCGAAAAGTGTTTACCTCCTGTTGATTTTTATGGGTTCGGGCCCGGTGTTACTTGGCTATGGGGCAGCCGGCACATTTGGCCTGGATTTCGGTGAAGAAGTCGTTGCCCTTGTCGTCAACCAGAATGAAAGCGGGGAAGTTTTCAACCTCGATTTTCCAGATGGCTTCCATGCCGAGTTCGGGATATTCGAGCAGTTCAACTTTTTTGATGGAGTTTGCTGCCAGAACTGCGGCCGGGCCGCCGATAGAGCCGAGATAGAAGCCGCCATGTTTCTTGCAGGCATCGGTAACCTGCTTTGAGCGGTTGCCCTTGGCAATCATAATCATAGAGCCACCTGCGCTCTGGAACTGGTCAACGTAGGAGTCCATGCGGCCGGCGGTTGTGGGGCCGAACGAGCCTGAGGGCATGCCTTCGGGGGTTTTGGCGGGGCCGGCATAGTAAATGGGGTGGTCTTTGAGGTATTGGGGCATAGGTTCGCCCTTGTCGAGGCGTTCTTTGATTTTGGCGTGGGCAATGTCGCGGCCAACAATGATGGTGCCTTTGAGCGACAGGCGGGTCGATACCGGATATTTGGTCAGTTCGGCCAGCACTTCCTCCATCGGGCGGTTCAGGTCTATGTTGACAACTTCGCCTTCGCCGGCATTGCGCATTTCTTCGGGAATCAGTTCGCCGGGGTTGGAGTCGAGTTTTTCAATCCAGAGACCCTGGGCATTGATTTTGGCCTTGACGTTGCGGTCGGCCGAGCAGCTTACGCCCATGCCGATGGGGCAGCTTGCGCCGTGGCGCGGCAGGCGGATAACGCGGATGTCGTGGGCATAATATTTGCCGCCGAACTGTGCGCCCAGGCCGATTTTGCGTGAGGCTTCGAGCAGTTCTTTTTCGAGTTCGATGTCGCGGAAAGCGTGGCCGAGCTCATTGCCCTGGGTGGGCAGGTTGTCGAGATACTTAACCGATGCTTTCTTAACAACTTCGAGGTTCTTTTCGGCCGATGTGCCGCCGATAACGAAGGCAATGTGGTAGGGAGGACACGCGGCGGTGCCGAGAGTCTTCATTTTTTCAACCAGGAAGGGCACCAGGGTCTTGGGGTTGATAATGGCCTTGGTTTCCTGATAGAGATATGTTTTGTTGGCAGAGCCGCCGCCTTTGGCTACGAACAGGAACTTGTATTCGTTGCCTTCGGTTGCATGGATGTCGATTTGCGCCGGGAGGTTGCAGCCGGTGTTTACTTCGTCATACATGTTCAGCGGGGCGTTCTGTGAGTAGCGCAGGTTATCTTCGGTGTAGGTTTTATAAACGCCGTGGCTCAGTTTTTCTTCGTCGTTGCAGCCGGTCCACACGTGCTGGCCTTTTTCGCCGTGAATAATGGCGGTGCCGGTGTCCTGACAGAAAGGAAGCTGGCCTTTGGCCGCGATTTCGGCGTTGCGGAGCATGGTCAGGGCCACGAATTTATCATTGGCCGATGCTTCGGGGTCATGAAGAATCTTGGCTACCATTTCGTTGTGTTCGCGGCGCAACATAAAGGAGTTATCGTGGGTTGCCTGACGGGCAAGTACGGTCAATGCTTCGGGGTCGACAACGAGTATTTCGTGGCCGTTCCAGTTTTCAACTTTAACGTAGTCGGAGGTCAGGTGGTAATACTCGGTGGTGTCGGGGCCGAGCGGAAACATTTCCTGATATTTGAAGGGTTTGGTCATAAGAGATATGATGGTTTTTAGAAGTTATATCCAATTGTGAATTGCCATTCGCGGTTATAGGCCGCTTTGATGGCTTCGCGGTCTTGGGCCAGATTGCGTGCGCCCAAAAGATAGTGGGCGCCAACATAGTAGTGGTCGGCAATCAGCAGGCCAACGCCCATGTCGAAGCCCCAGTCGAGGTTGATATAGCGGCCCTTCTGGCCGAAGGCATCTTCAATAATGTCGATTGTTTCCGAATAGTCATCGCCCTCAAAAACGGATGTGGTATATTTGTCGCGGCCTCCCAAGCCCATTGAAATGTAAGGTCCGAAATCGAACTGGAACTCAATGAAAGTAATCGGGATGCGATAGGAAACCAACATCGGAACGTGGAACCAGCTGGTGGAAACAGAACCTTCGGTAATTACGATTGCGTCATCTTCGAGCGGGGGAAGAGTGGCCGCCGTTACAGTGTAGGTGTCGTGGCGATAGTCGTAGTAGAACCCCGGCGAAAGAAAGAAGCGTTTACCCATCGGTATGTCAACGATTGCTCCTAAAGTCAGACCGGGTTTCCAGTTTTTGGCGTGGTCCATAATGACTGCGGATGCCGTGCGTGTTTCGGTAATGTTAGATGTGTTTAAGCCGGCACGTACGCCAACTCTGATTGGCATGTCACCTGCGTGAGCTGCGCCGCAGGCAAGCGATAATGTGAAAGATAGGATAAGGTGTTTGAGTTTCATAGCGCAAAAATAATACTTTTTCGTGAAACCGACAAATTCTTTTGTTTTGTTGTGTGGAAATTATTTCGTAATTTTGCATTGTTAAGATTTATGGCTGTTACACCTTATATAAATATAGAGAAGCTCACCAAGAGCTACGGCGACAGAATGCTGTTTGCCGACGTTACCTTTGGCATTAACCGCGGCGACAAAATCGGGCTGATTGCCAAGAATGGCACCGGCAAAACCACTATGCTGCGCATTATTGCCGGTTTGGAAGATGCCGATTCCGGCACCGTAACCTGTCGCGCGGGGCTGAAAATTGCTCTGGTTGAGCAGAAACCCGATTTTGGCGGCGCCGACGCTACGCCGCTCAGCGCCTGCGCCGGCTTTGGCAGCGAAGAGGCCACCCGAATGCTAACCCAGTTGGGCGTGGAGGATGTTAACGCGCCGATGGCCACAATGTCGGGCGGCCAGCAAAAGCGAGTGGCCATTGCGCGCGCCCTGCTTTCCGAGCCTGACCTGCTGATTCTCGATGAGCCCACAAACCACCTCGACATTCAGGTTATCGAGTGGCTCGAAGCGCGGCTTACGCGCTCGGCGGCAACGATTCTGCTGGTTACTCACGACCGTTATTTCCTGGATCGCGTCTGCAACAAAATCATAGAAATCGACCTTGAGCAGATTTTTACTTATAAGGGTAACTATGCCGAATATCTGCGCCGCCGGCAGGAGCGCATCGAGGCGCTGACAGGCGAACTGGCCAAGGTGCGCAACACCCTGCGCAAGGAGCAGGAATGGATGAACCGCCAGCCGCAGGCCCGCGCCGGCAAAGCCAAGTTTCGCATCGACGCTTTCTATGAACTCAAGAGCCGTTCGCGCCAAAAAGTTACTGATTCGACCGACGCCGTGCAGTTGTCGGTCAACGCGTCGCGCATAGGCAACAAAATTTTCGAGGCCGAAGGCGTTACCAAACATTTTGGCGACAAGTGCGTGCTCGACGACTTTACTTACACCTTTGCCCGCTACGACAAGGTGGGCATTGTCGGCCCCAACGGCGTTGGCAAGTCAACCTTCATTAAGATGCTTCAGGGCATAGTCAAGCCCGACAGCGGCCGGTTTGACATCGGCGACACCGTTAGATTCGGCTATTACTCACAGGAGGGCCTGCAGCTGCCGCGCGAAAAAAAGGTTATCGACGCAGTGACCGACATTGCCGAAGATATTGTGCTTGAAGGGGGTGAGCGCCATTCGCCCATGCAGTTCCTGCAAAAGTTTCTGTTTTCGCCCAAGGATCAGCAGAAGTATATCCATACGCTCAGCGGCGGCGAGCAGGCGCGTCTGCACTTGGCTGTTACGTTGATGCGCTCGCCCAACTTTTTGATTCTCGACGAACCGACCAACGACCTCGATATCGTTACCCTCGGGTTGCTTGAAGAGTATCTGAGTGACTTTAAGGGTTGCCTTATGGTCGTTAGCCACGACCGCTATTTCCTCGACAATATGGTTGACCACCTGTTTGTTTTCACCGGCAATGGCGTAGTGAAGGATTTCCCCGGAAATTACTCTGACTATCGGCGCTGGCAGGCCGAAATGGATGCGGCGGTTGAGAAGCCCGCTGCTGAGAAGAAAGTCAAACCCAAGACCGATAAGCCGCGCAAGCTCTCGTTTAAAGAGAAAAAGAGAATGGAAGAGCTCGAAGCGTTGATTGAAAAGCTCACCGCCGAGAAAGAGGAACTCGAAGCGCTGTTTGCCTCGGGGATTGCCGACGATATAGAAAGCAAGTCAGCCCGTTATTCGGAGGTGAAAAACGAGCTTGACGATGCTGAACTCGAATGGCTTGAACTGTCGGAAATTTAAATGTGGTTCAGGCGTTCGAGGCGCTGGAAGTCTTCGGTAGTGAAGCCTGCCTGATGAAGATTTTGCGCTTTGTTGCGGTCTGACAGAAATACGCGTTCTTCGGGCTCGGAGTAGTGTTTCGACGTAAGTGCCTTGGTGCGGTCAACGTCGGGCGACTGAATGCCGGCGATGCTCAGCAGGGTGGGGGTGTAGCTCTGCGATGAGCTTACCTCGTTATTCTGATGCAGGCGAGCCTGGTTGATGAGCGAGGGGTCGCGGTGCTGCAGTTTCGGGGTCATGTAAACAATCATCGGCACGTGGAGCTGGAAGTAGGTCGGAGTGGGCGACGCGTGGAGGAACCGCGAGCGGGCATCGTCGAAAATATCTTCGCCATGGTCCGAGGCATAAACCATGCCGCCTACGCAGTTGATTGAGTCGAGGCGCTCAATGATGTTGTAGAGCAGATTGTCGGTGTGGCGTATGGAGTTATCGTAGGCGTTTACAAGCTGGCCGCGGTTGGCGGCGCCGGCGTCGGCGGTTTTGTCGGGAAGGAAGAAGGCTTCTTCGCGCGGATAGCGGTCTACGTAGTTGAAATGCGAACCGTATTGGTGGAGCACCACAAGGAGCTTGGTGTCGTCCTGAGTCAGCAGCGAATCAAGCTGTGCGAGCATGTCGCAGTCATAGAACCCTTCAACTATTTCGCCGGGCTGAGGCTCGCGCACAAAGATTGTGGTGTCGGCTTCCTCGCCGAAGTAGTCGATATAAGAGTGGTTGCGGCACTGCATGGAAATATAGGCGGTTTTGAATCCGGCCTCCTTGAAGGCGGTGATAACCGATTTGCTTTCGTTGATTTTATTGTCGAAGTTTTCAGCGGTGAGGTTCGACAGCAGCAGAGGCACGGCTTTGTGGGTGGTGTTGCTTTCCGAGAAAGTTTTGCCGAAGCCGGTAATTGTGCCTGCGGGCAGCGAGCAGAGGCGGGGGGTGGTGAAGCGGTCGTAGCCGAAAAACTGCCAGTTGTCGGCGCGCGATGTTTCGCCAACCACTGCAACGTAGACCTCGCGGAGATTATCCGGGCGGGTAGAGTGGGCGTGGTATGTGGCGTCGCTGCTTGTGTCGAAATATCTGGCCGAAGTGTGGGCGCGGGTAACGGCCGTTGACAGGTTGGCGAGAACGTTTACGGGATAGAGGTCTTCGTCGATGCTGTAGTAAGGTTCTTCAAGAATGCAGGCGCCGGTTACTATGGCTCCGCTTACGCTCAGAAGCATTGCGGTGGTGCGGAAACGGTTGAGGGTGCGGTCAGAAGTCCTTACCTTTTTAACCATGCAGACTATTGCCAGAACAATCACCGGCAGATAGAGGGCAACCACGGTGGCGATTGCCGGGCCGAGATTATCGAGCAGCTCGCCGGCTTCGGAGGGGTTGGTTGTGGCAACGTTGAGAAACATGTCAACGCCGATAATCGAGCCGTCGGCATAGAGAAAGAGCAAAACAATCTGAAATGCCGCAAGAACCATAAAGGGGAGCAGCCAAAGAACATTCGACCCCGGGCGATTGCGCCAGGTGAGCAAAAATACCAGAATGCCGGCCGGTAAGAGGATGTTGGCCCCGGCTTCGAGCAGCGTGAAGTGGCCCATGATGCTCAATGCCACGTTGGGGATAATGAGTACTGCAATGGTGAGAATAATCAATACTCGTGCGAGTATGGCATTCGTTGATGAATTGTTTTTGTCAGAATGCTTCATTGATGCTGAATACTAAACCGTTTTGATCCTGGCCGAAACCGTAGTCGACCCTTACGTTAACTCTATGTTTGAACTCCCAGCGGATGCCTACGCCGGCATTCCAGAGAGCGTGACCTTTAAATATCATTCGGGGTTTGGCAAACACTTCGCCTACGCCGCCCCAGACCACGGCACCGAAGCGGCGCCACACGTGCTGGCGAAGTTCTACGCACACTTCGGCGGCACACTTGTCGTTATATCTGCCTTCCCAGTAGCCGCGCATTGAGCTTGAACCACCCAAAACCGACATCATGCCCCAGGGGGTGTCGCCGTAGGTCATGCGCATGTGCATGTTGGTTGCCATAACGCCGCCTTTCCAGAGGGGGGTGTAGAAGTTAAAGGTGCCTTCGGTTGCCGAAAAAGCATATTGGTTGCCCATAAACTTGGGGGCGAAGCTTTGGTCGAGTCTGAAGTATAGGCCTTCGTAGGCGTTGTAGACGTTATCGCGGGTGTCAACAACCAGGCTTACGCCCCAAAGGTCGGTGAAAGTGCGGCGTTTCTGATAGTCCCAGAGCTGGGCGTCGGGTCGGTTTTTGGCGTCGAAGTAGGCCAGGTCGATAACCGGACCCATGTAGACGGGCGATTCGCCGAGGCGGAACAGTGCGGCCAGGTTGCCCTTGGCGGTCCATTTTTTGTAGTTGACCATAAGGTCGTTGTTGTGGTTCTGAGCGTAACCTATGCCCCAGTAGCGGTCGGGCTGCGACGAAAAGTAAATGTCGTAGTAGAGCCAGATGCGGTCGCCTTTGAAATAGCTGGAGCCGTCGATGCCGACTTTGTAGTAGCCGGTAATGGACGCGTCGCCGTAGAGGCTGAACTGCGAGGCGGGGCTGATGGTGTCGTTGAGGTCGCGGTGATAAATGCCGGCGGCAACAAGGCCGATGCCGAATTTGGTATCCTGCGAGTAGTATGGTCCGCCTATAATGCTGAAATCAAGCTTTTTGGCGGGCTTTACGTCGTTTGAGCCATCGAAGTAGTCAAGAACTTTCTGAACGATGTTCTTTTTGGGTGCGGGGGTGATAACCGCGGTGCTATCGGTCTGGGCGCCGGCCAAGAGTCCTATAGCAGACATGCATAATGTAATAAAATATTTCTTTACCACGGTTGAAACGATAATAATAGTAGTGAAAACTGCAGAACGAAACTATTTTTCGCCCTGCAGTTTTATAACGCTTCAGCTGTGGAAATGGTTCAATGAACCACGAACTGAACTTTCTGTGTAGCCGATGCTGCGGAATTGGAGCGTACCTGAACGAAAGCGCGGTATGCTCCGGCGTTGAGATTGGCCGTGTAGGCAGGTCCGGTGAATACCTCGTTGAGCACCAGGTCGCCATGGAGGTTCTCAACAATGAGACGGTGGGTGGCACTGTTGATTTCGGTTGCGATTTCAAAGTTTACGGTGCCTTCCTCAACTGCGGCCGACAGGGTAGCTTCCGGAGTGTTGTCGATCATGAAATAGAGGGTTTCTTCCGCCCAGTTATCGTCGGCGTCGAGAACGGCCAGATTTGCCTCGTGGTTGCCGAACTCGAGTTGCGAGGTGGTGTAGTTCATGCGGAACTTGCCGTTGCCAATGGGGGTAACAAGGTTGGAAACATTATCTTGAGCCTTTCCGTCGATGGTGAGTTTAACGGGGTTGACAAGAGCGTTGGAGTAGGCTATGCCGGCGGGCGATTCAATGGTGGCGGTCAGCGTTGCTTTGTGTTTGTGCGAAGCTGATGCTTCGGAGATTGCAACTTCAAACGATTCGATAAATACCGGCTGATTGGTGGTTGAGGCTGCGGTGCCTGCCTCTACAAAGTCAATGCCCTTAACGTAGCCGAGGCCGCGGTTGGTTGCGTCGGTGGAGTAGACGTAGGCCTGTATGCGGTGGTTGGCGGGGTTGGAGGTCGAAGGAGCGATTGCGTCAACCGAGAAGCGGCCGTTTTTGACATCGGCGGTTATCTGGCCGATAATCTCCTGGTCGATTTCCATGGAGGCGATGTAGCCGGGATTGTTCGACGGGTTGGTTTTGTTAACGTTGGCCTTTTCTTCGGGGGTGTCGTAGATGGTCAGCACGACGGTGCCGTTGAAGTTCGAGTCAAAGTTGCCGTTGAGGTCGGTTACGCGTCCCGAAATGGTTGTCGGGGCAATGAAGCTCATGCTGTTGTTGGCAATCGGGTCGATTTCAACGGCGTTTGTGGCACTGTAAACAGGCATCATCGGGTCACCGATGTAGTTATAGTTCAGAGTGTTGCAGATAGACTTGCGATATGACGCCATGCGGTCGTTGAAGCGCCATACGGCATCGCACCATACTTTGCCGAAGGGGGTGTTGTTTTCGGCAACATCCATGCAATAGGCAATTTCGCGGCCCAGCTCGGTGTTGTTTTCAGGGAACACTTCGCGGCCGGAACCGATAACGCCTACGGGGCCACCGTTGGGGTTGCTAAGCAGGTTGCCCGAAAGAGTTTTGGTGTAGATGTCGACGGCTGCTACGTGACACGATGCAAAATACATGAACGGAGTGTGGGCCGGGCCCTTGACGTCGAGCGACGACTGCAGGTTCAGCATCGGGTCGCGGGCAGTGGTGGAGCCGGAGATGCCGGTGGCGGTGCCGTGTCCGAAGAAGGCATAGAATTGTGCGCCGCGGGCCAGGGTGCTGTTCTGAATCTTGCGGGTGATAACATTGTTGTCGGCCGAGAAGAGGTTTGAAGCGCAGCGGTTAATGGTAATCGTGGTGCCGTGCTTTTCGGTGTTCATGGCCTCAAGCATCTGCTCGCCGTCGCTCATGTGGGTGCGCGACTTTTCGGTGGGCGTCGAATAGTCTGAAGCAACGATAATGTTGCCCAGAGCGGGATAGGTGGGCAGATTGGTGAGGTAGTATTCAGCCTTTTTATAATAGTCGTTGATTTCCGATGCGTCTTTGAAGGGCAGACGGCCTACGCCGGCAATCGGCGGGTTGGAGAATACGCAGAAGGTGCTGTGGCGCTCAAGCCAGGGGTTTGAGGTCTTGGGCTCGCCGGCCGACACAAAGTAAACGTCTGATGAGTAGTTGGTGGTTATGTTTCGGGCCAGGCTCGGTTCCTCGCACTGAGCGGTAACAACGTAGGGCATGTTGTCGCCCACAAGGTCTTTATTGTTAAAGGTGGCGGGGCCGAGCAGGAGCACGCCGCGCAGCTTCGAGCCGTTGCGTTCGTTAAGATGAGTAACAAAGCGGCGAACAGCTTCGGGCGATGTGTTGCCTGAGCCGTATTCGTTGAAAATCTTTGCCTGGTCAACAACGGCAACTTCCAGTCCCTGAACGCGTTCGTGGAAGTCTGCAATCTGATATGCGCTGTTGAGCAGCGGAGTGGAGGTTACGATCAGCATGTCGGGTACCTGCATGGAGTGGAGGTTCTGGTTGGCGACATGGCCGATAATTTCGGGCGAGGGTTGCTCGGCGGTAACGTCGAAGGCAACCACTTCGTTGGCATAGCCGGAGGCTACGGCAGGCAGGGTGCCATAGAATTTGTCGTCGCTCTGGTTGAGGGCGATTTCCTTGATTTCAGAGGGGTTGGTAACGTTCCAGACTTTCCAGTTCTTGTTGTCGATACCCGAAAGTTCGAAAGTTGCGGCCTTGGTTTCGTTAAGGAAGTACATCATTGACTGCGGACGCACGCCAACGTTGTTCGACCTGTTGTATTTAACAAAGAAGAAGTCGAGAGCACAGGGTTTCTGCTGGTTGCCGTTTTCGGGAATTTTAAAGGTTACGGTGTGGGTCTGCGACTCGGTGGTCATCGGCATGGTGAATTCCTGGGAGCGGAATTCGGGGGTGAGGACTTCTTTTTGGAGCAGCAGGTTGGGCTTGGAGCCGTCGGACGAAATGTTTTCGATGCCTTCCGAGAAGTAGGCCACCATGGTGTTGGCAACGTCTGTGTTTGACGGTGCCATGTAGGCGCCGAACAGCAGCGTAGCGTCGGGCGAAGCCAGATGGCTCACCGTAAACGGATGTGTAACGCCGTTGGTTTTGGTAATGGTTGCGGGTTCCAGGAATATTGTGCCGGCCTCGGTGAGCGAGGTGGCGTCGTCTTCGTGGTAGTAAACGGCCTTGTGGCTGGTAAGCGCGCCGTCGGTAGATTTCGGAGCGGCTATGGTCGAAAACGAAGCCGGGCCGGAGTGCACATCGGAGATAAAATATGTGGCGCCGATGCTGTTGATGTGGCGCAGACGCTTGGCGGCATCGTTGGCGGTAAACTTGGTGCGCCAGGCTTCGGGGTTGAAGTCGTAGTTGTCGGCCAGGTAAAATACAATTTTCTGTTGCTCGGGAATGTTGACGGTGTGAATCGGCTTGAGGTCGCCGGGAATAACGTTAAACGAGCAACTTACGAGCAGGCTCGGCGCATAACCGAAAACTTTAACTGCCGCGGGGTCGGAATATCCGAGTTGTTTGAGTTCATCGTAGGTGAGCTGATAAACGCCGTCGGACATTACACGAATCTTTGTCCAATTACCCTCCGACATAATCGAAGTCGCCGGCATATTGGAGGCAGATGCGCAGAGTCCGAGAGTCAGACAGCAGGCCAGGTATAGTGCTTTTTTCATGAGGCGAAAGATATGTAAAGTGATTGGCTATTTAATATTAAAGTTTAAAACTTCTTCGTTGTTGAGTGTATTTGCTATGTGTTGGTTTATATTTATCGGTGTTGCAGGGTCGGGGAGAGTGTAAGCTATAATATCGCCGGTTTTCATTGTTGACCATGCTGAGGTTTTTGCGAGCAAGTCGGCCGCTCGGTCGGGCAGCTGCTCTATGGGCAGCCATTTTCCGCATACCACTGCGCCGTCCATAAAGTCGAGGCAGTCGAATCTGTCGGCCTCGGGCACCCAAATCAGGGTCATGGCGTCGAAATGGCGCGGGGCGAACTTCGGCGGCACGTTTTTGCCGAGTTTGCCAACCCTGAAGCCGAGCGCAAACCGTCCCCGCCAGTTTTCGCCGCTGTCGGGCAAAAACCAAGGCTGAAGGTTACGGCCGATTGCCGAATCGGCAATCAGACGCAGTGTGTTATCGGTTTCCAGCAGGAGTTTCAATTCTTTTTACCGTAGGTATATATAGCGCAAAATTACGAAAAAAATTGCAAATACGCAACTTATTTGTATTTATTCACAATCGGAGTCTCAAAATATTTCTTGCTCAGCCATGCCAGAGCGGCGAGTAAAGGTATGGAAATGCAGTATTCAAGGCCAAGTGGCAAGTGGATGTTGAAAAAGTCTAAAATGGCGCGTGAGCCGTGAATCCACGGGTAGTGGAGAATATAGAAACCGAAAGAAACGTTGCCTAAGGCAAGGAGCGGCTTGGAGTGGAGAACGCGGGTGGTCAGGCAGTTGGTGTTTTCAATTGCAGTCAGAATCAGCAGCAGCGCGAAAACCGACGGCCACCAGTAGGAGCTTAAGGTGAACCTGGGCGAAACCGAGGGCGCGAGCATCAGCAGCGCGAACATTGCCGCGAGGATGCCGATAACTGCCAGGTCGGCCACGACGGGCGATTTTATGGAAACTTTGCGATAGTGGCAAACGAATGCCAACACTATTCCGCACAGATATGTTGCGAACTGCATGGGCGGAAAAATATAGATCATTCCGTGCACATAGGGCTCCGGCACGTAGATCGTGACCAGAAAGTAGCATATCAGATACGAGGCCATGAACGCCGCAAAAGCTCGCGGCTTATTGTATGCGAGCCGGAAGGTTGGCAGAAACGCCAGGTAGCAGAACATTATGGAGCTGATGAACCATGTTGGCGGATTGCCGGAGAAGTAGTAAGTAATGTTCGGAATCCAGCTCTGAATCATAAGAATGTCAGCCACTGTGGGCTTAATACCTTGACGAAATCCGTTGACGGCCAGGGCAAGAAACAGGCCCACAAGGTAGAGAGGGTAGAGCTGAACCAGTCGTCGCCACATAAATCGGCCCGGTTTTGGCAAATCGTTTCTTTCGGCGCGGCGCAGAAACGACAGGGTAAACACAAAGGCGCTGAGCATCATAAAGCCGGCAATCCTTATGTCGCCGGAATTAGAGAGCAACCGGCTGTTAAACCCGAAATGTGCTGCTAAAACTGCTATGGCCAGCAAGCCTCGGAGCGATTGAAGATTGTAAATCATTTCAAGGCGCAAAGTTACAAAAAAAATGTTGTTAAGCGATGATTTTCGGAAAATTTTCGTAAATTTGCAGTCAGAAACAATTCGATTTTATGATAGAAGAAGAAAAAGCAGGCGCCGACTACGGCGCAAGTTCCATCCAGGTTCTGGAAGGTCTTGAGGCAGTGCGCAAACGCCCTGCAATGTATATCGGCGACATTTCGGCCAAAGGTCTCCACCATTTGGTATATGAAGTTGTTGATAACTCAATAGACGAAGCCCTGGCAGGTTATGCAACCAATATCGACGTGGTTATCAACGAAGATAACTCGATAACCGTTGTCGACAACGGCCGCGGTATTCCTGTTGACATGCACGAAAAAGAGAAAAAGAGCGCCCTTGAGGTTGTTCTGACCGTTCTGCATGCCGGCGGTAAATTCAATAAAGATTCATATAAGGTTTCGGGCGGTCTGCACGGCGTAGGCGTAAGCTGCGTAAACGCGCTGTCAACCTATCTGCGCGCCGAGGTTCGCCGCAACGGCAAGGTTTACATGCAGGAATACTCCTGCGGTAAACCCACGTCGGAACTCACCGTAATCGGCGAGAGCGAAACCACCGGTACGACCGTAACCTTCAAGCCTGACGGCTCGATATTTGTTGAAACCGTTTATAACTACGACACTCTGGCCAACCGTCTGCGCGACCTGGCTTTCCTCAATGCCGGCATAACCCTGACGCTGACCGACAAACGCGAACGCGACGCCGATGGCAACGCCCGCACCGAAACCTTCTATTCCGAGGCAGGTCTGGAAGACTTCGTGCGCTATATCGACGCCAAGCGCACTCCGCTGATTGAGCATGTTATTCACCTCAACACCGAACGCCAGGGCATTCCAGTTGAAGTAGCGCTGACCTATAACACCGACTACAACGAAAATATCTATTCCTTCGTAAACAATATCAACACCTACGAAGGCGGTACGCACCTGACCGGTTTCAAACGCGCAGTAGGCTTCACCATCAAGAAGTATGCCGAGGACAACAAGATGCTCGAAAAGCTTGCTAAAGACAAAATCGAGCTGACCTCGGGCGACTATATGCAGGGCCTCACCGCCGTGATTTCGGTTAAGGTTATGGAACCGCAGTTTGAGGGCCAGACCAAAACCAAACTCGGCAACAACGAGGTTATCGGCGCCGTGCAAACCGCAGTGGCCGAAGCTATGCGCGACTACCTTGAGGAACACCCCAAGGAAGCCAAAATCATTACCGACAAGATTATTCTTTCGGCAACCGCGCGCCATGCAGCACTGAAGGCCCGCACCGAAGTGTTGCGCAAATCGCCCCTCGGCGGCGCCGGTCTGCCCGGCAAGCTGGCCGACTGCTCAAGCCGCATTGCCGAAGATTGCGAACTCTTCATTGTCGAAGGTGACTCGGCAGGCGGCTCCGCCAAAAAGGCCCGCGACCGCCACACGCAGGCTATTCTGCCTATCCGCGGCAAAATCCTCAACGTTGAAAAAGCTTCGAAGACCAAGATTTTTGAAAACCAGGAAATCACCGCCCTCTATCGCGCGCTGCGCGTAGTCCCCAGCCAGGAAGAAGGTAAGGAAGACGACGTTGATATCAGCAAAATCGCTTATCATAAGATTATCATAATGACCGATGCCGATGTCGATGGCTCTCACATCGACACTCTGCTGATGACCTTCTTCTTCCGCCGCATGCGTTCGGTGATCGACAACGGTTACCTCTACATCGCCTCGTCGCCGCTCTATAAAGTAAGCCTCAAGAATGGCAAGCGCGCCGAATATTGCTGGGATGACCGCCAGCTGCGCGAAGCCATCGAGTCGATGGGCCCCGGCGCTATGGTTCAACGCTACAAAGGTTTGGGCGAAATGGACTATAAGGAACTGAAGGAAACCACCATGGACCCCGAAAACCGTATCCTCAAGCAGGTGAATATTTCGGATGCCATTGAGGCCGACCGCGTGTTCTCCATGCTCATGGGCGAGGACGTTTCGATTCGTCGCGATTTCATCGAAGCGAATGCCGCCTACGCCAATATCGACGCATAAAATCTAACGTTGCATTCATCTTGAGCCTGTCGCCGACAACAAAGCGGCAGGCTCAATTGTTAAAATAATGTTATGAATACTCCCTCAAAGCCAAAACGCGGCGAACAGAAACTCTTTGAGCAAATCGCCGAATTTATTAAACAGCAAAAGAACAACACGTTCAACTATAAGCAGGTTTCGGCTGCCATAGGTGCCAAGACCGGGCCGAAGCAGCGCGATGTTGCCATGCGCCTCTATGAACTCTCGCTCGACGGCGAAATCATTGAGGTTGCCCCCGGCAAGTATAAAGCCCCGAACCGCAGCAACTACATGACCGGCACATTCGTGCGCCGCAGCAACGGCAAGAATGCCGTGGTAACCGACGAAGATGGCGAAAGCATATTCGTTGCCGAGCGCAACTCCATGCACGCCCTCAACGGCGACAAGGTGCGCGTAATGGTTTCCGCCGCCCGTCGCGGCGCTGAACCTGAAGCCGAAGTGGTTGAAATCACTGAAAAGAAAGATCAGACGTTTATCGGCGTTCTTACGGTTGAACGCGGATATGCCCTGTTGTCTACCGACTCCAAGTTCCTTGCCACCGATATTTTTATTCCCAAAGACAAACTGCGCGGCGGCAAGTCGGGCGACAAGGTTGTTGCGCGCATAACCTCATGGCCCGAACATGCCAATATGCCGAAGGGCGAGGTTGTTGACGTGCTCGGCAAATCGGGCGAGAACAACACCGAAATCCATGCCATACTTGCCGAATTTGGCTTGCCATATGCTTATCCCGAGCAGGTTGAGCGTGCCGCAAAGCGCATAGGCCCCGGAATAACACCGGAGGAAATTGCGCGCCGCGAGGACTATCGCGATGTGCTCACAGTTACCATCGACCCGAAGGATGCCAAGGACTTCGACGACGCTATTTCAATTAAAAAGCTGGGCAACGGCCACTACGAAGTGGGTGTGCATATCGCCGACGTTACCCACTACGTTCAGCCCGACACCGCGCTCGACAAGGAGGCCTACAAGCGCGCAACGTCGGTTTATCTGGTAGACCGCGTAGTGCCGATGCTGCCCGAGCATCTTTCAAACGGCGTCTGCTCGTTGCGCCCCAACGAAGAAAAGCTCGCTTTCAGCTGCATTTTTGAGATGGACGACAACGGCAACGTCTATAACCACAGAATTGGCAGAACCGTTATCTGCTCCAATCGCCGATATGCCTACGAAGAGGCCCAGGAAGTGATTGAAACCGGCCAGGGCGACTACGCCGAAGAGATTCTTACGCTCGACAAGATTGCCAAGGCTCTGCGTGCCGAGCGTTTCAAAAAGGGCGCCATGGAATTTGACCGTCCCGAAGTGAAGTTCCATCTCGACGAAGAGGGCAAGCCAACCGGCGTATATTATAAGGTATCGAAAGATGCCAACAAGCTCATCGAGGAACTGATGTTGCTCGCCAACGAAACTGTGGCCGAGGCTGTTGGTAAAGTCAGCGGCCACAAAAAGGCGAAGGCGTTCGTTTATCGTATTCATGACAAACCCGACGAACAGAAGCTCAGCGATTTGGCCAAGCTCGCTTCGTCGTTTGGCTACAAGGTTAAGACCAAGGGCACTCCCCGCGAAATCAACCGCTCGATTAACCGCATGTTGCTCGAAGTTAAGGGTAGGGGAGAGGAAAACCTGCTGTCTACCCTTGCTATCCGCTCGATGGCCAAGGCTGTGTATTCAACCGACAATATCGGCCACTACGGCTTGTGTTTCGACTATTACACCCATTTTACCTCGCCTATTCGCCGCTATCCGGACATGATGGTTCACCGTCTGCTGGCCCGCTATCTCGACGGTGGCCGTTCGGCTTTGGTCGACAAGCTTTCCGAGCAGTGTGAACACTCATCGAAAATGGAGCAGACCGCAGTTAACGCCGAGCGCGCCTCGATTAAGTACAAGCAGGTGGAATTTATGCAAGACCGCCTCGGCGAAGAGTTTGCCGGCGTTATTACCGGCGTTACCGAGTGGGGTTTGTATGTTGAACTTACCGAAAATCTTTGTGAAGGTCTTATTCCTATCCGCGATTTAGGCGATGACTATTATGAACTCGACGAACGGAATTATAAACTCGTTGGCCGAGGCACAGGCCGCTCGTTCCGCCTGGGCGACGAAGTGGTTGTTAGAGTTGCGCGCACCGACCTTCAGCGCCGGCAACTTGACTTTGTGCTGGTGTCAGACAAAGGAAACGGCTTGCAGCGCGAACCGCAGAAACCGCGCAAGCGCGACCACAAGCACTCCGGCTCACGCCGCAAATAACATTTGATTTTCTTTTGACCATCCCTGCGTTGAATTGCGCAGTTGAATGGTAAGGAGCCCGTTATACTGGTGCAGCGACTGACGAAGGCGTTGCATCAGTTCCTTTATTGAGTGCAGACCCGAAAATGTGAGTTGGGCCAGCGAGCGACCCTGTTGTAGAACTGTTACGAAAATAATATCGGAGAAGTCTATTTTTGCCATAATCTTAAGTTGTTAATTTATAGTGCAAAGGTAGACCGGGCAGGGGAAATTGAATTTCCCAATGTTGTTAAAACGGCTTAAATATTTTCCTTTCGGTAGAAATCGCCGTGATATTTAGTGAAAATCCGTTAAAAAAGTCGTAACTTTGCAAAAATTATATAATTAAACTAATCAACTACATGCACACAAAACATTATTTCAGCATTCTGACTATGGCCGGCCTGCTATCTTCGGCAGCGCTTACCGGTTGTGTCGACCAGGATTATTCACTGGATGATATCGACATGGAGATGCAATTTCAGTTCAATGACCTGACATTACCCCTGAATTTAGCCCCGGTAAAACTCAGCACTTTCGTTGACCTTTCCGAGCAGGATAATGTAGAGATTGTTAACGGCGAATACGCTTTGGTCCGCACCGAAGAATTTTCGAGTAGCGACATTCACATTCAGGCCTTCCTTGCCCAACAGTCTGAAGTGAACCAGTCCAAAACCACGATTGACCTCCCGAAGGTTGTTCCCAATGTTGAGGCTCCCCTCCCCGGCTATGTTCACCAGTTTAATTATGACTACAACGATGTTGATAAACACATTATAGACATTACCAGCGGCACTGTAGATATGAACTTCTCGATTACCATATCTACACAATTCAAAGATGGCGACGTGCTCAACGCACAATTCCGCGACCTGAAATTTGTTCTGCCCAAAGGTTTCTATGGCACTTTGAGTACCGGCCAGACGATTGGCAAGAACAGCAGCAATATCGTTTCAATTTCCTCGGCTAAGGTTGATGCAAACGGCGAATTCAAGTTTAACTTCCACGTTACCGAGTTTGACCGCATCGCTGCCGGAGGTAGCATGTATCCCGAACAGAACCGATTCACTCTTGCAACAAGCATGGGTATCGAAAGCGGCTACATTTCCTACACCAATGGCCCCACCGGCGCTGCCGTTATCGGTGTTGACGTAGAAATCTCCCCCCTTGAAATCCTCACTATCAACGGCAAGGTCGGTTATGAAATGACCGAATGGGACACCAAAGTTATGTTCGATAACCTCCCCACGGTTTTGACCAGCTCCGAGACCAATATTTCGCTCTATAATCCGCAGCTTTATTTGACCCTCACCAATCCGCTCGGCACCTCGGCCCATGCGCTCACCGGCGTTGAAATCCGCCAGATTCGCGATGTTGTAAGCGATGAAGAGCTCGCTAAACTCAACGAGCTGGAAGTCAAAAGTATCGTTGAGCCGCAGAAATACTGCCTGCTTCCTCATCCCGACAAAGTGGTTGCATATCCCGGCTATGAAGATGCCGAGCCCGTGAAAATGGTTAATCTTGGCAACATCGTTGCCGGCAACGGTTTCCCCAAGGGGTTGTCGGTAAACTTTGTTAAACCCGGCTTCCCCGAACAGATAGTTACCGATTTCCCGCTTAACTTCGACGGTCGTATCGGTGGCAAATACACTTTGTTCGCTCCCATTCAGCTTGGCGACGGCTCTTCGATTTACTATTCGGAAAGAACCGACGGCTGGGACCTGTCGACCGACTCCGAAGAAATGGACATCGAGAAGCTTATTCTCGAAGCAGACGTTACCAGCCATCTGCCCGTTAACGTTTTCTTCAGTGCAATTCCTGTCAACTCCGAGGGCCAGGAGATTCAGAACATCAAGATTAACAAAGTCGAAATTCCCGCAGGTCAGACCCATCATGTGGTGATTACCATGGAAGGCAACGTTACCGACCTCGACGGCATGGATTACACTGCAAAACTCGTTTCGCCCGCAGACGCAAAGGTTCTGACTCCGGATTCATATCTCGACGTTAACAACCTGAAGATTCGCGTTACCGGTAACTATATCATTAAAGAAGATAGCGACGACGAAGACTAATTTTAACCACACGCATAAACCTATAAACATTCACTATGAAACTTACCAATAAATCGATATTGTGTGTGGCCATGGCAACTGCCGCATTTACTGCCGCCGCACAAAGCCGTTCAGGCTATTTCCTCGATAACTACGCATATAATTACCAGCTCAACCCCGCTATGGGCCGCGACGGAAAATATGACGTCGGCTTCCCCGGTTTGGGCAGCATGAACATCGGCGTTAACTCCAACATGGGGCTCAACACCTTCCTCTATCAGCAGGATGGCCGCATGGTTACCTTCATGCACCCCGACATTTCGGCCGACGAAGCGATGAAGAAGTTTAAAAACGACCTTCGTCTCGGCTTTGAGCTGCGCGAAAACATTATCAACGTAGGCTTCCGCGCTTTCGGCGGTTATAACCACATCAGCATCAACGCCGTGGCCGAAGCTCAGGTGCGTATGCCCAAAGCCCTGTTCTCGTTCGTCAAAGAGGGTGTCACCAACGGCAGCTACGAAATCGGCCGCATGGCAATCCAGGCCGGCGCTTACGGCGAAATCGCCTTCAACCACTCCCACGACCTGTCGAAGATCGTTCCCGGACTGAAGGTGGGCGGCACTTTTAAATTCCTTGTGGGCATTGCCAACGCCGACCTTTATATGAACAGGGCTGACCTCAACCTCGGCGAAGACTCATGGACCGCCACTACAGAGGGCGCGGCCAAAATGAGCATCAAAGGCTTTGACTGGAAAGTTAACGGCGACGGCCAGATCGACGATTACGAAATCGACGGCTTCTCCGCTCCCAATGGCTACGGCATCGCTTTTGACTTAGGCGCAACCTACGAGTGGAAAGACTTCACATTCGGTCTCGCTTTTAACGACCTTGGCTTTATCAACTGGTCGAACACCGCAGTTGCCGGCATGGGTGGCGTTCACACTTTCGACTCCAACGACTATGTTCTCGACCCCGACGACATCGAAGATTCGTTTGACAAGATGAAAGATGACCTGACCTCGCTTTTCGATTTCAAACCCGATAGCGAAGCAACCAGCCACACCCGCGCTCTGGCCGCCACTATGAACGCCAGCGTTGAGTACACCCTGCCGATGTATAAACAAGTTAGCTTCGGCCTGTTGAACACCACCCGCATGGCCCGCAAGTTTGCCTGGACTGACTTCCGCTTCAGCGCCAACTATTTGCCGGTTAAGTGGCTCGGCCTCAACGTTAACTACGGCGTAGGCACCTTCGGCAGCCACTTCGGCTGGATGCTCAACATCGCCCCCAAGGGTTTCAACCTCTACGTAGGCATGGACCATACTCTCGGAACCCTGTCGAAGCAGTATGTACCCAAGAATCTTAACGGTCAGCTTTCGTTCGGCATCAACTTCCCGATTTAAAAACTGATTGATTTAACTGATGAGGGGAGCGGGCAAGTCCTGCTTCCCTCAATTTTTTTTGGTAATGTCGCCGAAAAGTGGTAATTTTGCGAGAATTATGAACAAAAAGAAAATATGAATCGCAAATCTATCATATCGGCCCTTCTGGCGCTGGGGGCAATCAGTGCTTCGGGCCAGATTAACCTGCCGCAATCTACCGGCTATCAGGCGCGCGCAGCGGCCATGTTGAGCCAGGGCAATTTCCGCGGGTGTATAGACCAGTGTAATGCCGGGCTTGAGCTTGCCGACGCCCCGCGTCAGCAGCTTTTGTGGCTGCGCGCGGTAGCTGCTTTCAACGGCGGATATGCCGAGGCTAAATCGCTGTTGGCCGCCTACGTAGGCCAGTTCCCGGCGGCTCCTAATGTGAACTCCGCGCGGCTGATGCTCGCAACCATAACATTCTACGACAAAGATTACCGCGCCGCCTTGGCTCAGTTTGAGGCCATAGACCCTCAGTCGCTCACCGACGATCAGGGCGAAGACCTGACCTATCGCAAGGCCTATTGCCTGATGATGACGCGCGAGTTTGAAAAAGCCGTTCCGCTAATGCAGGCATTGTCGGCCACCAAGCGCTACGGCGATTCCGCCCTCTTTTATGAGGCCTATATGGCGTTTGTTGATGGCGAATATCAATATGCCCTCGACCTATTCGAAAAATGCGACCGCACCAAGGCTCCCGGCGATATGGCCGACTACTATGTCGCGCAGATTCTTTTCCGTCAGGCCCGCTATGCCGACGCACTGAATCTTTTGATGCCGCTGATGGCGCGCCACGATGTTGACCCCGAATTTTCTGAAGAAATCAACCGCATTGCCGGTGAATGTTTCTATGCTTTGGGCGACGATAACCGCGCGATGGTTTATCTGAATCCATATATGGCCGCGCATCCCGACGATGCTCCCCTGAGCACGCGATATATTGTTGGCGTTGAGAGGTATCAGACCGGCGATTACGATGAAGCGCTCGAACTGCTTGCTCCGGTTAGTTCGCTGACCGAGCAGATGGGTCAGAGTGCCTCGCTGACCATGGGCCAATGCTATCTGGCCAAGGGAAATACCAAGTCGGCGCTGATGATGTTCGACAAGGCAGCGGCTCTTGACCTCAACCCTACGATTACCGAACTCGCCTATTATAACTATGCGGTTGCGCAGGTCGACGGCGGCAGACTTCCGTTTGCCAACTCCGTTCAGACCCTCGAAAACTTCATCAAGCGCTATCCCAACAGCCGCTATGCCAACACCGTTCGCGAATATCTTGTAAAAGGCTATATCGCCACTAACGACTACGAGGGAGCCCTGCGCTCGCTCCAGGCCATGAAGGGGGTAAACACCCCGGTGGTTGACCAGGCGCGCCAGCAGGTTAACTTCGTGCTCGGCACCCGCGCCCTTCAGGCCGGTAACCCCGCCAAGGCGATTTCCTATCTCAAGGACGCCGAAAAATATGCGTCGGCCAACGGCGACATCGCTCACCAGACCGCCCTTTGGCTCGGTGACGCTCTCTATGCTTCCGGCGACTATGGCCACGCCGCTTCGCAATACCGCAAATATCTGAACAAGGCAACTAAAAACGACGTTAACCGCTCAACGGCTCAATATAACCTGGCATACGCGCTTTTCGGTTCGCGAAATTACCCGGAAGCCCGCACGGCGTTTCAGACCGTTGTTAAAGATAAACATCTCGCCTCTGAAATTGCTGCCGACAGCTATAACCGCATAGGCGACACCTATTATTACCAAAAGCAACTGCAGGAGGCTAAGCGGGCCTACCGCTCGGCCTATGATGCCGACCGCCGTTCCGCCGATTATTCGCTGCTGCAGATTGCAATGATTGACGGGCATCTCGGCCAGCACGCCGAAAAGTTGCAGAGCCTCGACGAACTTATTGCAAAATATCCCGGTTCGGCCCTGCGCCCGACGGCAATGACCGAAAAGGCTCTGGCCTACGTCGTTACATCCAAAACCAAGAATGCGGTTGAAGTTTATAAGCAGCTTTTGGCAAGTTATCCGCAAACGTCGCACGGCCGCAATGCCCTGTTGCAGCTCGCAATTCTGAGCGACAACATCGGCGACCAGCAGGCTGCCCTCGGCTATTACCGCCGCGTGGTTTCCGAATATCCGACGAGCTCCGAAGCCGCTTTGGCCGTTGATGATATGAAGCGCATATATGGCGATAAAGGTAGTATCGACGAATTGAACTCATTTCTCGAATCAATTCAGGGTGCACCTCAGCTCGACGCCACCGAGCGCAATGCCATTGCTGCCGCAGGTTTGCTGCGCAAGGCTAAGGCTGCATCGACTGCCGACAGCCGTCTGGCAGCCGCCAACGAAATGCTGACCAAATATCCCGATGCCGACGGTATTGAAGATGCTCTGCAGATAGCAGCTGCGGCATACATGGAGCTCGGCATTTCCGACAAGGCGCTGACTACCTACGCACAACTCATTACCAAAGCTCCTAACGACGATGTGCGCCACAGTGCGCGCATGGGCATGCTCCGTGCAGCCGTTGATATGGACGACAACAGCAAGATACTTGATGTTACGGCAGATATTCTCGGCAATCCGGTCATAGCCGGTTCGGATATTCCGGAAGTTAAGTTTGCCCGCGCCTCGGCACTGAAAGTCACCGGCCATGTTGACGAGGCGCTGACCATTTGGGAGGAACTGTCGGCCTCGACTTCGACGCTCTACGGCGTGCGTTCCGCCTTTGAGCTGGCCGACCATGATTTTGCCGCCGGCAAGTTGCCCGAGGCATCGCAGCGTGCCGAAGCCATTATCGATGCCAACCCGCCGCATCCCTATTGGCTCGCCCGCACATTTATACTCTACAGCGATATTCTTCGCGCTCAAGGCTCCGATTTCGAGGCAGATGAATATCTTAGAGTGCTTCGCTCAAATTATCCCGGCAATGAACCGGATATTTTCCGTATGATTGATAAACGCCTGCCCCAATGAATAAACGAAATCTGATTCTCATATTCGCCCAACTGCTCCCGGCAATTGCGTTTGCCCAGGATTTGAACACGCAAATTACGGTTGACCACGAAGTCGTTCCCGAGGAACGCGCCGCAACCCGTTTGCGCCTGTTGCCCAAATTGTCGCTTCCCAAAGTAGATGTTACCCGCCTTCCGGTCGCATCGCGCTTTGTGCAGGCAGAGCTGTCCCCCTTTATCAACCCCCTTGGTCCTACGGAATATCTCACCCAAGCGCGCGAATATCCGTGGCGAGGCTATGCCATGCTCGGCTATGGCCCTGTCTATAACCTCGATGCGTCGTTGGGCTACCGGTTTGTGGACACCCGCGAACTTTCGGTCGACGGATTCCTGCAGTTCAACGGCATGAGCTATACACGCGGCTACGCCGGCTTGCCCGAATTTATGGGCGATTACACCGACAAGGCTTGTTTTCGCCGTCAGGCAGTTCTCGGCGGCGCAAATTCGACGTGGACAACCGCTGCCGGAGCGCTGAATGCGTCGGTGATGTATCAATATCAGGGCTACACTTTCCCGATTCTGCAATTGCAGCAGCCGCCGGTCACCGACCATAATAACATTGATGCCTCGCGCGCAAAAGTCAACCTGCAGTGGGCATCGAAGGTCAAGGATTTTGACTATACCGTAGGGGCCGATTACTCTATGGTTTACCTCGGCAAAGGGAACGCTACGAACAATCGCGGCATCCTGTCGGCCGGCGGCAAATGGCATTCGTCGTCGAAGTCGGTGGTTGGGGTTGATCTGCGATTCTCGCTCGATAATTCGGCCCTGGTCGGCTATAAAGGTATCCTGCATATTTTGCCGCGCTATAGTTTCAGCGTCAGCACGTTCAAGGTAGGTGTCGGCGTGGATGTCGACATAAAGACCGGCAACTGCCCGGCGTCGAACACTCTTCTTGTGGCTCCTGACCTTAATCTGGTTTGGCAGCCCTCGGCATTCTTCAATGTCTGGGGCAAGATTTCGGGACGCATGGACGATAACTTCCGTGGCGCCATTCTCGACGAGCAGCCATATCTTCTCGCAGACTTCGATGCCGGAATATCGCGCATCTACGACGGCGAATTAGGTTTAACCGTCGGCCCGTTCCGCGGTTTTGCGCTTCAATTGTTCGGTGGCTACACCATAGTCCAAGATTGGTATATGCCGGCAATTGAAACAGGCTACATGGCTCCCATGGACGTTAAGGGCTTCCGTTGGGGCGCGTCGGTCAGCTACGATTGGCGCCGCTTCCTGTCTATTGGCGCCCGCCTGGATATGGCTCAAAGCCCGCGCGGCGATTATGAGCGCGGCTACGCATTGTGGCGCGACCACGCCAAGCTGAACTTGACTACAAACGTAGTTGTCCGCCCCATAGATAAACTGGAAATCGGGTTGAACTACCATCTGCGTTCCGGTCGCGAAAAAACTCTCGGGGCAGACCGAAACCTCAACCTCCGCAATATCTCAAACCTCTCGGCCTCGGTTAATTACAACATTACCCCGCAATGGTCGGCATTTGTTCGCGGCGAGAACCTGCTGAACAAAAACTGGTATCTGGGCCCGGCGGTTCCCTGTCAGGGAATCATGGGCATGATTGGTGCATCTTATAAATTCTAAATATATGGAAATCAATAATCTAACACAAAGCAATTCACTCCTGAGTCAGTATATGATGGAGTTGCGCGATGTCAACGTACACTCCGACATGTTGCGCTTCCGCCGAAATCTCGAACGCATCGGCGAGATTATGGCCTACGAAATCTCGAAAACACTGGCCTATTCGCCGCGAGAAATTCAAACTCCGCTGGCTCCGTGCGTGTGTCAGGAACTGTCGGAAAAAGTAGTGCTGGCAACCATTTTCCGCGCCGGGCTTCCTTTTCATCAGGGATTCCTTAACTATTTCGACCACTCGGAAAATGCCTTCGTTTCGGCCTACAGAAAATATAAGGAAAAAGAGAATTTCGATGTGTTTATCGAATATATCGCCTCGCCCGACCTCAACGGCAAAACGGTAATTCTATGCGATCCGATGCTCGCCACCGGCACATCCATGGAATTGAGCTACCGCGCTCTGCTGACCAAAGGAAATCCGGCCCACATTCATGTTGCCTCTGTGATTGCTTCCGAAGCTGCGGTTGAGTATATCAAGAAAACCTTCCCCGAAGATAAAACCACGGTTTGGTGCGCAGCAATAGACCCGAAAATCAACGACCATTCTTACATTGTGCCCGGCCTGGGCGACGCCGGAGACCTTGCCTACGGCGAAAAACTATGACCCGGATAGTCCAAACGCTTGACCTGATTGACGATGCCGAGCTGATTGACTTTTACCTGAAAGCTCATCAGCAGGTATGGCCCGAAGTGACTGAAGGTATTCGGAGCGTCGGCATAACCCGCATGGATATTTTTCGCGAGGGAACCCGGTTGGTCATGATTCTTGAGTTGGCCGACGGAGTGGACCGCGACGAAGCTATGGCGAAACTCGCAACCTTGCCTCGTCAGGCCGAATGGGAAGAGTATGTCGGCAAAGCGCAGGCCTGTCTGCCCGGCAGCAGTTCCGGTGCTAAGTGGCGCCCCATGGACCAAATTTTCAAGCTATGAATAATACAAAGAAAACTTACATTTTGCCGTTCATTCTGGTAACGATGCTCTTTTTGCTTTGGGGCATCGCCAACAATATGAACGACACCCTGTTGGCGGCCTTCAAGCGCATAATGTCGATGAACGACCTTCAAACGTCGCTCGTGCAATTTGCGTTCTATGGCTCTTATTTCTGCTTTGCCATACCTGCCGCCCTGTTTATTAGAAAGTTCAGCTACAAAACCGGCATTATTTTAGGGCTTCTGCTTTATGCCGCCGGCACTATGCTGTTCACTCCGGCGGGACACTCGGCCAGCTACGGGTTCTTTTTGATAGCCATTTATGTTATGGCCGGCGGCTGCTCAATTCTTGAAACTACCGCCAACCCGCTGATAATGGCGTTGGGTACCCCCGAAACCGCTACGCGTCGACTGAATATTGCCCAGGCATTTAACCCGATTGGTGCCATAATCGGCATTTTGCTGAGCAGATATTTTATTCTTTCTGAACTCAACGAGGCCGGAACTGCCGAGCGAGGTGCAATGTCGCAGTCGGAATTGGCTAATATGCAGATGCACGAGCTGAATGCAATTTCCGAAACCTATCTGCTTATCGGGGTGGTGCTGATTGTGTTGACCGTTATCATTGCCCTGACCAAAATGCCTGCCGACCGCGACACCTCGCGCATAGAATCTTCGGTCGGCTCGATTGTGCGCTCGTTATGGAACAACCGCCGTTACCGCTATGGCGTTATCGCGCAGTTCTTCTATGTCGGCGCTCAGACTTGCGTATGGTCTTTCTCAATCCGTCTGGCAATGAGCGAGCTCGGCATCCGCGAAGATGCCGCCAGCACTTACTTCCTCATAGCCATCGTGTTGTTTACCCTTAACCGATTCGTGTTCACCGCGCTGATGAAATATTACCGGCCGGCTGTGCTGATGTCGGTTTCAACAGTCGGGGCAATACTATCGACTTTGGCTGTTATTTTCGGCTCCGGAATGGTATCGGTTGTCGGCCTTGTTTTAATTTCGGCATTCATGAGTCTGATGTTCCCGACTATTTATGGTCTTTCGCTCGAAGGCATAACCGGTTCGACCGCCAAGCTCGCTTCGTCGGGCCTGATAATGTCGATTGTCGGCGGTGCGCTAATCACTCCGCTTCAGGGCCTTATCAGCGACCGTGCCGGCGATATTGCAATTTCATTTTTAGTTCCGCTCTTCTGTTTCATCATTATTTTAATCTATTCTGTTAAAAATATCTATGCAAGAAGATAAAACCGTCAAGCCCAAAGTTTTTGTTTCGGGCTGCTACGATATGTTGCATTCCGGCCATGTAGCCTTCTTTAAAGAGGCATCGAAATATGGCGACTTATACGTCGGAATCGGTTCGGATGCTACCATTGAAGACCTCAAGCACCGCAAAACCGTTTACAGCGAAAAGGAACGCCTTTACATGGTAAAGGCCATTCGCTACGTTAAGGATGCCTATATTAACCCCGGCTCCGGCATTATGGACTTCGTTGAAACCGTTGATATGGTCAAGCCCGATATTTTCGTGGTGAACAGCGATGGCGGCAACGACGACAAGCGAAAATTCTGCGAGGAACGCGGAATCAACTATGTTGTTCTCGAACGTGAGCCTGAAAAGGGCCTCGAAGCACGCTCCACCACCGGTTTGCGCAAAACCGCTTCGTGTCAGTTGCCTTATCGCCTCGATTTGGCCGGCACATGGATTGACCAGCCCTACGTGAGTCAGTATCATCCGGGTTGGGCGCTGACTATTTCGTTGGAGCCGATTGAGGAATATATGGAGCGCGGCGGAATGTCGACTTCGACCCGCAATGCTGCCCGCAAAATCTGGCCGTACCAGTTGCCCAACTATAATGAGGCGATGCTGGCCCGCCTGCTTTTCTGCTTTGAGAACGACCCCGAAAACGACAAAGGCCATATTTCGGGCGCCCAGGATGCAATCGGCATCTGCATGTCGGGCCTTAACCGCCATTACTACGACAATACTTACTGGCCCTCGAAAATAGAGTCGATCCACGATGAAGAAACCTTGAGCTGGCTCGAAAAACATCTGTGCATGGTGCCGATGTTCCCTCGCCGTCCGGGCTGTTCGGTGGTTGAAGGCAAGGATATTCAACCCGAAAAGGTAAAGGCGCTGGCCGATGCCGCCGACCGCTGCTGGGAAGCCATTAAGGCCAGGGACCTGAAGGCATTCGCTCAGGCTTTCAGCGATTCGTTTGAGGCGCAGATTTCAATGTTCCCGGCAATGGTGGCCGACGGAGTGCAGGAATATATCGACAAGTATGCCGATAAATCACTGGCCCACAAAATGCCGGGTGCAGGTGGCGGTGGCTATCTTGCCTTGGTTATCGACGGCGAGCTCCCCGAAGGTGCCCATCCGATTAAAATCAGACGCAAAGACTCGATTTAAAAGAGCAGAGCATCGAGAAAAGTTGATATTGCAGCGCGCGCAGCCTTTTGGTTGGGCGCGTTGTTTATCATTATGGCCACGGCGTGGGTGGGAGCTTTAGTCTGCGGGTCGAGCCGATAGCCTACGTAGCAGACAACCCCTGTCATTGACCCGGACTTGAGGCAATAGTTGTCGCGACATGTGCTGTCGCGCATGAAGTTGCGCACGGTGCCGTCCATGCCCACGCGGGCAAACGAGCCGACGTAGTCGCTGTTGTCGGCCATTGCGCGCAACACTTCGCCGAGCTGGCGCGGGGAGATTGCGTTGTGGCGCGAAAGGCCGCTGCCGTCGGCGATTCTGCAACCGCGCAAGTCGACACCCATATTGGTTAATATGTTCCGCTCGACAGCAATTGCCGTTTTGCGGGTCTGGCGCGGCGCGAGCAGGCGCAATGTGGCCTCGGCCATCTGATTGTCTGAGCGCACCATCAACGAGCGGGTCACACTTCTTAACCGCGGTGAGTAATATTCAAGAATCAGCGATGAATTGTTGCTTTTTTCAGCCGCCTGCGCGCCATTAAACTGCTTTGTAACTTCGTTGAGCAGAACCGCGGGCGGGTAGGGCATCGAGCACTTCAGAGTTGCCGATTTTTGGTTGCGGCCGAGCGACCCGGAAACCACTAAGTCATAGCTGCCCGGATTGCGGAAGAAATTCAAATAGGTGCTGTTGGGCTGTTTAATAATCTTGAGCCCCGGAATTTCGGGGAATGTTTTCCACGACGGAACCGACAGGGTAAACACGTTGTCGCGCCAGTTCAGCGAATAGAAACCGGCGCCGTCTATACCCGGTATATCTTCAATCTCCCATGATTCTATGGCCCCTTGGTCAGGCCAGGACTCCGATTCGATTGCCGCGCCGCTGATTTGGGTGAAGCCATAGCCGGCGGCGGCGTTTTTCAGGGCCGACAGAAATCCCTCGCGTTCTTTATTGAATTCCACGGAGCCGAGCGTGGGGTCGCCCGAGCCGGTAATGACGAGGTTGCCCTGAAGAGTGCCCTGACTGATGTTGCCGTTGGCGCTAACGGTGGTTTTCCACCTGTAGTCGCCACCATATTTCTTTAGGGCGGCGGCAACGGTTACCGACTTCATAACCGATGCCGGGGTCATTAAAACTTCGGAATTATATGCAACCGTGGGATCGCCTCCCGAAAGCGGAGCCACATAAATTCCTATCTGGGCCTGCTCGGCCCCAACAAATGTTAGCGGACACTGCCCGAAAGCAATGCCCGCGCTAACAAGCGCTATAAGTGCGCTGATGAGGTGTTTGGTCATCTATTACAATAAAGATACTGAACGGTTTACAAAGTCGCTCAACTCGCGGCCACGCAACATTCCGGTCGAAAGCAGCGCCAGGTCGATAAGCTGACGTACCAGCGGCTGCTTCGAAGCGAATTCCTTGGCTTTGTCGGCAATAGCCTCTCTTGAGCTGCCCATTGCGGCCTGCAGTTCGGAGATTTGCTTTTGCTGCTCGTCGGTAGGCTTATGATCTTTGACTTCGGCGTTAACCGCATTGAGCTTGGTTTCGGCTTCGCCCAGCTCGGCAAAAGCTTTGTTAACATCCTCGCCAATGGCTTTTTCGGCTTCTTCCTTGATTTTAGCCACCAGCGGGTGCTCGGTGTTGACAACTAATGAATAGGTGTCGGGCAGCTGACTGTAGAAGTTCATGCCAGGCTGCATGGCCGCCATTTCCTTCATTCGGCGCATGTATTCGTTAACGGTGATGGTTACCGGCATCGACGATGCGCTGAGCGCTTCAAGCTGCACCAGGAATTCGGCCTTTTCAACGTTAGGAATCTGCGATTTGAAGACTCCCGACATCATTTCGAGCGTTGCGCCCGACAGGTTCGACGTCTTGGCGTTGCCTTTGTCAATGAGCTTGTCGATAATATCGGAGTCGACGCGCACAAACCGCGAGCCTTCGATTTTGGTTTCGAGCAGGCCGACGAAATGGCTGTCGAGCTGACCGTCCATAACCAAAACGCTGTAGCCCTTGGCCGTTGCTTCGTTGATATACGAGAACTGGGCGGTGGGGTCGGTAGTGTAGAGGAACACTATCTGCTTCTGCGCGTCGGTTTGGTTTGCTTCAATCAGGGTTTTATACTCGTTGATAGTATAGTACTTGCCTTCGGTGTCCTTGAGCAGGCAGAAGTTCATTGCCGCGTCGCGGAATTTATCGTCGGTCAGCATACCGTATTCAATGAACACCTTAATGTCGTCCCATTTGGCTTCAAAGTCTTTGCGGTCGGCCTTGAAAATGTCTTCGAGGCGCTGGGCAACTTTCTTGGTGATGTAGCCCGAGATTTTCTTAACCGCCGAGTCGCTCTGCAGGTAGCTGCGGCTAACGTTCAGAGGAATGTCGGGCGAGTCGATAACGCCTTGCAGAAGCATCATGAATTCAGGCACTACGCCCTCAACCGAGTCGGTTACGAACACCTGGTTTGAATAGAGCTGAATCCTGTTTTTGGTAAGCTCGAAGTTATTGTGAATCTTCGGGAAGTAGAGAATGCCGGTCAGCGTGAAGGGATAGTCAACGTTGAGGTGAATCCAAAACAGCGGGTCGTCCTGACCGGGGTAGAGTTCGTGGTAGAAGTCGAGGTAATCCTTGTCGGTCAGGTCAGCAGGCTTCTTGGTCCACGTAGGCTCGGTGGAGTTGATAACAACGCCGTTGCTTTCGACGGGAACCGGCAGGAAGCGGCAATATTTGCGCAGCAGGGTGTCGATGCGGGCCTGTTCGAGGAACTCTTTGCTCTCATCGTCGATATAGAGAATAATGTCGGTGCCGCGAGTTGCTTTGTCGCACGGTTCGAGGGTATAGACCGGTGAGCCGTCGCACTCCCAGCGCACGGCCTGCGCGCCTTCTTTATAGCTCAGAGTGCGGATTTCCACTTTTTTCGACACCATGAAGGCCGAGTAGAAGCCGAGGCCAAAGTGGCCGATGATGCCGTTGGCGGTGTCTTTATATTTATTAACGAATTCTTCGGCGCCTGAAAAGGCAATCTGGTTGATGTATTTTTCAACATCCTCGGCTGTCATGCCGATGCCATGGTCGGAAACGGTAAGTGTGCCGGCTTCCTTGTCGATGGTAACGGTAACCTTCAGGTCGCCCAGTTCGCCCTTGAATTCGCCGAACGACGACAGGGTTTTAAGTTTTTGGGTGGCGTCCACGGCGTTGCTCACGAGCTCGCGCAGAAAAATTTCGTGGTCGCTATACAGGAATTTTTTGATTACGGGGAAAATGTTTTCGGTAGTAACACCGATAGAACCTTGTTTTTTTTCGATTGTATCCATATTTTGCATTTGGTTTTTATCTTGTGAATATCAAACACCGTGCCAAACTGATTGGTTCAGAAAAGACCGAGTCCTGAAAGGAATATTAACGTTATGCAAATCGGAGCTATAAAGCGAAGAATAAATAAAAGAATCGAAACAATGATTTTTGAAACCCCGCGCAGCTGGGCCTCAACCGCACGGCGTTTCATAACGTATCCGACGTAGAGCGAAATCATTATGCCGCCGACGGGCAGGCAAATGGTGCTCGAAACGAAGTCGAATAAATCAAACAGACTCATTCCGAACAGGTTGATATTGAGTTCGGGGTTGAACGAAAGCGAGCAGAGAGTGCCGAATACGGCGCAAATAGCGATGGTCAGGGCTGTGGCTTTGGAGCGGGCCATTTTGCGTTCCTCGCAGAAGTAGGCAATGGCGATTTCCGCCATGGAAATCGTGGAGGTCAGCGATGCGAGCAGCAGCAAAAAGAAGAATAGGGGAGACCATAGCTGGCCCAGAGGCAGATTATGGAATATTTCAGGCAACACTTCAAAAACCAGCTTGGGACCGCCGGCGGGAGACTGACCGAATGAGAAAACCGCCGGAAAGATTATGATGCCCGACAGGATGGCCACCAAGGTGTCGAGCCCGGCAATAGTTACGGCATTATTCAGCAACTTGGTTTCCGATTTGAAGTAGCTCGCGTATGTGAGCATACATCCCAGGCCTATGCTGAGCGAAAAGAATGCCTGGCCCATGGCACCGAGCCAAACGCTTGGCGTGAGTTTCGAGAAATCGGGCTTAAACAGGAATTGCAAACCCTCCTTAGCTCCGGGGAGCAGTAGGGAATTCAATGCGAAAATCAAAAGTAGGCCGAAGAGCAGCGGCATCATCAGGTTCGACATCCGCTCGATGCCTTTCTGCACCCCCTTGCGGAGAATCAGAAAGTTCAGAGCAAGAAAAATCAAGGTGAAGATAACCGCATTCCACGACCCGGCAAAGTCCGAGAACTGCCGGTGGAGTTCCTGCTGGTTAGCGGCTCCGCTGAAGCCTTGCAGCGACCGGAAGATATAGTCGGTGGTCCAGCCGGCAACAACGCTGTAGAAGCTCAATATAATGAGCGAAGCAATTATGCCGTTCAGGCCTATGAGATTCCACACCCGCGAGCCGGGCAAGGTTTTGAAGGCTCCGTAAACGTTCTTTTTGGCAGCACGGCCGATTATAAACTCAGCCGTGATAACCGGAATGCCGAGCCCGAGGATAAAAAGGAGGTAGATGAGCATGAAAGCGCCGCCGCCATGAACACCGGCCTCGTAGGGAAATCGCCATACGTTGCCAAGGCCGACTGCCGAGCCGACCGTAGCCGCTATGACTCCCAGGCGGGTGGTGAACTGCGCGCGCTGGGCCATTAGTATTCGTCCCAGGACTTGATTTCGATGTCGTCGAGCGTCATCGAAGTGAAGGCTGAAATGAAGGCCGCGGCCAGGCGGGCGTTGGTGAGCAGGGGCACGTTAAGGTCAATCGCCGCGCGACGAATCTTGTAGCCGTTGCTGAGTTCGGTAGGCGTAAGGTTCTTGGGAACGTTGACCACCATGTCGATTTCCTTGTTGTGGAGCAGGTCGAGGGCCTGGGGCTGCATGTCGGGTTGCGACGGCCAGTAAACGCGAATGGCGGGAATGCCGTTGTCGTTCAGGAACTGGTGGGTGCCTCCGGTGGCGTAAATCTTATAGCCGTGGTTATGCAGCAGATGGGCGCTGTCGAGCATGTCGGCTTTCTGCTTCGGGGTGCCGGTCGAGAGCAGTACGCTCTTTTCGGGTATGCGCTGACCAACCGAGAGCATTGCTTTCAGGAGTGCTTCGGAAGTGTCGTCGCCAATGCAGCCCACTTCGCCGGTCGAACTCATGTCTACGCCCAGAACCGGGTCGGCGCCCTGCAGGCGCGAGAAGCTGAACTGCGAGGCCTTGATGCCTACGTAGTCGAGGTCGAAGGCGCTCTTCGAGGGCTTTTCAACCTCTTCGCCGAGCATAATGCGGGTTGCCAGGTCGATAAAGTTGATTTTGAGAACTTTGCTGACAAAGGGGAACGAGCGCGATGCACGCAGGTTACATTCAATAACCTTAATGTCGTTGTTTTTGGCGAGGAACTGAATGTTGAAGGGACCGCTGATGTTGAGCGCTTTGGCGATTTTTGCCGATACCTTTTTCAGGCGGCGCATGGTTTCAACATAAAGTTTCTGGGGAGGGAACTGAATGGTTGCGTCGCCCGAGTGAACGCCGGCAAACTCAATGTGTTCGCTGATTGCGTAGGCTTTGATTTCGCCGTTTTGAGCAACCGCATCCATTTCAATTTCTTTGGCAAACTGAATGAACTGACTAACAACCACCGGGTGCTCCTTGCTGACGTTGGCCGCCAGACGCAGGAAGCGTTCGAGTTCTTCGGGATTGGAGCAGACGTTCATGGCCGCGCCCGAAAGCACATAGCTGGGACGAACGAGCACCGGGAAGCCTACTTCGTCGATAAACTTGTGAATATCGTCCATCGACGTAAGTTCGCGCCACGCGGGCTGGTCAATGCCCAGTTCGTCGAGCATTGACGAGAATTTATGGCGGTCTTCGGCATTGTCGATGCTTTGGGCAGTGGTGCCGAGAATGTTAACCCCCTGGGCATCGAGCTTCATTGCGAGGTTGTTGGGAATCTGACCACCCACGGAAAGGATTGTGCCGTAGGGAGTTTCGAGGTCGATAATGTCCATTACGCGCTCAAATGTCAGCTCGTCGAAATAGAGTCGGTCGCACATATCATAGTCGGTCGACACCGTTTCGGGGTTGTAGTTGATCATTACCGAGCGGTAGCCCTGTTTCTTAACGGTCAGCAGTGCGTTAACCGAACACCAGTCGAATTCAACCGACGAACCGATGCGGTAGGCACCCGAGCCGAGCACCACTATGGAGCGGTTGTCGTTTTCGTAGTTGATGTCGTTAAACGAACCGTTGTAGGTGAGATACAGGTAGTTTGTCTGTGCGGGATATTCTGCTGCCAGGGTGTCGATTTGCTTTACGACCGGCATGATGCCGAGCTCTTTGCGGTAGTTGCGAACGTTGAGCGACGCTTCGTGAGCTTTGGCGCCGGCAATAGTCGGGTCGATTGAGCGTGCTATCTGGAAGTCGCTGAAACCTTGCTGCTTGGCCTGGAGCAAAAGCTCGCGCGGCAGGGTGGGGAGAGCGTTATATTCATGCAGCTCGGTGTAGGTATCAACAATGTTTTTGAGCTTATGCAGGAACCAGCGGTCAATCTTGGTCAGTTCGTGGATGCGCTCGATGCTATAGTCATGTTGCAGAGCCTGTGAGAGCACGAAAATGCGCTTGTCGGTCGGCTCGGCGAGAGCCTTGTCGATGTCTGAAACGTGGAGTTCTTTGTTGCCAACGAATCCGTGCATACCCTGACCGATCATGCGCAGGCCTTTTTGAATGGCTTCTTCAAAGGTGCGACCAATGGCCATAACTTCGCCCACCGACTTCATTGACGAGCCGATTTCGCGGCGCACACCATGGAATTTGCCGAGGTCCCAGCGCGGAATCTTAACTACAATGTAGTCCAGAGCGGGTTCAAAGAATGCCGAAGTTTCTTTAGTAACCGAGTTCTTCAGGTCAAAGAGGCCGTAGCCGAGGCCGAGTTTGGCGGCTACGAATGCCAGCGGATAGCCGGTAGCTTTCGAGGCGAGGGCCGACGAGCGCGACAGGCGGGCGTTGACCTCGATGACGCGGTAGTCCATCGACTCGGGGTCGAAGGCATATTGAACGTTACACTCGCCAACGATGCCTATGTGGCGGATAATCTTTATGGCAAGCGAACGCAGGTAGTGGTAATCTTCGTTGGTGAGGGTCTGCGAGGGTGCAACCACGATGCTCTCGCCGGTGTGGATGCCGAGCGGGTCGAGGTTTTCCATATTGCAGACCGTAATGCAGTTGTCAAAGCGGTCGCGAACAACTTCGTATTCTACCTCTTTCCAGCCCTTGAGCGATTTTTCTACCAATACTTGAGGGCTGAAAGATAAAGCCTTCTCTACGAGTGCGATTAGCTCTTCGCGGTTGTCGCAGAATCCGGAACCGAGGCCGCCCAGCGCGTATGCGGCGCGAACAATTACCGGATAGCCGAGAGCTTCGGCGGCGGCAATGGCGTCGGCAGTTGTGCTGACTGCTTCGCTCTTTATGGTCTTAACGTCGATTTCGTCGAGTTTCTTAACAAACAGTTCGCGGTCTTCGGTGTCCATAATGGCCTGAACCGGAGTGCCGAGCACCTTAACATTATATTTCTCCAGAATACCGGAGCGATACAATTCAACGCCGCAGTTCAGGGCAGTCTGGCCGCCGAAGGCGAGCAAGATGCCGTCGGGGCGCTCTTTTTTAATCACCTTTTCAACAAAGAGCGGAGTAACCGGCAGGAAGTAAATTTTATCGGCAAATCCATCGGATGTCTGGACCGTTGCAATGTTCGGGTTGATGAGTACGGTTTCAATACCTTCTTCCTTCATTGCCTTGAGGGCTTGCGACCCGGAGTAGTCAAATTCGCCGGCTTCGCCAATTTTCAGAGCCCCGCTGCCAAGAAGCAGCACTTTCTTTATGTCGTTCATCTATAATTTGTTGAAAGGTGAGATTTAAAGCAATTTTATAAATTCGTCGAAAAGAAACTCGGTGTCTTTCGGTCCCGAGCTTGCTTCGGGGTGGAACTGGGCCGAAAAGAATGGTTTCGACTTGTGGCGTATTCCTTCGTTGGTGCCGTCATTCATGTTGATGAACAGCGGTTCCCAGTCGGCCGGCAGCGTTGAGTTATCAACCGCAAAACCATGGTTCTGGGAGGTAACGAAGCAGGTGTTGGTGTTGGTCATGCGCACCGGCTGGTTGTGGCTGCGGTGGCCATACTTGAGTTTGTAGGTTTTGGCGCCGGCGGCTTTCGACAAGAGTTGATTGCCCATGCAGATGCCGCAGATAGGTTTGTCCTCTTTGAGTGCCTTGCGCAGGTTTTCAACGGTTTTGTCTACCATGTCGGGGTTGCCGGGGCCATTGGAAATAAACAGGCCGTCGTAGTTGAGGGTAGTGAAATCATAGTCCCAGGGAACTCTGATAACCTTTACTCCGCGGCGGGTCAGGCAGCGGATAATGTTGTGTTTGACGCCGCAGTCAACCAAAACTACCGTTTTGTCGCCTTCGCCGTGGTATTCAACTTCTTTACACGAGGTTTTGGCAACCAGGTTTTCTTTGTTGGGGTCATACCAGTCGGGCTCTTCGGTGCCGTCAACAACTATTTTGCCGAGCATCGAGCCCTTTTCTCTAAGGAGTTTGGTAAGAGCGCGGGTGTCGATGCCATATATTCCGGGAATCTTTTCTTCGTTGAGCCATTCAGCCAACGAGCGGTCGGCCTGCCAGTGAGAGTGGTCGAACGTGTAATCCTGGGCCACAATGGCGCGGGCGTGGATATGGTCACTTTCGTAAAATTCGGAAATATCGTCTTTTTCAGAACGGGGAGCAACGCCGTAGTTGCCGAGAATCGGGTAGGTGGTTACAAGAATCTGGCCTTCATAACTGGGGTCGGTTAATGATTCCGGGTAACCTGTCATTGCGGTATTAAATACAACTTCACCGGCAGTAGATGCGGGGTAACCGAATGATTTTCCATGGAATACGGTTCCATCTTCCAGAATCAGACGGGCGTTGGGAATTTGGCGCATAAGCAAAAAATGTGGGTCAGTTTACTTTGCGTGCAAAGTTACGAATTTTCTGCCGATTTTTTGTTGCTTTTAAACCAAAAAATCGCTTTGTGTGTTATTTTTGTAAATATAACTCTAAAATTCAAGCAAATGAAGAAATTCGGAATATTTTATGGCTCTTTGACCGGAACGACCGCCAAGGTTGCCCGGCGCATTGCCGAAAAACTCGGTGTAGATAGCGAAGATGTACACAATGTAGCCTCTACGGCGCCTTCGGTTGTGGGTGACTATGAGAACCTGATTTTTGCAACTTCGACCTGGGGCGCAGGCGATGTTGAGGAAGACTGGCTTGACTTTCTTGATGCCCTGAAGGCCATGGACCTTCGCGGCCACAGAATCGCTCTTGTGGGCGTTGGCGACGAAACCATGTCGGATACATTCTGCTCCGGAGCCGGCATTATCTACGATAAGCTGAAAGACTCGGGCGCATATTTTATCGGCTCATATCCGGCCGACGTTTATAAGTTCAACCATTCCGAAGCAATTGTCAACGGCCAGCCCGTAGGCCTGCTGCTTGATGAAACGAACCATGCCGACCTGACCGACGGTCGTATCGACGGTTGGCTGCTGACGGTCGGACAATACTGATTGAAAATCTAAACAGTTACTTTAACTGCCGAGTCGCGTAATTTTTATATGCGACTCGGTTGTTTGCGGACTTTGCACAACTTGAATCTGCACCGGCAGTTCTTCGCGAAGCTCGTCAACGTGGGAGATAATGCCTACGTGGCGACCGGTTTGCGAGTGCAGTTGCAAAAGGGTAGCAACCGCGTCTTTCAGCGCCTGGCCGCTGAGGGTGCCGAAGCCTTCGTCGATGAACAGCGTGTCAACCTGAAGCCCCTCGGCAATGTCGCTCAGTGCCAATGCAAGAGCGAGCGAAACCAGGAAACTTTCGCCACCGGAAATAGTGTTGGCCGGGCGCGATGAACCGCCGTCGTAGGCATCGTCAACGTAAATTATGAATGAGTTAGGCTGCACGCGCAGGCGATAGCGGTCGGTCAGCGTTGCCATGTACTTGTTTGCCGAGTCTATCAGGTCCATCAAAACGTAGGTCTGGGCAATGGTTACGAACTTCTTGCCGTTGGTGTCGCCAAAGAGCTCGTCGAGCTCTTTCCAGCGCTGTTCTTCTTGTCGCTTTTCGTCGAGCAGGCGCAGGCGTTCGGCATGAATCTTCCTCGCAGCAGCGTCGGCGTTGAGTTTTTCGGTCATCACTCCGATGCGACGGTTGGTTTCAACCGTTTCTTCGTCGGCCTTGAGCTTTTTCTCTTTTAGCGTGTCAACCGGCTCGTCAATATATTTTTCGGGTCGGTTTTTCAGATGTAGGGCGTAGCGCTTGTCAGCTTCGGCGAGCGATGTGTTGGCCTTCACCAGGTTCTCGGCTGCCGAGGCAATGTCGCGGCGCGCGCCGTCGATTTCTTCAGGCGCAATCTGCAGCAGGTTGTTGAATATAAATTCCGAAAGGTTGTTTTCTGCCAGAAAGGCCGCTATCTGTGCCTTCAAGCCTGCTATCTTCGCTTTCGCGTCGGTCCGGGTTTGGCGGGTGGCTGCCACTTTGGCGTTGAGTGCGCTTACTTCGGAGTCAATGTTTTTCAGCTTCATGGGCACTGTGGTCGAATCATATTGAAAGCCGAGGCTGTCAATAATGACCATGTTGCGCGAAAATTCCTCCTGACTACTCTCTATGTGGCGATTAAGTTCGTTGAGTGTGTCAACCGCGCGGTTAAACGATTGCGCGGCTTTCGTCAGGGCTGCGGCATATTCTACAGGTTTATCGAGCGGCGAAACTGCGCACTTGTAGCCCCGGGTCAGTTCAGTTATCTCCTCCTTGAGTTTCTCGATTGCAATGTTTGCAGCCGCTATGCGTCCGCGCAGGGTGGCCAGGGCGTTGTTGGCATCGTTGAGCCGGTTGGTGGCCGCCGTTAGCTCGCGGTTGCATGCGTCGGTGCGCTCGGTGGCAGTTTTCAGCTGCTGCCGCGCATTTTTGATTTGAACCGTAAGTTTGTTGATTTCCTCAAGGAGTTTATCAACGCTTTGAATTTCGTTGTTGATTGCGTCGAGGGAGCGCAGCGGCTCATTGAGGCCGGTGTTTTCCGCGTCGATGCTTTTTTGCGTCACTTCGATGGTTGCCGTCAGGCGGTTGACTTCGGTTTCGCAGACTTTAACTTTCCCGTCCGCTTCGAGATATGATTTCTCGTAGCCGACAATCAGCAGCTCGATGTCGCTCTCAACCGGGAGTTGAACTACGGTCTGACGGCAGAGCGGACAGCAGCATCCTTGCGTCAGCTCGCCGCGCAGTTTGCGAATCAGCGCGTCAACCGATTCGCGCTCGCGGTCATATATGGCCTTGGCTTTATCGCGTGCCGAACGCAATTCCTTTAAGTTCTCAATCAGGGCATTGAGCTTCTGTTGGTTCTCTGAAACTTCTTTTTGCAGTTGCTCAATCCGTTGGCGCCGCTCAACTTTTTGTTTTTCGTTTTTTAGCGAGTCGAGCACTTCCCTTATGCGGTCGGGATGTTTGGCTTCGAGAATAGCTTCGAAATCTTCAATTGATTGCCTGATTTTATCTTGTTCGGCTTTAGCACCCTCGGCTTCAATGTTCGCTTTTTCAACCGCTTTGCGAAGATTGTTGTCGATATTCTTTTCCAGCGTATTGAGCTCGACCGATATCTGACCGAGCGATGTGCGCTCTGCCGCCAGCGATTGCAGTTTCGACGTAATCAGCTGCTCGCGGGCATATATGGAGCTATTCGGCATTTCAGCGTCGATAAGCGCTTTAAGCTCGGCTGATTTAGCCTTGCTTTCCGATATGCTTATGCGCAGGTATTCAAGGCCGCCGCGCAGGTCGAGGGCGTGGGCCGACAGTTCATCCAAGTCATGAGTGCTTTTTTCGATTTCTTGCTGAGCCTTGGCCACTTCTCCGCTCCATAAGCGTGGCTTTTCAATCAACTCATATTGGGCAATTAGCTCCTTTTGGCGAGCCATGCGGTCGCTTTTAACCAAGGCTTCGGCATCGGTGAGGGCCTGTTTCAGTTCGGCGAGCTGTTGGGTCATAACCGCTTCGTTTTCGAGCCACATTATTCCGTTCATCAGCCCTTCCGACAGTGCTTTCAGCTCGCCGTTGGACCGCTCCAGAGCGCTCATCTCATCTTTGGCAGCAGTCAGCTCATCGTCGGACATCAGCACGGTGTCCGCTAACTGGCGTTCGAGCTCGTTGGCGGCGTCTTTGCGCGCCTTGTAGTTTTCGCGAATCTTTATTGATATGCGTCGGTAAATGTCGGTGCCGGTGATTTTTTCAAGAATCTCGCTTTTTTCGTCATTGGGGGCCTGCAGAAAGCGGGTAAAGTCGCCCTGGGCCAGCATTGTTGTACGGCAGAACTTTTTAAAATCGAGCCCTATGGCCTGCTCGATGCGTTCGCGCAGGGGGGTGACCTTATCTATAATCACCTCCCGGCCGTTTTCGGTGAACTGCAAGTAGTGGGAGGGCGCACGGAACGGCCGGTCTATTTTTTTATATGTGCGGGCCGTGGTCCATGTTGCCGTGTAGGTGATTCCGTCGTTGCCTGTGAATTCGAGGATTGCCGTGGCCTCGACGCTGTCGCGCCGTGCCATTGCCCGCGAGTCGGTAAACTTGCTGCCGTCGGTCAGTTCAACGCTTTTATGTCCGCTCTCGGCCAGGCGCTGCAGGCGGGGGGTGGTGCCATAAAGCGCCAGGCAGATAGAGTCGAGAATAGTGGTCTTACCTGCTCCCGTATTACCTGTTATCAGATATACCGGGGCGGATAGCAGCGGCTCGGCGGTGAAATCGATGGTTGCCGAGGTTATTGACGCGATATTTGATATAGAGAGTTTTTTGAGTTTCACGGCGGAATCAGAATAGGTTATTTTGATATTTCAGAAACTACTTGGCTGAACAGTGTGGCCATTTCGTCGGTCATGGGCGTGCCGGCATATTCGGCGTATTCTTTGGCTATGGTCAGCGGGTCTTCGGTCTGAAATTCGCTGACCGAGCGCAGGCGCACCCCGCAGATGTTGCCGGCGGCAGGTCGGCGGACGTTGAAAGCACACAGGGTAACATTCTTATTGCCCAAGGCTTCGGCAACAAGCTGCCGGCGGTTGTCGGGCAGCGGGCGATCGAGCTCGATATTGAGCCTCAGTAGCTGCGGCTCGCCCGGATTGTAGCCTTTAAGCAGCTCAAGCATTGCATCCCAGGACAGGTAATTAGCCGAGTCGGGTAGTGTTACGAGGCGGCGAAGTGGTGTGAATGTGATGTGCTCGACCTTAGGCTCAGCGCCGCGGGCAGATAGTTCGATGATGCTGACGCCGTGCGATGCGTCGGCTTCATCGAAGCCAACCGGAAGCGGCGAGCCGCAGTAGCGCACCCGATGGTGGCCGGCACCATGAACGAACTGAGGCGTATGGATATGGCCTAAAGCAAGGTAGTCGAAGCCGCCGGCAAGGGTGGTTATGTCCGTCGTCTTGATGTTGCCGATAAACTCGGCAGTGTCGGTTTCCATGCGTTTATGCCCGTTGAAGTCCGCCCCTCTGACCGCAGTATGGGCGGTCAGTACGATGGGGAGCTCATTCTGGGGAACCTTATCGACAATACTTTGGAAAAAGCCTTCGGGAATCAAGCGCTCGTTGACGAACGGCACGGCGCACACATAGCCTTTGCCCGGGATTTCGATTATATTTGCCTCGGGCCGCTCGGGGTCGATAGACCCGATGGTGTGCACATTGTGCGCCCGCCAGGGGTGACGGAAAATTTCGTGGCGGTTGGCCGAATCATGGTTGCCCGAAGTGGCTATGATAGTCATTTCGGGGTTTTGGCGGTGAAATTCGGCCAATGCGTTGGCAAAAAGGGTCTGCGCCTCGATTGGCGGTATCGACGAGTCGAAAATATCGCCCGCGATTATCATTACGTCGGGCCGATGTTGCTCAATAACCTTTTGGATATTAAGCAGCATGGCCGCGAACTCGTCGCGGCGGTTAATGCCGTAGAGTTCGTGGCCAAGGTGCCAGTCGCTTGTGTGGAGCAGTTTCATTTATTTGGAGATAAGCCCGCGGTTGCGCAGAAGGGCATCGACATTGGGCTGACGACCGCGGAAGTTCACATAGAGTACCATGGGGTCTTCAGCACCACCGGCTTCGAGCACGTTTTTCTTAAACGCGGCAGCGGTTTCGGGGTCAAAAATGCCGCGTTCCTCAAACAGTTCGAAACCGTCGGAGTCAAGCACTTCGGCCCAGAGGTAGGTGTAGTAGCCCGAAGCATAGCCGTCGGAGCCGAAAACATGTTTGAAGTAGGGCGAACGATAGCGGAACTGCAGTTCGGCGGGCATCTGCAGCTTTTCGGCTACCGAACGTTCAAAGTCCATTACGTTTACCGAGTCGCCCGGTTCGAGGTTGAGTTTGCCCCAGTAGAGGTCGAGCAGGGCGGCCGATGCGAGTTCGCCGGTGGTGAAGCCCTGATTGTGGTGCTGGGCGTTCTGGAGTTTGGCAATGAGTTCGTCGGAAATCACTTCGCCGGTTTTCCAGTGGTGGGCGTACATTTTAAGCATTTCGGGGGCTACGGCCCAGTGTTCGTGAATCTGGCTCGGGAGCTCAACGAAGTCGCGGTCAACGTTGGTGCCGGCCTGCGAGCGGTATTGGGCGCGGGTCAGCATTCCGTGGAGGCCGTGGCCGAACTCGTGGAACAGGGTTTCAACGTCGTCAATCGACAGCAGAGCGGGAGTGGTTGCCGTCGGGCGGGTGAAGTTGCCCACATTATAAATAATAGGAGCCACGCGGTTGCCCTGTTCGTCGACATACTCGCCTTTGAACTCGCTCATCCATGCGCCCTGGCGCTTCGATGCGCGCGGGAAGTAGTCGTTCATGAAAATTGCAATGTGTTCGCCGGTCTTGGCGTCGGTAACCTCATAAACCTTAACTTCGGGGTGATATTTCGGAGCGTCGGGCAGTTCGGTAAAGTTTACGCCATAGAGGATGTTGGCCATTTTGAAGGCGCCGTTCAGCACTGAATCAACTGCAAAATACTGGCGCAGTTCGTCTTCGTCGAGCGCATATTTCTGCTGGCGCAGCTTTTCGGCGTAGTAGGAGTAGTCCCACGGCTGAATTTTTTCGGGAGCGAGGGTCTGCATTTCGGCCACTTCCTCGTTAACGCGTGTTCTGGCGGCGGACCAGACCTTATTGAGCAGCTCCATAGCGGCTTCGGGGGTTTTGGCCATGACGTTGGCGGTTGCATAGCTTGCAAAGTCAGGATAGCCGAGCAGTCGGGCCTTGGCGGTGCGGGCCTTGAGGATTTCGTTGATTACGGGGCCGTTGTCGTACTTGCCCGAAGAGGCGAGGCCGGTGTAGCCTTCATAAACCTGCTGACGCAGCGAGCGGTCGTCGGCATACTGAAGCACCGGCAGACGGCTCGGGCCGTGGAGGGTAAAGGCGTATGATCCGGTGGGCATGTTGCGCTCGGCGGCAGCTTCGGCGGCGGCATCGATAACGCCTTGGGGCAGACCCGAAAGGCGTGCGGTGTCGGTAACCTCGATTACGAATTCATTGGTTGCTGCAAGCAGGTTTTTGTTGAACTTCAGATAGAGGTCGGTAAGCTTGGAGTTTACTGCTTTCAGCGAGTCCTGATCGGCCTGCGAGAGCATGGCGCCGTTGCGTACGGCGTCGCGATAGGTCTTCTCGATCATGCGCATCTGGGCGGTGGTGTAGCCTTTGCCCTCGCGGTTGTCGTAAACCTGCTTGATGCGGGCAAAAAGTGCGGGGTCCATGGCCAGCTCGTCGGCCCACTGCTGGGCTTCGGCGTAGAAGGTCTGGGCTACTTCTTCGCTTTCGGGTGAGTTCAAAGCCTCGTCGAGGCCCGAAAAGAGCAGGGCCACGCGGTTGAGCAGGTCGCCGCTGTTGTCGAGCGCAAGAATGGTGTTTTCAAAAGTCGGGGCGTCGGGGTTGTCGACTATTGCCTTGACTTCGGCTTTCTGTTGATTGATGGCCTCGCGGAGCGCGGGCATGTAGTCCGACATCTGAATCTGGTCGAACGGGGGAATGTCGAATTGAGTTTTGTACTCTGAAATCAGCGGATTCTGTCTGTTCATTGCAGGGAGAGTGTCTTTGGCATAAACATATAGCGCGGTTGCGCCGGCAGCCAATACGGCTGCAAAAAGAAGTTTCTTTCTCATGCGTGAAAATAATTTATTTGAAATGCAAAATTACAAAAATTTTCGTTCCCTGCAAAATCTGCAAAATTTTTGGAAAAAAATCCGAAAAATATGTTGCAGATATAAAAACTATTACTAACTTAGCGGCGTTAAAACTACCGAATAACGTATAAAAAACTCTCAAAATCTATGATATATAACTTTAGGATTGTTTCTGACGAAGTAGATAACTTCCGCCGCGACATCCAAATCGATGCGGACGCAACGTTTCTTGACCTGCGCAACGCCATATATAATAGTGTCGGTTACGACAAGAACCAGATGTGTTCTTTCTTCATTTGCGATAACGAATGGGAGAAGGAACGCGAAATAACCCTTGAAGATATGGGCCTCGACGCTTCGGAAGACTCCTATCTGATGGAAGACACTATTCTCAGCGATGAAATTGAAGACGAAGGTCAGCGCCTGATGTTGACTTTCGACTATCTCAACGACCGCTCCTTTTATATAGAGCTGAAAACCACTGAGCCGGGCAAGAGCCTTATGGAACCGCTGGTGTCGAGCGCCATGGGTCAGGCTCCCAAGCAGGAGAGCGTTCTCGAAATCATCGAGCCCGAAAAGATTAACGCCGCAAATAAAGCCGTAGAGGAATTCGACGACGAATTCTACGGCTCAGATTCGTTTAACGATGATGAGTTCGAGGCAGGCGGCTTCAGCGATATGACGCTCGAAGAATAACGCTACTGCTGTTCGGCAAGATAAGTTTCGCAACAGAGGGCCAGTTCGTCATACCATTCCTTTCCGAAGCGTTCAATCAGCGGTTCGCGCAGGAATTGGTAGAGGCGGATGCCTTCTCGCCGCCCTTTGGCACGCGCCGGGGCGCAGATGTTCCATTTATGGTAATTAACAGCCGTGAACTTGTCGTATTCGGTTATTCTTACCGGATATAATGCGCAGCTGATCGGTTTGCGCCATTGGGTTTCGCCGCGACGATAGGCCCCTTCGAGCGCACACAGGCAAATGCCGTTGGGCGCATAGCAGGTAAAGGCGCAGTTGCGGCCATCGAGAATGGTGGTTACCAGGTCGCCTTCCTCGTCGATATAGCTTACGCCCTGCTCCTTGACGAGCTCAAGCGCGCGCGGGGCCATATCTTTTTCTATGCAGGGTAGGGCACGGCGAATTTCGCGGCACTCCTTGTCGGTTACCGGAGCTCCGGCATCGCCTTCGATGCAACATTCGCCCTTGCAGGCGTCGAGGTCGCAGCAAAAAAATTCTTCAGCCAGGTCGAGGCTGACCAAAGTGTCTTGTATCTGAAACATAATTTGTTCTTCTATCATTTTCCTGAATAAATAACGGCTGAACCAATCAACCGGTCGTAGCGGCTGCCGGCGGGTGAATAATATAGCAGCGCCATGTATTCATTGCCGGTTTCGTAATGGTCGCCTTCAATCGGATTTTCGGCCGACGGCGTTACGTAGCGGTAGTTATACATTCCTTGCTTCAGCAGCAGGGTTTTGATGTATGCCCCCAAAGATTCATCGTAGATCATCGTCGGGTCGATGCCTATTGTTAAATCGCCGTCGAGATATACCGGAACATCGAGTTGCGGCATGTTCAGCGTAAAGAAAGTTTCAATATAATCGGCGTTGATGTCGGCATCGTCGGAATAAATCTCGGCGGGGAAAAAGCGGCCGGCCTGGTCTTGGTCATACAGGTAGCGCTGCGATGCCCGGGGTTCATCGGTTTTAAGCAGAGCGCTGTAGAGGGGGTCGGTAAAGCGGATTGACTCTACTCCCATGCCCGGATAGTTGGTATTGGCAATGTCGAACCTGCGGAATTCGTTGCCTGCCGGGAATATCAATTCTTTCTGATGCTCATAGAGAGCCGATTCGGCCTGAACGCTCAGCGGATGAATGAGCTCCCGGCGGCTGTTGGCTCTGCCGTTTTGAATAACTACGAGCTTGAGGTTGTTGTAGGGATTTTCAACTTTAGCGCCTTGCAGATTTGCTTTGACCGACAGCTGCTGGTGATGACCGTTATAGTCGTAGTCGGTCCGCGAAGTAACGCCCATGTCGATGCCCGCAATGGCTTCGTCGACCATGAAGCGTGCCTGCACAAGGGTGGTCGACGGGTCGTTTTCGTCGTAAACCTCAATGAGATAGTTGCCCGACACCAGCGGCTGCATATCGGCGTTTGGCAAGGTAATGTCGTAGTGCACGTAGTGGGCCAATGTGTTTTCCGACAGCCTGTAGTCGGTAACTTCCGCCTCGTTGAAGCCGTAGACGTAGTCCATCTCTGAAAGCGACGACGGTTGCCAGTCACTATTGCAATGCACCAGTCGGTAGCGCAGATAGCGATTGTCTTCGGCCAGCTCGTCGAAGCTGATTCGTATCTGCTTGTTATCTCGGATTATCGGTTGGCCAAGGCGGTTTTGGGGATCGAGCACCTGCAGCGATTTAAAATCGGGGTGCAATGTGGTGGTCGACGTGTTGCGCGCGCCGGCCGGAAACATCAAGGCTCCCAAAAGCCAAAGACTAAATATCCTCTTCATGAAGAATGGTTATGGCGTCCTTAATCAGCTCGATGCAAGGTTTGCGTCCCGGTTGTCGGAGCTGACTGCAGTTTATCTGCCCATTGTTTTTTGCCGTAAAAGCGTTTATCAGCCCGCTGACGCGACCGTAAAGGTTCTTTTTATCGCCGGGACCGCCGTAGGTTTTGGCGCTGCAAACAATAGCCATGGCGTTCGCCGCGCCGCAGATATTGCCGGTGGCGCCTATGCCTGTGCCGAGGCCGGCAGTCATGGCCTCCAACGCAGGGTCGAAAACCATAGCCACGCATTGCGCGCAGTTATATCCCGCGGCTCTCAGCTCTACGGCTTTTGAAATTCTATCTTCGAGTGTTACCATAATATCGGTGTTTTCCCTTGCGCAACAAGGAATTCATTGGCTTTAGAAAAATGTTTGCAACCGAAAAATCCGCGATGCGCGCTCAGCGGCGAAGGGTGGGGGGCTTCAAGCACCAGATGCTTCCGGCGGTCGATCAGCGCGGCTTTGCGGCGCGCATGGCTGCCCCAAAGAATAAAGACTATGCCGCTACGGTTGGCCGAAAGGGCCGAAATCGCGGCATCGGTAACCGCTTCCCAGCCGATTGACGCGTGCGAGGCTGGCTGATGGGCGCGCACCGTCAGCGAGTTATTGAGTAGCAGCACTCCCTGGCGGGCCCAGCGTGTCAGGTCGCCCGACTGCGGAATTGCCACGCCCAGGTCGGCGTTAATTTCCTTATAGATATTGATTAGCGACGGAGGCACTGCAATGCCGTCGTTGACCGAAAAGGCCAAGCCGTTGGCCTGACCGTCGCCATGATAGGGGTCCTGGCCGAGGATAACAACCTTAACGGCCGAAAACGGACATAAATCGAAGGCCGCGAAAATTTGTGCCGCAGGCGGAAAAACCTTGGTTGCGGCATATTCGCGGCGAACAAAGTCAGCTGTTTTGGCAAAAGCCCCCGACTCCCAAACGGAAGCCAGTTGCTTTTGCCATTCAGGCTCTATTCTTACGTTCATGCAGCGAGGTTGGGAATCGGGCCGAAGCGGTTGTCGCAAGGCTCGGAGTCCTTGATCATCCAGATCAGGAAGATAATCTGTCCAATAAGGGGAATGCAGTTGATGAAAATCCAACCGCCACCTTTGCCTATGTCGTGCAAACGGCGAACTGTCAGTCCCAGACTCGGCAGAAAGAAAATGAGGCTAACCGCACCGGATACACCGTAATACAAGTATTGATTGCCTGAGGCGAATAGTCCAAAAACAACTTCAATTGCGAAGGATACAATGAGACTGAACAGTTCAAACCACCAGTATTCCGAACGGCTTGCGCGGCCCGAAAACTTGCAATACTGGTTGAAAGCCATGGATACGGCTTGCGAAAAAGATACTTGACGCTGATACATAATTGAATTATTATTTGGTTTTCAGCGCAAAGTTAAACAATTTTTTGGATTTTGTAAAGAAAGTGCGTAACTTTGTAGTGAATTTTTATGGATAAAACGAGACTGATCGAACTCCCTAAGATTCTTGATGAACGCGGCAACCTGACGTTTATCGAGGAAAGCCGTCATATCCCATTTGAAATAGGCGGAGTAACGTGGATTTACGATGTTCCCGGCGGCCAGAGTCGCGAAGGCTATTGTTTTCCCGACAACGACGAGTTTATTGTGCCGCTCTCGGGCTCGTTTGAGATAGAGTTTGCCGATGGCCGCGTCGTTGCCATGAACGTTGCCAACGTAGGCCTCTATGTGCCCGCCGGCGTAAGTCACAGATTAGTTAATTTTTCCACCAACTCTATTGCGCTGATTCTCTGCTCGGAAACTGTTGATTCCAAAGATTTTGCCAATGAACACGATTGACGATTGCCATATTATTCATTTTCCGCGGCTGAGCAGCGACCGCAACGGTAATCTGACCGTTGCCGAAAACCTGCCGTTTCAGGTCAAGCGCGTTTATTATATTTATGATGTTCCCGGCGGAGAGAGCCGAGGCGAACATGCGCATTATGAACTGTATCAGACCATAGTGGCCGCCTCGGGCAGTTTCACGGTTATTCTCGACGATGGCACGCATCAGAAGCGCGTGTTTCTCAATAAACCGTACGAGGGCCTCTTCCTCCCTCCCGGCATTTGGCATCATCTGGTCGATTTCGCTTCGGGCTCGGTAGTTCTGTCGCTGAACTCCGCCCCCTACGACGAAAACGACTATATGCGCGAATATGAGCAATTTATAGAATATCGCCGCAAAAATGGATCAGATTAAATTCCTTGACCTTCAGAAGGTGAATGCGGCCCATGCCGACGCCCTGAAGCAAGCCGCGCAGCGGGTTATTGATTCCGGGTGGTATCTGCAGGGTGCTGAAAACGCCTCTTTTGAGTCGGAATATGCTGATTATATCGGCGTTGATTATGCCATAGGCTGCGGCAATGGCCTCGATGCCCTGCGGCTGATATTGAGAGCATATATTGAACTCGGACGGCTTAAACCGGGCGACGAAGTGATTGTGCCCGCAAATACTTATATCGCCTCAATATTGGCCGTTACCGATAATGACCTTACTCCTGTTCTTGTCGAGCCCGATCCAGAAACCTTGCAGATTGAACCTGCAAAAGTTCAGGAAGCCGTAACCGACAGAACCCGCGCCGTGATGATTGTGCACCTCTACGGCCGGTGCGCCTACAATCAGAGGATTGCCGACATCTGTGCCGAGCATAGCCTGCTGCTGATTGAGGATAACGCGCAAGCTCACGGCTGCAAATGGCAAGGACGCCGCACAGGCTCGCTGGGCGATGCCGCCGGTCATAGTTTCTATCCGGGCAAGAACCTCGGCGCCTTGGGCGACGGAGGCGCAGTTACCACCAACGACCCTGAGCTGGCAAAGATGGTAAGGACTCTGGCAAACTACGGCTCGTCGCGGAAATATGTGTTTGACTACAAGGGGCTCAACTCCAGACTCGACGAGCTGCAGGCCGCGGTGTTGCGCGCGAAATTGCCGTATCTCGACAGCGAAAACGCTCATCGCAAGGAACTTGCAAAACTCTATGCTGCAGGCATAAAGAATCCTAAAGTTAAAGTTCCGGTTACTACCGACTGGGAGGGCAACGTGGTTCATATATTTCCGATTTTTACTGCCGAGCGCGACCGCCTGCAGAAGTATCTGGCCGATAACGGCGTTCAAACGCTGATTCATTATCCCATACCCCCTCACAAGCAAAAATGCTACGCCCGGTGGGCCGATTTGAAGCTGCCGGTGACTGAACAAATTCATAACCAAGAACTCTCGCTGCCTGTTTCGCCGGTGTTGACCCCCGTTGAGGTTCAGCGAGTTATTTCTCTAATCAATTCATGGACATAGTTTTACTACTCGTCGGGTTCGTTTTGATACTCGGCGGCGCAAATTTTATGACCGACGGCTCTGCTGCGGTCGCCAAACGTCTCGGTGTCAGCGACTTTGTTATCGGCTTGACCATAGTGTCGATTGGTACCAGTGCCCCGGAATTCATTGTCAGCCTTTTGGCGGCTATCGAAGGCGCTCCGGCAATGTCGATTGGCAACATTGTCGGCTCCAACATCTTCAATATTCTTATGATTATCGGCATTGTAGCCATTCTGCGCCCCATAACTGTGCCCAAAACGGTTTTGACCGGCGATGCTATTTGGATGCTTGTGTCGTCTGCGGCAATGCTGATTGTCGGCCTGGCTCCCGAGCTTGGTGCCGGTCCGCGCGTGTTGACCCGCGTTTGCGGGCTGCTATTCGTGCTTTTCTTTGCGCTTTTCCTGACTCAGGCGCTGAATAAGCCGAAAGAGGCGTCAGACGAAACTGAGGAAATTAAAACGCTGCCCCTGTGGCGCGCGCTGCTATATTTGTTTGGCGGCCTCGGCGTTCTGGTGTGGGGCGGTGAGTGGTTCGTCGACGGAGCAACCGGTCTGGCCCGCACGCTGGGCTGGAGCGAGGCCCTGATAGGTCTGACTATCCTTGCTGTGGGCACTTCGCTGCCCGAGCTTGCCGCGTCGATTACCGCGGCTTTGAAAGGCATGGCCGGGCTTTCGGTGGGCACCGTTATCGGCTCGTGCATCTTCAACGTATTCTTTGTTCTCGGATGTGCCGGCACCATAACCCCGATGCCGTTCGGCAATATCGGGCTGGTTGACCTGGGCGTGTTGATGCTGTCGGCCGTATTGTTCCTGTTTTTCGGCTTTGTGTTTGGCAATAAAGTCATTAAGCGCTGGGAAGGCATAGTTATGGCCGTCATCTACATTGCCTATTTGGTGTATTTATATATAAATATATAAAAATATTTGGAACGAATCATAAAAAATTGCTATCTTTGTAACTTCAAAACTCCATCAGAATCACAATAAAATATGCTTAATCAGGAACGTATCCAAAAGATCAATATCGAGAGCGAGATGAAATCCGCCTACATCGACTATTCGATGTCGGTAATTGTCAGTCGTGCTCTCCCCGACGTTCGCGACGGCCTCAAACCCGTTCATCGCCGCGTGCTTTTCGGCATGAACGAGATGGGCAACACGTCAGATAAACCACACAAGAAATCAGCAAACTGCGTCGGCGACGTTATGGGTAAGTATCACCCCCACGGCGACTCGTCGATCTACGGCACGGTTGTTCGTCTGGCTCAGGACTGGAACATGCGCAATATTTTGGTCGACGGTCACGGTAACTTCGGTTCTATCGACGGCGACGGCGCTGCTGCCATGCGTTACACTGAGGTGCGCCTTGCAAAACTCGGCGAAGAAATGCTTGCCGACATTGAAAAGGACACCGTTGACATGCAGCCCAACTACGATAACTCCCGCAACGAGCCTACCGTATTGCCCACGCGTTTCCCCAATCTGCTGGTTAACGGCGCCACCGGCATTGCCGTAGGTATGGCAACCAACATGCCTACCCACAACCTGCGCGAGTCTATTGCCGGCACCATAGCCCTGCTTGAGAATCCCGACCTGACCATCGAGGAACTGATGAACTATATTCCGGCCCCCGACTTCCCCACCGGCGGCCTGATTTATGGCATCAACGGCGTTAAGGACGCATATACCACCGGCCGCGGCCGCATTGTTGTGCGCGCCAAATACGATATGGTTCCCGAGGCAAACCACACTAATATCGTAATCACCGAAATTCCCTACGGCGTTAACCGCGCCGAACTGGTTAAGCAGATTGCCGGTCTCGTTACCGAAAAGAAAATCGAGGGTATCGCCAACATTCAGGACCTGTCGAACGAAGATATTCGCCAGCACATTGTAATTACCCTCCGCTCCGATGCCAACCCCAACGTTGTTATGAACAAGCTCTTCAAGATGAGCATGCTTCAGTCGAGTTTCTCGGTCAACAACGTTGCTCTGGTTCACGGCCGCCCGCGCACGCTCAACCTCAAGGAGCTGCTGTCGGCGTTTATCGACCATCGCCACGACGTAGTTATTCGCCGCACTCAGTTTGAACTCAAAAAGGCTGAGGAACGCGCCCACATACTCCAAGGCATGATTATCGCTTCGCAGAATATCGACGAAGTGATTAAGATTATCAAGGAAAGCGCCAACACCGAGGCCGCCCGCCAGGCTCTGTCGGATCGCTTCGGCCTGTCGGAAGCCCAGACCCAGGCCATCGTTGAGATGCGTCTGCGCCAGCTGACCGGCCTCGAACAGGACAAGCTGCGCCAGAACTACGAAGATATTCTCAAAGAAATCGAGCGCCTCAACCTTATTCTCAACGACCCGATTGTTTGCCGCGACCTTATTAAGGAAGAGCTTCAGGAAGTTGCCGATAAGTATGGCGACGACCGCCGCACCGAAATCAACCATGCCGGCGGCGAGTTCAGCGACGATTCGTTTGTAGACGACGACGAAATGGTTATCACCATCAGCCATCTCGGCTACATCAAGCGTACCAAGCTCAGCGAGTTCCGCGCCCAGAACCGTGGCGGCGTCGGCGTTAAAGGTTCATCGACCCGCTCCGAAGACTTTATCGAGCATATCTACACGGCCAATAACCGCTCCTATATGCTCTTCTTTACCGAACGTGGCCGCTGCTACTGGATTAAGGTCTACAACATTCCCGAATTCGGCCGTGCCCAGAAAGGTCGCGCCATTCAGAACCTGCTCAGCATTGAAGGCGGCGACAGCGTTAAGGCCTACATTGCCGTGCGCAACCTCGCCGACCGCGAATTTGTTGAAACCCACAACCTCATATTCTGCACCAAGAAAGGTATCGTTAAGAAGACCCCGCTCGAAGCATATTCACGTCCGCGTAATATCGGCGTAAACGCCATTATTATTCGCGACGACGACGAACTGCTGCAGGTTGAGATGACCAACGGCGACAGCGAAATCATTCTCGCCAACCGCAATGGCCGCGCAATCCGCTTCGACGAACGCCGGGTTCGCGAAATGGGCCGTATGTCGACCGGTGTTCGCGGCATGACCCTCGACGACGAAAACGACGAGATTGTCGGCATGATCTGCATGGAGCGCGACACTGAAAAGACCGTTATGGTTCTTTCGGAGAAAGGCTACGGCAAGCGTTCCGACCTCGAAGACTATCGCGTTACCAACCGCGGCGGTAAGGGCGTGAAAACCATGAACATCACCGACAAGACCGGCTCGCTGGTAGCGATTAAGAGCGTTGACGACGGCAATGACCTGGTAATCATCAACCGCAGCGGCATTACTATTCGCCTGCGTATGGCCGACATTCGCGTTATGGGTCGCGCAACCCAGGGCGTGAGGGTTATCAACCTCGAAAAGCGTGGCGACACCATAGCCAGCGTCTGCACCGTCGACACCGACCCCGAAGAAGACGTTGAAGTTCCCGAAAACGACGTTGAACAAAACTCTGATTCCGACAATACAGTTCAAGATAATCAATAACTAAATTTGCAATACCTATGAAAAAAATCCTCCTTATGGCTTTCGGCCTGTTTATGGCCGGCAATGCCTTCGCTCAGATGAGCGTGCTCAAGGCAGCCAAGAGCGAAATGAGCAAAGAAGTTCCCAACCATGAAAACGTTGCTTCCATGCTCAAGGAAGCTATGGCCAACCCCGAAACTGCCGAAAATGTTGAAACCTGGTATCTTGCCGGCAAAAACGGCTTCCAGACCTGGCAGACCGGCTGGGAACAGCTCCAGATTGGTGGCAACCCCGACAAAACTGCCATGAGTAACGCAATTGTCGACGCTTTCGACTACTACGTTAAGGCCTTCAGCATGGACACCGTTAGAGTTGAAGATAAAAAAGGCAACGTAAAGATTAAAACCAAATACTCAAAGGATATGGCCAAGGCTATTGCCTCGAACCAGAATAACTTCTACGATGCCGGCGTTTATCTCTACGATGCCCAGAACCTGGCCAAGGCATATCGCGCATGGGAAATCTTCACTATGCTCCCCGACATGAAGAGCCTCGGCAAGGACGCTCCCGCAGCAATTCCCGACACCACTTTGGCTCAGACCTATTATAACATGGGTATCTTCGCTTTCCAAGCTGACATGAAGCCCGAAGCCCTGAAATCGTTCCTCGCCTCTGCCGCTCACGGCCAGGGTGAAGTTGCCTACGACAATGCGCTTGCCATGGCATCGGAACTGCAAGACCTCGAAGCAATGGAAAAGATTGCAAACGAAGCTTTCAGCAAATACAACAAGCAAACCTACATCGGCTCGCTGATCAACGTTTACGTTCAGAACAAAGACTTTGAAAGCGCCCGCAGAACCGTTGACACCGCCCTCGAAAAGAATCCCGACAACGCAGTGCTCTATAATGTAAAAGGTGTGCTGGTTGAAAGCATGGGTCAGGGCGAAGGCGTTACTCCCGAGCAGACCAATGCCGCCAATGAGGAAGCCATCACCTATTATCAGAAAGCCGTTGAACTCGACGGTCAGAATCCCGATGCCCGCTTCAACTATGGCCGTATGCTTGCCAACAAGGCTTACAAAACCAGCGACGACAACATGGACCTGAGCAATGCCGACTACGACAAACTGCAGAACGAAACCATTATTCCGCTCTTCAAGGCCGCTGCCGAGCAGCTCGAAGCCTGCATCGCCATCAATCCCGAAGCCAACCGTCAGGCCTATACAATTCTGAAAAACATCTATTACAACCTCAAGGACGACACCAACATGCAGCGTATCAGCGATCTGGAACTCCAATAATCATGTCTGATACTTTGTAATTATTTGAAGGTGTGTCTTGCAAGGCGCACCTTCTTCTTTCAAAAACTACATTTTTAATATATGTCACAAAAAAATTCGACCCCGGTTCTTCTTCTCACCGGATATTTGGGTAGCGGCAAAACTACTTTGCTGAATGAAATTCTTGCAAACCGTCGCGGCATCCGCTTCGCAGTAATCGTAAACGACATAGGCGAGGTTAATATCGATGCCGACCTGATTCAAAAGGGCGGAATTGTTGGCAAGGACGATAACTCGGGCGACCTCATCGCGCTGCAAAACGGCTGCATCTGCTGCTCACTGCAGACTGACCTCATGGCCCAGCTTGCCGACCTTATAGCTACCAACCAGTTCGACTACATTGTTATTGAGGCCAGCGGCATCTGCGAGCCCGCACCCATAGCCCAGACCATCTGCACTATGGCAGATCCCAACGGCGAATACTCCAAAAACGGCACTCCGCGCCTCGACTGCATCGTTACCGTGGTCGACGCGCTACGCATGGCATCTGAGTTCGGTTGCGGCGAAAACCTCAAGGCTTTTGACCGTGATGATGAAAACCTCGAAGCTCTGGTTATTCAGCAGATCGAATTCTGCAATATCGTTGTCCTGAACAAGATTTCAGAAGTAAGCAAGGAAGATGCGGGCCGCGTCAAAGCCGTTATCCGCGCTCTCCAGCCTGAAGCAAAAATCATTGAAACCGACTACGGTAAGGTGGATTTGGACGAAATTATCAATACCGGTATGTTCGATTTCGAACAGGTTGCCACCTCGGCGACCTGGGTTAAGGAAGTCGAAGGCAACCATGAAGAGCATGAACACGAGCATGACCATCACCACCACGATGAACACGACCATGACCATGAGCATCATCACCACCACGAACATGGCGAGCACTGCCACTGCCACGAGTGTGAACATCACCACGACCACCTCCACTACGGCATTGAAACTTTCCTCTACTTTACCCGCAAACCGTTTGACCTGAACAAGTTTGACTACTTCGTGGGAAAGCATTGGCCGGCAAATGTTATCCGCTGCAAAGGGTTGTGCTATTTCTCGGTAAATAAAGATATGTGTTATCTTTTCGAGCAGGCAGGCCCGCAAAAGAATCTCAAACCAGCCGGCTACTGGTTCGCAACTGCCCCGGCCGAAGAACTTGAGGTTATGATGGCGCGCGATGCCCAGCTTCGCCGCGACTGGGACCCTGAATATGGCGACCGCATGATTAAGCTCGTGTTCATCGGCCAGCACCTCGACAAAGAAGCAATTACCAAAGGTCTCGACAGTTGCCTCGCATGATTTCGCCTGCTTCGCTTCAACAGGGCGACACCATAGCCCTGCTCTGCCCGGCATCGTCAATAGACTCCACACTCATTTCCGGCGCCGCTGAAGCCCTCCGTTCCCGGGGCTTCAAGGCGCTGGTTTTGCCTACGTCCCTTGGCAAGCAGGGCTCATATTCGGGCTCCGCTGCCCAAAGGCTTTCAGACCTTCAGGCGGCTATAGACAATCCGGAAGTCAAGGCGATTATTTGCGGCCGCGGGGGCTATGGCGCTGTGCATCTGTTGGCTGACTTAGATGTTCACCGGCCGGTATGGCTTGCAGGATTCAGCGACATTTCGGCTCTCCATGCCCTCTGGCAGTCGCGCGGCATCCGCTCAATCCACTCATCCATGGCCAAAGAGCTTGCCCAATGCAATTGCCCCGACAATGAAGCCAACCGACGGCTGTTTGAAATCCTCGAAGGCGGCCACATGCCCGCCATAGAATTTCCGGCAACGGAACTTAACCGAAAGGGTAGGGCCGAAGGCATTCTGCGCGGCGGAAACCTCGCAGTGCTCGACGGCCTCGTTGGAACGCCCTACGACCTTCTCTGCCTCACCGACACAATCCTTGTTATTGAAGATATTGCCGAACCGATTTATAAGGTCGAACGTATGCTCTGGCGCTTGAAGTTAGCCGGGGTGTTCGACCGGCTCAAAGGCCTCGTCGTGGGCCAATTCACCGAATACAGGCCTTCGGCCGACTGGCAGGAGATGAATCAGATGATAGCGTCGATGGTGGCCGGCTACGATTTCCCCGTTGCCTTCAACGCTCCCTTCGGCCACGTCGACGGCAATCTCCCCTTCCTCGAAGGCGCAAAAGTTATTTTCGAGGTAAATAATTCCGTAAAAATCATTGAAACTTAAATTTATCTGCGTATATTTGCTGCGTTAAATCTATTATTCGTTAAATAAAATGAAAGCTATTGAAGTGGTCGACGAGCTGCGTCGGCGTTTTCCCAACGAGCCCGAATATATTCAGGCCGTAGAAGAAGTCTTAACCTCGATTGAGGACGTTTACAATGCGCATCCCGAGTTTGAGCGCTATAACCTTATTGAGCGCCTGTGTATTCCCGACCGGATATTCTCTTTCCGCGTTTCGTGGATCGACGACAAGGGCCGCGTTCAAAACAATATGGGCTACCGTATTCAACACAATAACGCCATCGGCCCCTACAAGGGTGGCATCCGCTTCCATAGCTCCGTTAACCAGTCGATATTGAAGTTCCTGGCTTTTGAGCAGACCTTTAAGAACTCGCTGACCACCCTGGCTATGGGTGGCGCCAAGGGCGGCTCCGATTTCTCGCCCCGCGGCAAGAGCGACATGGAGGTTATGCGCTTCTGTCAGGCCTTTATTGCCGAACTCTGGCGCCAGATTGGCCCCGACACCGACGTGCCTGCCGGCGACATTGGCGTAGGCGGTCGCGAGGTCGGCTATATGTATGGCTACTATAAGAAGATGGCTCGCGAATTTACCGGCACCTTTACCGGCAAAGGCCGCGAGTTTGGCGGCTCGCTGATTCGTCCCGAGGCTACCGGCTATGGCAACTGCTACTTCCTGCTCAATATGCTGCAGACCCGCGGCATCGACATCAAAGGCAAGCGCGTAGCGATTTCCGGCTCGGGCAACGTTGCAACCTACACTGCCGAAAAACTCATGCAACTCGGCGCCAAGGTTGTGAGCATGAGCGATTCCGACGGCTCCATCTATGCTCCCGACGGTCTGACTGACGAGCAGCTCCACTTTATTTTCGAACTCAAGAACGTTATGCGAGGCCGCATTCGCGAAGTGGCAGAAGAGTATCCCGACTCGGTTCAATATTATCCCGGCCAGCGTCCGTGGGGCATCGTTAAGTGCGACATTGCCATGCCCTCCGCAACTCAAAATGAACTCGATGGCGACGATGCCCGCGCCCTGCTGGCCCAAGGTATTATTGCCGTCAGCGAAGGAGCCAACATGCCCTCGACCCCCGAAGCCATCAAAGAATTTATCAACGCGAAGATTCTTTACGCTCCGGGCAAAGCTGCTAACGCCGGCGGTGTGGCCGTATCCGGTCTCGAAATGGCCCAGAACTCGCAGAAACTCAGCTGGAGTGCCGCTGAGGTTGACGAAAAGCTCAAGGATATTATGAAGCAGATTCATACTGCCTGCGAAGAATTCGGCAAAGAGCCAGACGGCTATATAAACTACGTTAAAGGCGCCAACGTTGCCGGCTTCATGAAAGTAGCCCGCGCCATGATGGCCCAAGGCATATTATAATCTCTCGTTATAATCATTTAAACAGCCCCTTTTTGCGTAAGTGCAAAAAGGGGCTGCTTCAGTGATCAATTATATATAAAATGTTTTTGTACTTTAATAAAAAATCTTTAACTTTGCAGCGCAGACCGTTTAGCAGAAGCCCGGTCAAGGGTTATGCGGGCGGGATGCAAAGACATAGTATAATGCGTTTACTCGACGCTAATTCTTGACTTTCCGAAATCTGGTAAATTTCATTCACTGTCAGGGATGTAGCTAACGGTAGATGCCAATGTGGATGTGTTTATTCCTCCAATTGCCGGCGCGAAAGCGTAGGCGGTTTGTGGATTACGCATAATCTGCGTGAGGCTTCTGCAAGTTAGTTCGTTCAGCAGTGAAGGGCGATACCAGAGCCTCGGAAAGTGGAACGAGCTACAAGTAAGGTCCTTACGCATTTTTTTATATCCTTACTATTGAAAGGGCCAATGGTAAAAATGGCTAAATTTTGATGAGTGATAATCTTTTTTATTTAGAAGATACTTTGTCGGATTACCAAATTCGACAGTATTTATCTTTGGATAATTTTATTACCCAGCTATCTAGGCAAGAATATTACATTAGTAGAAAATGCGAATTTGAGGATGCCAATGAAGCACATCTGCCATTATCTTTAAGTTTTATGCCAACGTTGGCCGGAGCCCAAATGGATGCAAAAATGTTAGAATCTATTAAAAATTATGATCTCAAGGTTACAGAATATTATAACATGTCAAAAGGCTTTGTATCTTGTTGGAATAATAGAGGGATAGAAGATTATTTGATGTGGAAAAATTATGCTACTTCAGTTGGAGTTTGTATTGTGTCTACAATTCATCATTTCATTGCTTCATTTAAGACCATTGAATTTAGTAAATATGATGTTTTCGCTGCTGAAGTAAGATATCGAAACTTTCAAAGAGATGATTCACCGATAGACATGGTGTTTACAAAGAGTGAACATTTTAGCGGCGAATCAGAGTTTAGATTCTTCTTTGTTCCCAAGGTTGATAATTCACCAAATACGAAATATATAAATCTTAAATATGATAGTAATGTAATGGTAGATTATGTGATTCTTTCGCCATTTATCAAAAAAGACACGTCTCGTGCTATAATTGATATGTTAAAAAGTAAATTCGATATAAAAGCGTACCAATCAAGTATTAGAATTAAATAAATATTGGTAAAATTGTTATGAAACGAATAATTCTATTCACTTTTATTTTATGCGTTGGAACAGCATATCCATTTGCCCAAATATTTAATGGTTACAAATATATTAGGTTTGAAGTTAATCAGAATCCATATGATATTGAGCGCTCGTTATATGATGCCTTTAATGAGATGGGATTTAACATCGTTTCAAACACCCAATATGCTAAAATGGATGATAAGGCAAAAGCACTGACTTTATTAGTAGATTATAATTACTGGTCCGGTCCAGCTTCAACTGCGGTTGAACTGGTAATAGATAATCGGATGGATGTTGTATGGTCATCCTTGAGATATGGGAAAGGGTATTCAACAAAATCCAAGCTTAAGGATGCTACAAAGCAAATTATTAATAGTTTAAAAAGTCAAGGTTACAAGTATATTCCGAACCTACTAAATCAAAGATTACCTCCATTTATATTCAAAGGAGAGTATGAAATTAAGGAAGGTTTACGTCTTGGCTCTACATCTCCGCTAGAAGGAATATATATGTTATATTATGATAAATATAGCATTAAAATTGCCATTCTTAAAGATAAAGATATATTTAAAGGTATAGTCTTAGATTCTAATTATAAAGAATTTCCTAAAGGAAGAATTAAGATTATACTCAAAGAAGTTAACGATAATGAATATATATGTACGAAAGGGGCTCATTTCTTGTCTTCATTCAATATGGTAGTTAAACGGGGAGCTAATAATACGCTCGAAGACTATTATAATGATAATACAACCCCACTGTATAAGTTTGTTAAGGTATTCCCCTATTCTACATGCGAGGTTCGTCAACCAACGAAACCTCAGAATCAATGTAAAGCTACAGGAAGTGGTGTGTTTATTTATGATAATTATATTGTTACTAATTACCATGTTATCAAAGATGCAAAAAGAATAGAGGCGGTCGTTAATATAAATGGTGTGGCGGAAACGTTTAATGCGCGTGTGTTGTGCACTGATAAAACTAATGATCTTGCGATTGTGTGTATACAGGATGATAAATTTAAAAGAGAAGGAATTGTCCCATTTAAGATTCTCCCGAATACGATAGATGTAGGCACCTCAGTATTTACTATGGGGTTTCCATTAAGCACAGTCTTAGGTGAAGAGGTGAAAATTACGGATGGAATCATTAGTTCTAAAACCGGTTATGAAGGCGATGTTGTGACATACCAAATCTCTGCTCCGATACAACCCGGTAATTCGGGCGGTCCATTATTTGATAAAAGCGGAAATCTTGTTGGCATAACAAGTGCTGGTTTAGATAAAAGTTTGGCTGAGAATGTTGGGTATGCTATAAAAACGCCGTATGTGTTAAACTTAATTGATTCTGCACCAATTACGATACCAGTACCTAAGGGTAAGGTTGTGGCAAATAAAGATTTGCCCGATTTAATTAAAGATCTTAAACCATATGTCGTTTACATTAAGATTTACTAAAAAACTGAATTGTTGAAGTCCTCAAATCTACAATCATATGTAATTGTGATATATTCAATGTAAAGTTTTTTTGCAAAAAAGTTGCGAAAAACTTGCACAATTCAAAAACTCTCGCTAACTTTGCAGCGCAAAACCGAG
>CAZKPP010000004.1:0-37591 GCA_964554665.1 uncultured Bacteroides sp.
GGAGGTTGCGCCCGTTTGGGGTGCAACCTCCGGAGTCGGTAGCGAATCCGGGACTCGAACCCGGGTTTCCGCCGTGAGAGGGCGGCGTGCTAGGCCACTACACTAAATCGCCGTTTGCGGTGCAAAGTTACCAACTTTTTCCGACTCCCGCAAATTTTTTCAAAACTTTTTATTCCGATTGCTATTCTAATTAGCAGGCGCGGAGGAGGAAGAAGTTCTTTTTGCCGCGCTGAACGAGGATATATTTGTCTTGAAGCAGCATATCGGTCGAGGCCTTGGCCTGCGGATCGGTAACTTTTTCCTTGTTGATGCTCAAACCGCCGCCCTGAACCATCTTGCGGAATTCGCCCTTGGAGGGGAACACCGGACACTCGGCAGTGGTTATCAGCTCAACCAGCGGCTGACCCTCTTCGATAGCGGCGCGCGATACCGGATATTGCGGCACACCTTCCATAATGTCGAGCAGAGTGGCCTCGTCGAGGTTGTGCAGGGCCTCTACGGCCTTGGGGGTGAAGAGAATCTGCGAGGCCTCGATTGCGGCATCGGCTTCGGCCTCGGAGTGTACCATCGAGGTGATTTCGCGGGCCAGGCGCTTCTGCAGCGGACGCAGCCCTGGGTTTTCGGCCTGCTGGGCAACGAGGGCTTCGATTTCTTCGCGGTCGAGGGTGGTGAAAATCTTGATATACTTTTCGGCGTCGGCGTCGGAAACGTTGAGCCAGAACTGATAGAACTTATAGGGCGACGTGCGCTTGGGGTCGAGCCAAACGTTGCCGCTCTCGGTCTTGCCGAACTTGCCGCCGTCGGCCTTGGTAATCAGCGGGCAGGTCAAGGCAAAAGCCTCGCCTCCTTCGGTGCGGCGAATGAGTTCGGTGCCGGTGGTGATGTTGCCCCACTGGTCGGAACCGCCCAACTGCAGGCGACAGTTTTTATTGCGGTAGAGCCACAGGTAGTCGTAGCCCTGCAGCAGCTGATAGGAGAACTCGGTGAACGACATGCCGTGGCTTGCATCGGAGCCGAGGCGCTTCTTAACCGAGTCCTTGGCCATCATGTAGTTAACGGTGATGTGCTTGCCAATATCGCGGATGAAGTTCAGGAAACCGTAGTCTTTCATCCAGTCGTAGTTATTGACCAGCTCGGCGGCGTTGGGAGCCGTAGAGTCGAAGTCGAGGAACTTGGCCAGCTGCTTTTTGATAGCCTCCTGGTTATGGCGCAGGGTTTCTTCGTCGATGAGCACACGCTCCTGGCTCTTCATCGAAGGGTCGCCAATCATGCCGGTGGCGCCGCCAATGAGTGCCAGCGGCTTATGGCCGGAGCGCTGGAAATGCTTGAGCATCATAACGCCTACGAGGTGACCTATGTGGAGCGAATCGGCAGTGGGGTCGATTCCGAGGTAGGCCGTAGCCATGCCTTTTTTGAGTTCTTCGTCGGTTCCCGGCATGACGGTGTGAATCATGCCACGCCAGGTAAGTTCGTCAATAAAATCCATATTTTGGTTATAGTTTATGATTTACGGAAATAGTCGAAATAGGAGGTTACTTTTACGGTTTCATCGTCGGAGAGGCGGCGCAGGGTGTATTCAGCCACGCGCTGACCGTCGAAATCGGTGTCGAAGCGCAGCTCAAAGTTAGTCAGCTCATATTCGCCGCTCTTGCCGTTGATTATGGGGCTCTTTTTGGCCACCCGGGCCACGAATCCCGAGGGAGTGTAGTCAACCGGAATACCGGTGATGTTGAGCTGACGGATGTCGAAGAACTGATGCTCGGTTTCGGAGTAGGTGAGCATTATGCCTTCGCCGCGGAGGGCCACGGTGCCGGCCGCAACGTTGAATTCGAGCTCATAGCGCGGATGAATGGCGTTTTCTTTAATTTCGTCGCCGCGCATGTTAACGATGGTGTTGCGGTTGGCATACATGCCGGTTTCGCGCGGGAGCATCCACACGCGGTAGCGGCCGCCGTCGGAGAGGAACGAGCCCCAGTAGATTGTCGACAGCCAACCGAAGCGCAGGTCAAACACCGACATGTCGCCCGAGTAGGAAGCCATGCCCTGGGTTGAGAAGAACGTGTAGTTATAGCCGGTGACTTCGCCGCTTTCGCTGAACTCTTCGTCGAGCATCTGCACCAGGCCGTTGACCGTGGTTGAGCGCACGGGCAGCGCGTCGGCAAGCTTGAAATCGTTGAGTTCGAGAATAAAGTAGCCCGAAGTCATGTCGTTTTTAACGGTAATCGAGGCGAAATCGCTGGCACAACCGGTGCCGTTTTGCGTGTCGTAGGAGTACACAACAACGTTGCGATATTCCTCAAGTTCGCGTATGGGGTCAATCGGCTTGCATGAGCCGAGCGCCAGGAGCGGAAGAAGGATAAGGAGGAGTTTTTTCATTTTGCGGTTACATGATATAGCGCAGGGTCAGGCCGAAAGTGCGGCGCGAACCGCGCTGAATAAAGTCATTATTGATTGAACGGAAATAAAACGTATCGTAACGCTGATTTAGTATATTTTCGCCCCATACGTCGAGCGAAACCTTCTGCAGCTGGAAGCGCACCGAGGCTCCGAGCAACGCATAGAAGTTCTGGCGTTCGGTGTTTTCTTCATTCCAATACATCGGGCCTACGCCGCGACCGTTGACTTCGATGTCGATTCGGTTGAACCACCACATTTTCAGCGGCTGGGAGTATTGCACTGAGGCAAAGGCGGTGTGGGACGGTGCGTAGGGCACTGTGTTGCCCTTATAGCTGATGGCGTTGCCCTTGCTGTCGTGGTCGTCGTAGCGCAGGAACTTGGCGTTGGTGTAGCCATAGCTTGCGCGGGCGGTCCAGCGGTCGGTGGGATAGGCGGTGATGGCCAGCTCGGCGCCCGCCGAGCGCGTGCGGCCGGCGTTGGTCATCATGCGGCCTGTAATACTGCCGTCGGGGAACACGGTAAGCTGCTGATCGCGGATGTCGATATAGAACGCCGCCAGGTCGGTCAGGATGCGGCCCTGCATGCAGCTGAAGTGGCCGCCGATTTCGTAGTTCCACGAAACTTCGGGCTTATATGCGGCAATTTCCTCAACTGTGAATTTCGAGTCCAACGAAGGCATCATGCCGGCAACCTGCGGGGGCATCTGCTCCTTGGCGGAATTCATCAGTGCGGCAGTCAGCTTGTCCTGAAGAATGGTCGAGAACATCTGGGTGTTATATCCGCCGGCCTTATAGCCTTTGGAAATGTTGAGGTAAACGTTGGAGTTCTCCATTGCCGGGATGCGATAGCTGACGGTAAACTTGGGCAGCAGCTGGAGCCAGTGCTGGCGCAGGAGGTCATGTTCATGCACATTGCCGTCGAGGTGGAGCTTGCGCTGACCCATCTGGAACTGTGCGCCGGTCGAAGTGTCGATGTCGTAGGTCATGGCTGCGTGCTCGTAGTCGAGGCGCAACCCGGCGGTAAAGGTCCAGTCGCCGAGGGTGTAGTCGCTCTGGTGGTAAAGGGCGGCGCCATAGTTGGGGAGCACAAAATCGTCGTGGAGATAGAAACTTTCGGTGTCCCACACCAGCGGCACGGGGATATTTTTGAGAATCAGATTGTCGATGCCATCTTTCTGGAATTTGACCGGGGCAGACATTTTTGTGTGCTTCACGAAGCCGAACGCGCCGGCCATCCAGCTGTAGTTGCCCTTGGTGCCACGGAAAATAAAGTCCTGGGTAGCGGAAAATTCGCGGATTTTCTGATTGAGGGTAAAGTAGCTGTCGGGGGTGAAGTCGTTGTCGAGCTCAAGCTCGTCGCCAAAATAGCGCAGGCCGGTAATTGAGCTGAACGTAAAGTCTTTGGTGCGCCACTGAACGGTCAGGCCTTCGCTTGCGCTGAAGCGGTCGTAGTAGCATGTGTCGTTATAGTTAACCACACCCGAGCCCATAAGTTCGTAGGGGTAGCCGCCCTGGCGGTTATAGTTGTAGCTGAGCACGTTATCGACCGTAACGTTCGGTTTGGGCAACCATGCGAGTTTCACCTTGCCGCCATATTGCTCTGCCTGGTCGGCCTTATGTTTCTGCATGGGCCATTTGGTAGCCACCCAAAGGTTTTCGGTCTGGCCGCGGGTTGAATAGGCATTGATATCCACACCGAGGGCAAACTTGGGGTTGAATTTCTGATAAATGCCCATGGCCGCGCGCCAAGTGGCGTAGCTGGCCGTTTCCATGAGCAGGCGCAGGCCCTGATAGCGCATGGGCGAGAGAGTGTAGACGTTGATGAGGCCGCCCATGGTGTTGCGGCCGTAGAGGGTGCTCTGCGGGCCGCGCAGAATTTCGACGCGCTCAATGTTGAAGAAGTCGAAATCATAGTCATTTTTGTTGAGCACCGGAATGTTGTCGACGTTCAGGCCCATTACCGGCTGGTCGATGCGCGCCCCGAGGCCGCGGACGTAGATGCTAGAAGTCATGCGCGAACCGTAGGCGGGAATGAAGAAGTTGGGCGTCAGCTCCGAAACCTGCTTGATATCGGTAATGTTAAGTCGCTCAATGGTTTGAGCTCCAACGGTTGTTGAGGCCACAGGCTCGGTTTGGAGCTGCTGAGCCTGTTTGATAGCGGTAACACTAACCTCGCCGAGCACCAGAGTGTCGGAGGGTTCAACGGCCAGCGCGCAACCGCCGGCAAGCATAAAGAGCGTTGCGAATATTTGTTTTACAGTCATTTTACAGAATTTAGCCAAAGAGCTGAAGAGGCATCGGTTGGTACTCGCCAGTCGCCGCGGGGGCTGAGACTGACAGGGAAGACTTTGGGGCCGTCGGGCATGCAGGTGCGTTTAAACTGCTGGGTGAAGAAGCGACGCAGGAACGTTTTGAGCCAGCGGTCAATAACCTCGGCGGGGAATTTGCCGTCAAACGCGCGCAGCGCCAGGGTGCGGATGGTCGCGGGGTCGCGGCGCATGGCCAGCAGCTGATAGAGGAAGAAGTCGTGGAGCTCGTAGGGGCCGACGAGGTCTTCGGTCTTCTGGGCGATTTTGCCCTCGGAATCGGCCGGCAGCAACTCGGGGGAAACCGGGGTGTCGATAATGTCGGCGAGGGTGTCGGCAACGTCGGGCCAGAGCGTAGAATACCAGGCAACAGCCGAACGCACGGCGGTTTTGGGCACTCCGGCATTGAGGCCATACATGCTCATTTGGTCGCCATTATAGGTTGCCCAGCCGAGGACGAGCTCCGAAAGGTCGCCGGTGCCGAGCACCAGGCCGTTGACCTGATTGGCAACATCCATGAGAATCAGCGTGCGCATGCGGGCCTGGGCATTTTCGTAAACCACGGAGTGGTCGGCCGGGTCGTGGCCGATGTCGTGGAAATGGCGCTCAACGGCGCCGGCAATCGGAATTTCGCGGATGGTAACGCCCAAGGCCTCCATCAGCTTCATGGCGTTAGACTTGGTTCGGCCTGAAGTGCCGAAGCCGGGCATGGTGATGGCATGGATGCCCTTGCGGCTGAGGCCGAGCATATCGAAAGTGCGGCAGGCCACCAGCAGGGCCAGCGTTGAATCGAGGCCGCCGCTGATGCCAACAACAACAGCCCGTGAGCGGGTAACCTCAAGGCGTTTGGCAAGCGCCAGACACTGAATTTCGGATATTTCGGTGCCCTGGGCACGCAGCTGTTCGGGATCGGCGGCAACAAAGGGCATCGGGTCGAGCGGGCGGCGCAGGTCGGTGGTCTGAATCGCCTCGGCGGCGGGGGTCACGTCGATATAGTTCCACGCGCCGGGGCCATCTTCGCGCACGCGGCAGTCGGTAAACGAGCTGTTGACTATGCGCTCGGAGCGAATCAGGCTCACGTCAATGTCGGCCGACTCATAAAAGGCGTCGCGCTGCCAGCGGGGGGAGTCGACCAGCGTCTGCCCGAGTTCGGCGATTATTGCCTTGCCGTCAAACACAAGGTCGGTGGTCGATTCGCCGAAACCGCACGATGAGTAGACGTAGGCGCAACGCAGGGCATCGCTCTGGTGCTCGATAATCTGATGGAGGCGGCGGCGTTTGCCAACGAGGTCGTTGCTCGCCGAAAGGTTGAGAATCACTTCGGCACCGGCCAGGGCCTGGTGGGTCGACACCGGAATCGGGGCCCAGAGGTCCTCGCAGATTTCAACGCCGAAGCGCACGCCATCGACAACATAAAGCGTCTGCTGCGGGCGCGCATCGTGGCGAAACCAGCGTTTTTCGTAAAACTCGCCGTAGTTGGGCAGGTATTCCTTGGTTTGCAGGCCATGGATAACGCCGTTGCTGACAACTGCGCCGCAATTGCGCAGCGCGCCGGCAATCATCATCGGCACCCCGACAACAATCACTATCGGGAGCTCGCGGGTGGCCTCGGCAATGCGGTGGAGCGCGTTAAAGGCTCCGTCAATCAAAACCGGCTGCAGAAAAAGGTCGCCGCAGGTATAGGAAGTTACGCAGAGTTCGGGAAATACGGCGAGCCTGACCCCATCGGCGGCCATGCGGCGCGCAAGGTCAATGATATGGTCGGCGTTGGCGTTGCAATCAGCAACTTCCACGCGGGGCACCGCAGCTGCGACTCTCAAAAATTCCATCAGTTTCCTGTTTTTATATTACGTATGGGCGGAGGGTTCCCGCAAAAGCAGAGAAACCTCCGTCACCAGTTATTTTCCGATTATCAGAAGGGCAGGTCGTCGTTGGCGCCGGGTGCGGGCGACAGGTCAGCGGGAGCCGGGGGGAAGTCGCCGGGAATGGCAGCCGGAGCGGCGTAGGGTGCGGCTGCGGCGGCTGCGGGAGCGGCAGCGCCGGCGCGGTCAACCTTGTAGCCACGGATGTCGGTGTACCAGCGACCGTTAAATTCGCGGCTTTCAATGTCGAAGCTAACGGTTACATCAGCGCCCATGGTCAGCAGATCTTTATATTGGTCAATGCGGTCGCCGAAAAGGTTGAAGCACACCTTTTTAGGATATGTTTCCTGAGTTTCCAGAACGTAGTTCTGCTTGCGCCAGGGCTTACCGCTGACTTTGGCGGTGCCGCCCTCTTCGGGGAGCACTGCAATGATTTTACCTGAAATTTCCATTTATTTGATTTTTTCGATGAATTCTTTCATTTCGGGGGTGTGGGCCTCTACGCTCTGCAGCAGCTTGAACTGGGCTTTGGAGCGCACCAGGTTATGCTCAGGATACTGGATTTTATAGTAGGTATCGCCGTTGATGTAGTCAGCGAGGAAGCGCACGGTCTGCATGTAGGGGAAGAGAGCAGCGGCGTAGGGGAGGTTTTCGATTTCGATGGGGAGCAGGAACTCCTTGGCGGTCGACAGGTAGCCCTCGGTGAAGGCACGGAAAATGTCCATGTTGAACTCAACGTTGTCGAGGTTCGGGTCATCTTCGAGGCCCTTGTTGGCGCCGGTGCGCATAAAGTCGCCGAAGTCGGAGAAGATGAACGAGGGCATAACCGTGTCGAGGTCAATGACGCAAAGAACAGTCTTGCCATCTTCGTCGAACATCATGTTGTTCACCTTGGTGTCGCAATGGCAGATGCGCTTGGGCAGCTTGCCTTCGCGGCCGAGGCGTTCGGCCTTACACATTTCATCGGCGCGGGCTTCGAGTTCGTCGATAAGCCACTTGACTTCGGCCACGCGGCCTTTGGGGTCGGCGGCTACAGCCTCGCGCAGCTGGCGCAGGCGAAGTTCCATGTTGTGGAAGTCGGGAATGGTTTCAACGAGCTTTTCGGGAATGTCGACGAGCATAGCCTGGAAGCGGCCGAAGGCGCGGCCTGCGTCGAGCGAGCTTTCGGGGGTTACTGCTTCGAAAGTGATTGCGCGGGGAATGAAAACCATTATACGCCAGTAGCTTTCGCCATCGAAGTAATATGTTTTGCCATTTTCTTTGTTGGGCACGAAGGTGAGCACCTTGCGGTCGATGTCGGTTTCGCCTTTTTCGGTGAGTTTACGGCGGATATGGCGGGTCACGGCTTCGATGTTGCCCTGCAGGCCATCAACATCCTGGAATATGTGGTGGTTGATGCGCTGGAGCACGTAGTCGGGAGCGTCAGCTTCAGAGGTGCGAACAACGAACGTGTCGTTAATCAGGCCGTTGCCGAGGGGCTTAACGGCCTCAACGGTTCCTTTAATATCGAATTTTTCGATGATAGCGTTAAGGTCTTTCATGTTACTTGTGAATGAATTGTTTCAGAAGGCAAATTTACAACATTTTTCCAATATACGCAAATCCGAAAATTGACACAACTCGACACTATGCAGGAAAATCAAATTTTACTCAATTTTTTGGTCAAGTGCCTCTATGAGTTTTTCTTCAGATGGTAGTATCAATTTATACTTCGAAGCAAAAATTTGGCGAGCTTCGCTTAATATACTATATTTCACCAACGTTTCATCTTTATCCTTACACAAAATAATTCCAATTGTAGGGTTATCGTCGGGTTGGCGCTTTAAATCATCAAACATTCTGACATACATTTCCATCTGCCCGATATCCTGGTGCGTAAGTTTATCAGTCTTAAGATCAATCAGCACAAAACATTTCAGCAAGTAATTATAGAATACCAGATCGACATAAAAATGCATAGTTTCAGTGCTAATACGCATTTGCCGGCCAACAAAAGAGAAGCCACGGCCCAACTCGAGCAAAAACTGCTCGATATTCGATATAATCGCTGACTCCAAATCACTTTCGAGAAATTTATCTTGTCCCTTAATGCCAAGGAACTCCATTACATAAGGGTCTTTGACAAAGTCATATTGAACCAAAGGCTGTTTATGTTCAACCAATGAAGTCTGCGCCAACAACCTATGATATGCGTCGGTTTTGAGATTTCGCTCCAACACACGCACACTCCAATTATTTTTTGAAGACTCTTCAATGTAGTAACGGCGTTCTTCTTCATTATCAAGCCTGACAATCAAGCGGATATGCGACCAGCTCAAAAGGCTACACAGTGTGTAACTTTTTTCCTTATCGGGATAAACGAGATAAAAACGCCGACAATTTTTAAGATTCGCAACCGACATGCCGTCACCAAAATCCGAAGCAAGCGACTATGACAATTTCTTAATAAGAAAAGAGCCATATTCAGCCCTATGAGCTCCGCGTTGCTCCTGCTCAACAATAAGTTTTCCAACCTCCCAGTAAGTTTGGGACATAATTTTATTGATGGCCGAGTATGCCTTTGTACGAGCGTGCAGAAGCAGATTCTTTACTTCAACATAAAATTGAGATTCATGAAGAGGGGATGATATCGCTGTTTCCATAGCGCAAATATACTCATTTTTTTAATAAAGTCAAGAGCGGGGTGGACCGAAAAGGCCCACCCCGCTCTTCTTTCATCTTTTATTCTTAGTAGGGGGCGTAGATGAGTTCTACGTCGTCGACGTACATCAGGGAGCCTTCGCCACCTTCGAAATAGTCACCGAACTTCGAGGCGGTGAACACTACGCTCATGTAGGTCGGTTTGCCCTTGCCGGCGCGATAGTCGAGCGGAATAACCAGTTCCTGGAGCTGGCCGTCGGGACCGTAGGCGCTGTCGAGCACTTTTTCGCCATAGGCAACTATGCGGGAGTCGTCGGTGTTGAACAGGCGCTTCTGGTTTTCGGTGTAGACCACAAAGCCGTATTTGCCATTGTAGTCTGCGTCGGGTGCGCCATTGTCGGGAGCATCGAAGAGGGTAACGAAGATGTGGCCAATGTCGGTTGCGCCCTGGGCGATGTGAGTGCCGGCGCCTTTCTTATCGGCAGCGGCGGGGCGATAGTTAACCCATGCGCGGAGAGCCACGGGGCGAACCTCGTCGGCCGGGAATGCGAATTCGTGGCCGAAGCCGATAACGCCGTTGGTGCCCACGGTCTTCAGATACTTGCCGAAGAAGAGGTTGCCGGCAGCGAACTTACCGATAGAGCCGATGCCCACGAACTGCGAACGCAGGCGAACCGAGTAGTTGCCGGAGTGCTTCATGTCGGTGCTCTTCTGGGTGAGGGTAACGCTCATGGTCGACGAGCCGTGGTTGCCCGAATCCCAAGCGCCGGATGCGCCCTGCGGCATGGGCATTTCTACCTTGCCGTCGGTGTGCCAGCCTTCGAAGCTGTTGTTGGCAATCTGCGGGAGGTCACCGCGGGTCGAGAAGGTCATTATTTCGCCGAGGAATTCGGTGGGGTTAGCAGCAGTGCCGGAAACTGCACGGAACTTATAGTCAGCGCCGAGTTCCAGGCCGGTGAGAGTGGCATAGAACGACTGACCTTTGGCCAGGGCGGCGCGGGTGGTTGAGCCGCTGACGTAGGTCCAGTTTTCGGCATCGGCGGGGGTATATTGGAATCCGACGGATTCAACGCCATCTTGAGCCACAGTGCCGCTGAGGCGGGCGCTGGTATAGGTAACGTCGGCTTCGGTAACCGGGGCGGCAACGACGGGAGCCTGCGAAATGCGCAAGGTAATGTTAGCCGATGCGGATTTGCCGCTGTTGTCTACGGCCTCGATGCCGAAGATATACGGGTCGTCGCTGTTGGGAATGGCGTTCATGTAGGCGGCATCGAACACAATCTTAAAGAGTTCGCCGTCGTCAACCATTTCGGCTTCGGCATGAATGCCATAGCCGGCAAGCTGCTGCAGAACGGTTTCGGAAGCGCGCACAAGGTCGATTTCGGTAAAGTCACCGCAGTTTACAAGACCGCTGAGCACTACCGACTTCAGCGGCGATGCGGAGCACACATAAACCGAGTGGCGGCCAATGGTTCCGGCCTCGCCGGCAATGGGGGCCGACAGGTCGAAGGTGTAGCCCATAATCGACGGCGGGGGAGTGATGGTAATGGTTTCGCTAACGTCGATCATCGTGTCGTCAACCTCAATGGTAATCCATGCAGCGCCTTCGGTTTCGTCGCCGGCGGAGGGATTGGCAATAATGTTGAGGATATATTCATGGGCCTGCTCAACGTTGGCAATGGTGCCGCGAACGGTTTTCTGCTCGCCTTCGTTGGTAAAGGTCATTACGTAGTCGAGCGAGGTTTCGCCTTCGGGCATCATGTAGTAACCCTTGCGGTCGTCTTGGCCGTCGAAGGTCAGTTCGCCGCCTTTGTGGCTAACGGTGAGGGAGTAGTCGGAAATGAGTTCGTCAACATTTTCGGGATACTTAACCGAAACCACAACGTTGGCAATCTTGCAGTCAACGGTGCACGAAATGCTGCCGTTTGCGGGCACGGTTACGGTTTCCTCGCCTTCAAACCAGCGGTCGGCAAAAGAGGCGTAGCTGAGCTTGCCTGCCCAGGCCTTTACGGTGTAGTCGCCGCTGAGCAGTTTAACGCCGTCGGCCGGAACTTCGCTAATGGAGCTGAACTTGCGCACAACGCCTTCCGACGAATAAATCCAGATTTGGGTCGAGGCGGCCAGTTCGGCCTCGTTTTCGGCGCGGCTGACAGCAACTATGTTGGAGTTAACGTTAGCGGCAACGTGGAGTGTACCCTCGCCAACCGCAAGAGTCTGCTCTTCGGAGCAACTCGTCATAGCGCCGGCAACTGCGGCAGCTATACCCAAGAAGGGAAAGAATTTCATTTTCATAGGGCTATTGCGGATGGTTAAGGATTAACAATGGTGAATTCGAGGGGGAGAACGTTACCTTCGTTGTCGGTAACGGTCATGATGAACTTAGCGGTGTTGGGGCCGAGCACCTGCAGCAGAGGCATGAACTCGGTAATGTTGAGCGTCAGCGAGGTTTTGTTTTTCACTTCGTCGCCAACGGGGAAGCCCAGGCCGCTGAGGCCTTCAAAGAACTGCTCATCGTTAACGAGCGAGAACTTGTCGGAGAGGCCTACGTTGGTCAGTTCCTCGGGGGTCAGGCCGTCGGTAGAGATAATCTGAACCGACATGTCGGCTATGCCCTTTTCGGCATTGACAACCACGGTGTACTCACTCAGCTGGGTAGTGGTGTAGGTCTGGTTGTTCTGCAGAGTGCCGCCGAAAGTGATTGCCTTGTCGCTTACCGGAGGATTAACCACGGGGTCGTCGGGCCCGGGGCCGGGATCTTCGCCGCCGGAAATGTCGGGCAGCTTGCCGGGGTTATCATCGTCGCCCATAACGTCTTCTTTGCCGGTGTCGACCGAGCCGTCGAGGTTTTCGTCAACGTAGGAGATGTCGATGCCGATTCCCGAGGGGTCAACGTTGCCGTTGGGCTCTTCGGGTTTGGGCAGCGAGCCGCTGGTTTCAAAGGTTATGATGCGGTGCTGACCTTTGGCAACGTCGCCAACGGTTTTGCGCTCCGAAATGGGCTGGCCGTTGACGGTGCCTTCGAATGTTGCAACCAAAGTGCTCGAACCGTCGATAACGGCAAAGTAGCCGGCGCGCGATTCTGCAGGGGTGTATTCCAGGCGGCCTTCGTCGTTGGCAACAATGGTTACCTTAACGTCGTTGCCGATAACCTTGCGGAGATTGTCGCCGAACTTAACGGTAACCTTCATCGAGGAGAATACGCACTTGATGGGGTCAACCTCGGTGAGCTCGCCGGCGGTAACGGTGAAGGGAGCCGAGGTACCTACGAAGTAGGGAGCGTCCCACTCGGCTTTGGCAACGTTGTGTGAGCGAACGGCAACTGTGTAGTTGCCTGCGGGGAGGTCAACGGTGCCTTTCATGTCGGAATATACGTATGAAGCGTAGGGCACTTCGGAACCTTCGGCCATGAAGTCGACGATATAGCCAGATATATCGTAGTCGGCACGCGAGCGGGCGTTTTTAACGACTTTTTCGGCGTTGTTTACCTCAACTCCGGGTTTTGCCACCTGCCCTATGGATGAGGAGTCTGTTCCCATAAACATTTCCTCTTTGGCGCAACCGGCAAGGAGCGTGGCCGCAACCATCAGGGCTAATTGATATTTTGTTTTCATTATGTGTGAATAATCGGTTGTTTATTGGAGGGATTAGTAAACGAGGGTAATATCGTCAACATAGAAAGTTGCGCCGGTTGCATGCTGCTTGTGGTCGACAAACAAGCCGGTCGACAGTTTGCTGACATCCGACGAACTGAGTGTAGCCTTGTCCGACGAGCGGAACTTCACGCGCAGCTGAGCAGCCTTGGCCGAGTTGCGGGCATAGGTCAGCGGAATGGTGGTTTCGCTGTAGGAGCCGGCGTTGCCGTAGGTTGCGCTGCCGCCTGCAATAACGTTGCCGGCTGCGTCGAGCACTTCAATCTCGGCCAGTGCCTTGTCGCCGCTGTTGAACTCGGTGAACTTATACCAGAACTTCAGGGCCGAGGGACGCGAAGTGAAGTCGGTGCCATAGTTGGCGCCGCCCGAATAGCTGCCCAGGTAGAGTTCGCCGGCGGTTTGCACTTCGGGCTGTTTATTATAAGGAGTGCCGCCGGTAGCCTTCCAGCCCACGGTGCGGATGGCCGCAGCCTTGCCGCTGTGAGAGTCGGAGGTTTCAACCGTAGCTACGTGAATCGAGCGGCCGTCGAGAGAGTTTGCGGCTGAGGTGGTCAGGTCGTTGAGAGTGGCCCAGGGGGTTGCGGGGATGTAGCTGTCCATGCCGTAGGCGCCGCAGCTGATTGCTTTGGTCGACCATGATTCCATGTCGCCGTTGGCGAGCTGGGCAGCCTGCTCGGTGGTAACCTCAACTATGTTTGAGGGCATGTTGCCCACTTTGGCGCGAATCTTATAGGCGGTTGCAGCCTTGAGGCCCGACATGCGGTAGTCGTTGCCATCTTTGGCGGTGGTTGCCTTGCTGAAGTCGGTGCCATTGGTGGAATATTGAAGTTCCACGGGCTGGCCGGCCAGAGCAGACACATATTCAACCGATGCGAAGAGCGAAGTTGCGAAAACGTCGTTGGCCTTGATTGTCAGCACCGGGGGTTCGAGCACGGGAATGGTGATTTCCTCGGTGGTCATGCTGCCGCCGGTGGCCTTGAGCATCAGGGGCGAAGCGGCGTCCTGAGGAATGTTAACCGAAACGGTATAGACCTGCGACGAGCGGGTAGCGGCGTTAACGCTTGCAATGGTTGTTGGCTTGAAGATGCCGGTATTGGCCATGTACTGGAACTCGACAACATCCTGCAGGGGCGAGGAGCCGTTATATTCCATCGTAACGTCTACGGTGGGGCTGTAGTCGTAAACAACGCCGTCGATAGCCTCAAGGGTCAGATTGAGTTTGTTAACCTTCAATCCGAAGCCGGTGGGCTCGGCAACCTTGCCGTTGTTGTCGGTAACGGTCAGCGAGAACATGTTGGGCGATGCGGTTTCGGCGGTGGCGTCGATGTTTTTGGTAACCTCCGAGAAGTCGAGCAGAGCATACTTGGAACCGTTGCGGAAGGTGGTTGCGCCGCGCAGGCCCATAGCTTCGAGGGCCGACAGCTGGCTGAGCGAGGCGGAAGCCAGGTCGATCTGTTCGGGCCAGCCCTTTTCGGTAATGGCGCCCGAGGTGACCAGCAGCGCGCTCTTGATTGCGCCCTTGGCGGTAACCTTCATGGTGGGCTTAACCGTAAGAGCCGAACCTTCGACAACGTCGAGCACCTGGCCGTCTGTTACGCCTTCGAGAGTGATTTCGGGAGCAACGAGCGCCAGAATTTGGTCGGAGATGTCAACGTCAACGTCTTCTTCGGTCAGGCCGTCGTCGTAGGTAACGGTGATGCCGTCAATGCTGCCGGCGCCGGTTGCAAGGCGCAGGGTTACTTTATAGCGGTGTTGGGCCTGAGCCTCGAAAGAGTAGGCTTCGGTGGTGCCGCTGACGCCATTGGGCTTGGTAAACGACAGGTCAACGGCAACGTGGCCGGGACGGGTGTAGACGTGGCGCGTTTCGTCGAGGGCAAACTCGGTGGAGTTATATGCGGTGCGGACCGTAGCCTTGATGTCGGTGAGGTAGTTGGTCAGAGATGCGTCGAATTCGAGGGTAACCATGGCTTTCGACGGCTTGGCAATCAGGTCAACTTTGGTTGCCTGACCTTCGGCAACAGAAAAATCGGTTGAGCCGAAAACAGCGGTTTTGCTGAAGCCTTCTTCTTCGGGGTTGCCGTATGATGCGGTCATGGTGTACTTGCCTACGGTGAACGCCTGACTGGGGTCGAAATCGTCGTAAGCATAAGTGCGCTCCATAGAGCCGTCGGCCTTGGAGATAGTCAGAGTGAGGTCGTGAACGCTCAGTTCGTCGAACTCTGCTCGAGAGCCTGCGCTCGGCAACCCGACGACGGTAGCGTCGTAGGACACCGCGGGCATGATGGTACCGGTTCCGTTGCCTTCAAACATGCTTTCTTCGCTACAAGCGGAAAGTATCAGAAGAACTGCGGCTCCGAATCCCAAACTCGAAAGTTTAAACTTCTTCATACTATTGTTGATTGGTTTATAAAAATAATATCTTTAATAATGCGCCTTAACGCCATATTTGCTGATTTTGAAACCCCTCGACGACTCGCCGACCGGCTGGCCCAGGAGGTTGAAGTACTTAACCGGTTTCTGCCCGGCACTGTGCTCGCGAATAGAGCCGGCCTGCGAGCAGTCGATATAGTCGGCGAAGTCCACTCGGGTCAGCGGGGTGCCATCCTCGGTGGCTATAGCCTGCAGCGGATAGCCGATAGTGGCGTCGTAGGTAATGTCGGTTACGCGCTCCACTTCAATTTCGGGTTCCTCGCCTTCGAGCCAGGCCGAGGTCTGATAGAGGGTTTCGAGGCCCCATTTGTCGACACGCATCTCTTCGCGGTAGCATTCGGCGGGTTCCACGGAGTTTACAATGTCGTAGGTGGTTGTCATTGCATACGATTCGGTGCCGTCGGGGTCTACGCTCTCGCGGTAGCCGATGCAGACAATGGCATCTTCCAGACCCTGATAGAGGCCGGTCATAACGCAGTCGAAGTCGGCGCCTTCGCCGTAGGTAACGTTGATGTCGTAGTCGTAGTAGGGCAAATTGCCGTTGGGGTTCTCAAAGTGGGCCGTGGCGATGCGGTTATTGCCGGTATAGAGGTCGTCGATAGTAACTATCTGACCGTCGGTGCGGTCCCAGACGATGTCGGTATATTTCACCGTCGTGGCCCACGAACCGGCGGCATACATCAGTTCGCTGAACTCTATGGAGTTGGGTTTGATGGTGATTTTCTGCGTGGGGTCGTAGCGTCCCTGAAAGAGCACCGAAACGGTAACTTCGGCCACATCGCCGGCGGGGGTGCGGCGGATGGTGCGCCGGTAGCAGTTGCCCGGATAGGCTTTGCCTTCGTAGTAGTTGGTTTCAACGTTTGAGGTGATAACGCCGGTGCGTTCATCGTAGGTGCGCTCAAGCAGTCTCACGGCCTTCCACTCATCGCCAACGAGTTGCTCGGTGAAGACACGGATCTGCCGACCGTTGGCATAGGTGGTTTGGGTGCGTTGTTTAACGCCGTCGGCATCGATTGTGGTGGTTTCCACAGGCAACCCTTCGGCATTATATATAATGTAGTTATCGAAGCTGAAAACAAGGCTTTTACCGCTTTCCGACGGCTCGTAGACCGTCTGTTTCTGCGCCCTCCACACCGGCTCGGCGGCGAGGGTAAGAGCGGCCGGCGATGCAGCGCACGCCAGGAGGGTGAATAATAGCCTGGTAAGCATCAAATGTGAACGATGTTTAAGCATAATACGGAGCAAAGTTACAAAAATTTTTCGTAACGGCAACCTTTTTACTCATTTTGTTCCCATTTAAGCTACAAAATTTGACAGTCTGACCTGTCAGTTGCGAAGGCGCCGCCACTCGTCGAGCTCGGCTTCGGTGAGCACCATAGCGAGCACCTGCTCGGGTGTGTGGGTCAGGCCCAGGCAGTCGAGATTGGCGGATTTGTCGCGCTTGGCCAGGCGCTGGCCGGCATCGTTGCGCAGCAGCGGAATGTGGGCATACTCAGGTGGCGCAAAGCCCAGCAGTTCAAAAAGATATATCTGCTGTGCGGCCGACAGCAGCAGGTCTTCGCCGCGAACCACTTCGGTTACTCCCTGCAGGGCATCGTCAACGGTGACGGCTAATTGATATGCCCAGCCGCCGTCGGCCCGGCGCACAACAAAGTCGCCGCAATCGCGGGCAAGGTTGACGCGCTGCGGCCCGAAGTTGCGGTCGGTGAATGCGATGTCGCGGTCGGGGACCCACAGGCGCACCGAGTGGCGCCCGGCAGGCATTTCCACCCGACGGGGCATCCCTTCGGGCCGGCAGTTGCCTCCGTAGATTATGCGGCCGTCAGACTGATGCGGAGCCGACGACGACATTATGTCGGCGCGCGAACAGGTGCAGCCATAAATCACGCCCTGCTCGGCGAGGCGGTGGAGAGCGTCTTCGTAGAGCGCAAAGCGTTGGCTCTGATATTCAACGGGGCCGTCCCAGCCGAGGCCGAGCCATTCAAGGTCGGCAAGTATCCGGCGGGCAAACTCGGGGCGCGAGCGCTGGGTGTCGATGTCTTCGATGCGCACTATCCATTCGCCCCCTTGGCGCCGGGCCGACAGCCACGATTGGGCGGCGGCATAGACGTTGCCCAGGTGCATCCGGCCCGTGGGCGACGGCGCAAACCTTCCCCTGACTTTCCGGTTCGTCACATTCATTGTGCAAAATTACAAAAGAATTCTGAATAATTGCTAAAGTTTTATAACAGTTTTTTAGAATTTGGAAAATTCGGGGAAAGTGGTTAACTTTGCGGTCAGTTCGGCTCCTTAGTTCAACGGATAGAATAGAGGTTTCCTAAACCTTAGATTGGGGTTCGATTCCCCAAGGGGCTACCGATAAAGAAATGAAGATAGCAGCTTTGATATCGGGCGGTGTGGATAGCGCCGTGGCCGTTCACCGCTTGGTAGAACAGGGCCACGACGTAACCCTGTTTTATATCCGCATCGGGCTCGACAACGGCGAAGGCGACTGCTCGGCCGAAGAAGACATTGAAATGTGTGAGTTCATAGCCCAGCGCTATGGGCTCCCCTTCCACGTTGTTTCGCTCCACCAGGAATATTGGGACTCCGTTATGGGCTACGCCCTCGAAACCGTCAAGCAGGGCCTCACACCCAACCCCGACATTATGTGTAACCGCGTTATCAAGTTCGGCTACTTCGACCAGCGCTGGGGCCACGAGTTCGACAAAACCGCTACCGGCCACTATGCCCGCACCATAACCGGCGTTGACGGCCTCACCTACCTGGCCACGGCTCCCGACCCCGTCAAAGACCAGACAGACTTTCTGGCCCGCATAACCTACGCCCAGCTCGACCACGCCATGTTTCCCATCGGCGACATGCCCAAGAGCGAAGTGCGCCGCATGGCCATCGAGGCCAACCTGCCCAACGCTTTCCGCCGCGACAGCCAGGGCATCTGCTTTCTCGGCAACATCAACTATAACGACTTTATCCGCCGCCACCTTGGCGAACGCCCCGGGCCTATTATCGAGCTCGAAACCGGCAAAAAGCTCGGCGAACATCGCGGCTACTGGTTCCACACCATAGGGCAGCGCAAAGGGCTCGGACTGAGCGGCGGCCCTTGGTACGTAGTGCGCAAAAACGTCAACGACAACGCCATTTATGTCAGCCGCGGCTACGACACCGAAAAACAATATGGCCGCGAAATAATCCTCGACGAAATGCACTGGATTACCCGCGACCCCGAGTTGACAGAAATTACATTTAAGAACCGCCACACCCCCGAATTCATCTCCGGCACCCTGGTGCGCGAGCCCGAAGGCCGCTTCCGCATTCTCAGCGACCAAAAGGTTCAGGGCATCGCCCCGGGGCAATTCGCCGTTATCTACGACCGCGACCGCCGCATCTGCTACGGCTCGGCGGTCATAACCCTCTGAGTCATGAACACCAACCGCATACGACTAAAAGTTCTCGGCATGAGCACCGGCGAAATCTCGCCCGGAGCCTACGCCCTGATTCTGGCCGAGGTCAACGGGCCGGTACGTATTCCGGTTATCATTGCCGAGGCTGAGGCCCGCTCCATAGCCGCCCGCATGGAGCACATAACCCTGCCGCGCCCGCGCATCCACGACCTCTTTGCCTCGTTTAGCCACGCCTTCGGCATCGCCATGGTCGAGGTGTTTATCCACAAGTTTGAAGACGGCATTTTCCACTCCGAAATAACCTTTACCGACGGCGAGCGCCGCGTAACGTTTGATGCGCGCACCTCCGACGCCGTTGCCATTGCCATGCGCACCGGGGCCCCGATTTACACCACCCCGGAGATTATGCACGAATGCGGATTCGTTATGCAAGACGAGCCCGCAGCATCCGAGGCCGAGCCTGAACCCGCTCCCGAACCCACGGTTGAAGAACTCGAAAAACTCCGCGACGAAGCCGTTGCCAACGAAAACTACGAAGAGGCCTCGCGCCTGACCGAAATCATAAACCAAAAGAAATCACAAAATGAATAATTCCTCACTGAAATTTCGCCTGGCGCTCCTCAGCTTCATGGAGTTCGCCATCTGGGGCGCGTATCTGACCTCGCTGGGCAACTTCCTTTTCAAGGCCGGATTGGGCGCAAAAATCGGCTGGTTCTACGCCGTTCAGGGCATAGTTTCGATTTTCATGCCCTCGATTATAGGCTATATTGCCGACCGCAAGATTCCGGCCCAGAAAATGCTGAGCCTCTGTCAGCTCATCGGCGGACTTTTCATGGGTGCCGCAGGTTTCTACTGCATGGGCGCATCAACCATTGAGTTTGCGCCGCTCTTTACGCTCTACACCATTTCCATGGCCTTCTATATGCCGACCATCGGCCTGAACAACTCAGTGGCCTTCAACGCGCTGACTTCGGCCGGCGAAGACACCGTAACCGCCTTCCCGCCCATCCGCATCTGGGGCACCATCGGCTTTATATGCTCGATGCTCTTCGTTAACTTTGCCGGTCCGGTCGGCGCAAAGTTCCAGACCAGCTACTACCAGCTGTTTGTTTCGGCATTCATGAGCCTGATGATGGCCGCCTACGCCCTGACGATGCCCGCCTGCCCCACCAGCAAATCGTCGAAGCCGGCCACTCTTATCGACATCCTCGGGCTGCGCTCCTTCACGCTGTTCAAGGACAAAAAGCTGGCAATATTCTTTATTTTCAGCATGTTCCTTGGCGTTTCGCTGCAAATCACCAACGGCTACGCCAACCCCTATATCACCTCGTTCGAGGGCATTCCCGAGTATGCCAACGCATGGGCTGCCAAAAATGCCAACGCGCTGATTTCGCTGTCGCAGGTATCCGAAACGCTCTGCATACTGCTGATTCCCTTCTGCCTGAAACGCTTCGGCATCAAGGGCGTTATGCTGATGTCGATGGTGGCCTGGGTTCTGCGCTTCGGCCTTTTCGGTGCCGGCAACCCCGAACTCACGGGCGGGTTGTGGATGTTCGTTCTGAGCTGCATAGTTTATGGCGTAGCGTTTGACTTCTTCAACGTTTCCGGCGGCCTTTATGTCGACAAGGTAACTCCCAGCGAGAACCGCAGCTCGGCGCAGGGCCTGTTCATGACCATGACCAACGGCCTGGGCGCCACTGTCGGCACTATCGCCGCCATGTTCACGGTCAACGCCTTCGTGGTCGACGCCGCAACCCCCGAAATCAAGCTCGAAGGCTGGCGCACATGCTGGTATATCTTCGCGGCCTACGCTGCGGTGGTTGCCCTGCTGTTCGCTTTGATATTCAGAGATAATTCAAAAGGAAACGCCGCGGTTTCGGAAGCCGAAACCGACCCCGCAGGCATGATTGAAGAATGATTCAGTTCTACGCGCCCGACATAGCAACCGATCCGGTGCTCCCCGAAGGGGAATCGCAGCATTGCGCCAAAGTTCTGCGCATGCAGCCGGGCGAAGCCGTTGAGGTTATCGACGGCAAAGGCCGCTCATATCAGTGCACTCTGATGAGCGCCCACCACAAGCACTCGCTGCTGCGCGTCGAGAGCTCGCAGGAGCGACCCCTGCCCTGGAGCTATCGCCTCACAATCGCCGTTGCGCCGACAAAACACCTTGACCGCATGGAATGGCTCGTAGAGAAGCTCACCGAGGTGGGCATCAACGAGTTTATTCCGCTGCTGTGCGACCGTTCGGAGCGCCGCGAACTCAAAACCGAACGCATCGAAAAAATCGCCATATCGGCCATGAAGCAGTCGCTCAAGGCGGTTTTGCCCGACATTCGTCCGATGACCCCTGTGAGGCGCGTAATCGAAGAATGCACGTCGGCACGGAAGTTCATTTGCTACTGCGACCGTCAGGCCGAGCGCCATCTGCTTGCACGCGAAGTGGTTGCCGGCGACGACACCACGATTCTCATAGGCCCCGAAGGCGACTTCTCGCCCGCCGAAATCGAGTTGGCCCTGGCCCGCGGATTCCGCCCCATATCGCTGGGCGACAACCGCCTGCGCACCGAAACCGCCGCGCTCTTTGCGGCATCAACCGTTCACGTTATCAACCAATTGAACTAATGTCTGCCATTTTCAACTATTTGAAATCATCGCCCGACAATAACTTTTTTCTGCTCGCCGGACCCTGCGTAATCGAGGGCGAGCAAATGGCCTTCGACATTGCCGGGAAAATAGCCCCGTTGTGTAAGGAGCTCGGCATACCCTACGTTTTCAAAGGAAGCTACCGCAAAGCCAACCGCTCGCGCCTCGACTCCTTTACCGGCATCGGCGACCTGGAGGCCCTGACGATTCTGCGCAACGTAGGCCGCGAATTCAACATTCCGGTAGTCACCGACATCCACACCGCCGCCGAGGCAGCCGTGGCCGCCGAGTTTGTCGACATTCTTCAGATTCCGGCCTTTCTATGCCGCCAGACCGACCTGCTCGTAGCCGCTGCCGAAACCGGCAAGGCGGTAAACATCAAAAAAGGTCAGTTCCTCTCGCCCGAAGCCATGAAATTTGCCGTTGAAAAGGTGCGCGACGCAGGCAATAATCAGGTATTGCTGACCGAGCGCGGCACCTCGTTCGGCTATCAGGACCTGCTGGTTGACTACCGCGGCATACCGACCATGCGCGAATTTGCCCCGGTGATTGTTGACTGCACCCACTCCCTTCAGCAGCCCAACCAAAGCGCCGGAGTTACCGGCGGCCGCCCAGAACTCATCGAAACCATAGCCCGCTGCGGCATCGCCGCCGGTGCCGACGGCCTGTTCCTGGAAACCCACCCCACCCCGCACACCGCCAAGAGCGACGGCGCCAACATGTTGCGCCTCGATCTGCTCCCCGATATGTTGCAACGCCTGACCGTTTTGCGCCGGGCAATCAATTCCATTAGCTTATGAAACTGAAAGTTCTTATCATCGCCCTGATTTCGGCAACCGCCGCAAACGTTGCCTCGGCGCAAACCCCCGACTACAACAAAGGCATAATGAAGGTCTACGAGCAGTCGCTCCGCGAAAGCTATAAAGACTATGAAACGCTTTTTCGCCGCGCCAACACCTATTACAACGCCGGCGACTACCTCAAGGCCCTCGACGACCTTGACCGCGCCGTTAAGTATTGCCCCGAAACCGACACCGAAAGCCTCTTTGCAATCTATGCGCTGCGCGGCGAGTGCTATTTTTATCTGAAACGCTATGCAATGGCGTTGCCCGAACTGACCAAGGCCCTGGAATATGAACCGACCTCGACCCCGCTGCTTGACTTGCGCGGCGAAACCTACTATCTGCTCGGAAAATACGACGAAGCCAAGGCCGACTTCACCAAGCTGCAGCGCATAAACCCGCGCAGCCTCTCGGCCCTCTACGGCCTGGCGCGCGTTTCGGCCAAGCAAAACAACATAGGCATGGCCATCGACTATATGGAGCAGGCCGTCAGTCTGGCATCGAACAGCAGCAGCGTTTTCATTGACCGCGCTGATGTTAAGAAACTCATTGGCGACTACAACGGCGCCGTTGATGACCTCCTGCTGGCAATGGCCACCGACAGCAACGACCCCGACGCGCTGCCGGCGCTGGTGCGCCTGGCCGACAGCAACTACTCGGCAGTAATTACCGGACTGACCGACGCCATACGCCGCGCCCCGCGCAACCCGCTGTTCTACTACCTGCGCGCATCTATCGCCGCGGCCCATTTCCACTACCTTGCGGCCATCGACGATTTCAAATACATCATCGACAATCAGCTCTACGACTATTCGGGCCTCTACTGCTCGCTGGCTGAATGCTACTACGCCCTGGGCCAGTTCCAAACCGCGCTCGACAACTCCGAAACGGCCATAGCCACCGCCGACCCGCAAGTCGACGACCTTTGCCACTACTCAACTATCCGCGCAATGATTCTGCGCGCCTTAGGTCAGACCGACAAGGCGCTGTCGACCATCAACCGCGCCCTCGACTACAACGAAAACGACATAGACGCCCAGACCGCCCGCGCGCTGATTCTCATCGACAAGAAAGACTACGACAAGGCTTCGGCCCAGCTCGGCGAGCTCATAATGACCCAGCCCTACGAACCGCTCCCCTACATGCTGCGCGCATGGATTGCCAACGATTTCACCAAGCAGCCCAAAGCCGCCGAAGGCTTCTATAAGCAGGTGGCTGAGCTGGAACTCGACAATGCCGACCGCGTGGATTCCTATCTCGGCTTTGCCCAACTCTACCTGAACGAAACCGCAAAAGCCGTTGAATGGATGGAGGCGATACTTGCCCAACCCGACTACGACGGCAAGAACCACTATTTCGGCGCATGCTTCTACGGCTGGGCCGGACGCCCCGACCGCGCTTTCGAGTGCATGGAAACCTCGCTGAAAGCCGGCTATGCGAATCTCTACGACTGGGAATATCGCACCGATGGCCGCGTCAACTTTATTCCGCTGCGCGACGACCCCCGCTTCAAGAACCTGCTGAATCAGTATAAATCAATCTTTTAGTGAAATTTTTCAGGTCAATATCGGTTGCAATCGCACTTTGCGTTGCCGCGACGCTCTTCGCCGCCGGCAAGCGCGAGTTTCGCGGCGCGTGGATTCAAACCATCTATCAGGGCTATGACAAACGCACAACCGACCAAAACAAGGCCTATCTCATCAGCCTGCTCGACAGCCTCCACGATGCCGGCATCAACGCCGTGTTCTTTCAGGTGCGCCCCCGCGCCGACGCCCTCTATAAGAGCGACATCGAGCCCTGGAGCCGCTTCCTGACCGGCGAAGTCGGCAAGGCTCCCAACCCCTATTGGGACCCTCTGGAGTTTATGGTCAACGAGGCTCACGCCCGCGGCATGGAACTCCACGCCTGGCTCAACCCCTATCGTGCGGCAACGGTTGAAGAGAAGCCCACCCTGCCCGCCAACGACCTGATGAACCGCGAGCCGCAACGCTTTGTGCGCTACGACAAGGGCTATTACTTCGACCCATCGCAGCAGAAAAACCGCGACCTCATCTGCCGCATCGTGGCCGACATTACGCGCCGCTACAACGTTGACGGCATCCACTTCGACGACTACTTCTACCCCTATCCGGTCAAAGGGCAGGCGTTTCCCGACGCCGAAGCCTACGCCGCCGCCAAAACCAAGCTCAAGCGCGACGACTGGCGCCGCCGCAACGTTGACCTGCTGATTGAGCAGGTTCACCACACCCTCGACACCGTGCGCCCCGGGGTGCGCTTCGGCATCAGCCCCTTCGGCATCTGGCGCAACCAGCGCACCGATCCGCGCGGCAGCCGCACCAACGGCCTGTCGAACTACGATGACCTCTATGCCGACGTGCCCCTCTGGGCCGAAAAAGGGTGGATTGACTATCAGATTCCGCAACTCTACTGGCAAATGGACCATCGCGTGGCACCCTATCGCGAGCTCGCGCCCTGGTGGGCAAAAAACTCGCGCGGCCGCCATATCTACATAGGCCAGGATGCCGAAAACATTGTAAAGTTCAACGAGCTCGACCCCAAAATGAGCATGGCCGCCAAGGTCGACGGCAACTGCTGGTGGTATGCGGCATCGCTGCCCGGAGTTGCCAAGCAGCTGAAATCGCGCCACTACCGCTATCCGGCGCTGGTACCCGCCTATCCCTGGAAAAAGGTCGCTCCCGCATCTGCTCCGCGCAAACTCCGCCTGCGCTCCGGCCAGCTGCTCTGGCAGGGGAGCCGCGCGGCATCGAAATGGGCGGTTTATCGCTTCGACTCGCCCGGAGCCATCGACATTGAAAACCCTGCGGCCCCGGTGGCCGTTACATATAAGCCAACCTTCCGGCCCAAACGCCGCGGATGGTATGTAGTTACGGCCCTCGACCATGCCAACGGCGAGTCCGCACCCTCTCAACCTATAGAAATCAAATGAAAAAACTAATCTTCAGCATCATAGCGCTGGCAACCCTGACCGTTTCGGCAGAAACCCGCAGCTCCAAAACCGACATTTCGCGCGGCATAGACATTTTTTCAGCCCTTTTCCGCGAAGTGCAGCTCAACTACGTTGACACCCTCGACGCAAAAAAGGCTATCGACAACGCCATCGGCTATATGCTCAACGAAATCGACCCCTACACGGAGTATTATTCGAGCGACGACACCGAAGACCTGGCGCAGCTCTCAACCGGCGAATATGGGGGCGTGGGCTCGGTAATCAACAAGGGGCGCGACGGCCGCGTGCGCTTTTCGGAGCCATACGAAAACACCCCGTCGTGGAAAGCCGGGGCGCGCGCCGGCGACGTTATTCTCCAAATCGACTCTACGGAGATAACCAAAGACTTCACCGTGGCCAAAGTCAGCGAACTGCTGCGAGGCACCGCGGGCACAACCTTGCAGGTAAAGGTTATGCGCCCCTACGATCCCGACTCGATAAAGACCCTGACCATTGAGCGCGCCAAAATCCACACCCCCGAAGTGCCATATTTCGGCACCACAGGCCCCGACGGAAAGGTTGGCTACATTATGCTCACCAGCTTTACCGACAAAGCCCCCGAAGCAGTGGCCGACGCCCTGCATCAGCTGCTCAAAAGCGGCATAACATCGCTTGCTCTCGACCTGCAGAGCAACCCGGGCGGCCTGCTCGAAAGCGCCGTTGACATCGTAGGCCTGTTCGTCGACAAGGGCACCGAAGTTGTGCGCACCCGCGGCCGCGACCCCAAAAACGAAAAAATCTATAAAACCACCCGCAAGCCGGTTGCTCGCGAACTGCCGCTGGTGGTGCTCATCAACGGCGGCTCGGCAAGCTCGGCGGAAATCGTTGCCGGCTCGCTGCAAGACCTCGACCGCGCCGTGATAGTCGGCCAGCGTTCGTTTGGCAAAGGCCTCGTGCAGTCGTCGCGCCCGCTGCCATACGACGGCGCCGTGAAGCTCACCGTTGCGAAATACTACATTCCCTCAGGCCGCCTGATTCAGGCCATTGACTATTCGCGACGCAACCCCGACGGCTCGGTGGCCCGCACCCCCGACTCGCTGACGAGCGTTTACCGCACCATCCACGGACGCGAGGTGCGCGACGGCGGCGGCATCACACCCGACCTGAAAGTCGAGCCGATTAAGTCAAACCGCCTGCTCTACACCGTTCAGTCCGAGGGGTGGGACATTGATTTCGCAACCCTCTTCGCATCGCAGAATCCGTCGATAGGCAACCCCGAGGAATTCGTTGTTACCGACACCATTTTCAGTCAGTTCAAGGATTTTCTGAACCCCGATGAATTCAAGTATGACAAAACATACGAAGCCTATATCAAAACCATGCGCGAGAGCCTCAAGAGCGAAGGCTACCTGACCGACACAGTCGGCACCTACATCGACGGCCTTGAGCAGCTGCTGCGCCGCGACCTGGCCGAAGACCTCGACCTCAACCGCACCGAGCTCAGCTACTTGCTCACCGACGCCATAGTTCCGCGCTACGGCTTCCGCCGCGCGGCCATGGCGGCCGAACTCCCCTTCAACGATGCGCTGCAGCGCGCCCTGGAGCTTCTTGCCGACCCCGCGGAATATAAAAAACTGCTCTCGCCTCAAAAATAACAGCCGATGATCACCATTCCGGTTGACAAAGCGCGCCAGAAAGCCCTGCGCGCGGCGCTCAGCGACTCGCGGCGAGTAAGCGTTTACGGGCTCGCGGGCTCGGCAACTGCCGTGATGCTCGCTGAAACCGGGCGCAAACGCCCCATGATTGTTGTTGCCGATTCGCTCGACGATGCCGGCTATCTCTACCACGACCTCTGCCGCCTTTGCGGCGAGCAGGAAGTGGCAATCTTGCCCAGCGGCTATAAGCGCCACATAAAATACGGCCAGCCCGACGCGCCGCAGCAGATTCTGCGCAACGAAGCCACCGCAGCCCTCTATGCCCCCGGCTCGTCGCTGAAGTTTTTGGTAACCTATCCCGAGGCCCTGGCCGAAAAAGTGGCATCGCCCGGCGCGGTTTCCGACCATACGCTCCATATTGCCGTGGGCTCCAAGCTGAACCTGACGGAAACCGAAAAATGGCTCCGGGCCAACGGTTTCAAGCAGGAGGACTACGTTTACGAACCGGGGCATTTTGCCGTTCGCGGCTCGATTCTCGACATCTACGGCTATTCGGCGGAACTCCCTTTCCGCATCGACCTTTTTGGCGACGATGTTGACTCAATCCGCCGCTTCAACGTTGAAACCCAGCTGAGCGAACAAAAGTTCGACGCCATTGACATTGCGGCCAACGTTGCCGGCGGCGGCGAAGGGGGCTCGCTGCTCGACTTCGTTGACCCGGCAACGGTAATTGCCGTGCGCGACGACCTGAGCTACCTGCCGGCACGCGTTGCCGCCGTTGCAGCCGAAAAATTCTCGCTCTCGGCAGCCGAAGCCGAAGAGGGTGACCCCGACGCCATGCGCAACGTTGTCGATACCGAGGCGTTTGCCAAGGTCTTCAACGGCATGCGAACCCTGGTCTACTCCGATTCAGACCATGCGGCGCCCGGCATTTCCGCAGCTCTCAACTTCGACTGCTCGCCACAAGGCATTTATCACAAAAACTTTGACCTGATCGGCTCGGAACTGACGCGCCTCAATGCCGAGGGCTACACCATTTACATACTATCAGACTCCGCCAAACAGCACGAACGCCTGCGCGCGATTTTCGACGAACGCGGCGACAAGTTCACCTTCACTCCGGTTATCGGCACTCTCCACGCGGGCTACGTTGACCACCGAACCAAGGCGTGCGTCTTCACCGACCACCAGATTTTTGACCGCTTCCACAAATATTCGCTCAAGAGCGACCGTGCCCGCTCGGGCAAACTCGCCCTGTCGCTAAAGGAACTGGCATCTATCGAGCCGGGCGACTATATCGTTCACGCCGACCACGGCGTAGGTCGCTTTGCCGGGCTGGTGCGCATGGCCGGCAACAACGGCCGCGTGCAGGAGATGATTAAGCTGACCTATCTCAACAACGACACGATATTCGTGTCGCTCCACTCGCTGCACAAGCTCAGCAAATATCGCGGCAAGGAGGGCGCCGAACCGCGCATTTCAAAACTCGGCTCCGGAGCATGGAACAAGCTCAAGGAGCGCACCAAAACCAAGCTCAAGGATATTGCCCGCGACCTGATTTCACTCTATTCGCGGCGCCGTCAGGAGCAGGGCTTTCAATTTCCGCCCGACGATTACCTGCAACACGAGCTCGAAGCGAGCTTTACCTACGAGGATACTCCCGACCAGCTGACGGCCACACAGGCCGTGAAGGCCGACATGGAGTCGCCGCGCCCGATGGACCGCCTGGTGTGTGGCGACGTAGGCTTCGGCAAAACCGAAATTGCCATGCGCGCGGCATTCAAGGCCGCAACTGCCGGCAAGCAAACCGCCGTGTTGGTGCCCACTACCGTTCTGGCCTACCAGCACTACCGCACCTTCAGCGAGCGCTTCAAGGATTTCCCGGTGTCGGTCGACTATCTGACCCGCGCGCGCACTCCCAAGCAGGTAAAGGATATTCTCGACCGCCTCGCCTCGGGCAAGCTCGACATAGTCATCGGCACCCACAAGTTGATTGGCAAGGGCGTTAAGTTCCACGACTTAGGGCTGCTGATTATCGACGAAGAACAGAAATTCGGCGTTGCCGTTAAGGAGAAGCTCAAGGAGATGAAGGTCAACGTTGACACGCTGACAATGAGCGCAACCCCGATTCCGCGAACCCTGCAGTTCTCACTGATGGGCGCCCGCGACCTCAGCGCCATAACCACGCCGCCTCCAAACCGACGCCCCATAGCCACGCAAGTGCTCTCGATGACCGACGAACTGCTCGCCGACGCCATCAACTTTGAGCTGAGCCGCGGCGGCCAGGTTTTCATTATCAACAACCGCATCGAGGGCCTCTACGATCTGGAAAACACTGTGAAGAGGCTCGTTCCCGACGCCCGCACCATAGTTGCCCACGGCCAGATGCCCCCCGAAAAGCTCGAAAAGGCAATTCTCGACTTCACGGCCCGCGACTACGATATTCTGCTGGCCACCACCATAGTTGAGTCGGGCATAGATATGCCCAACGTCAACACCATGATTATCTACAATGCCCAGAACTTCGGCCTGAGCGAGCTGCACCAGCTCCGCGGGCGCGTAGGGCGCTCGTCGCGCAAGGCCTTCTGCTATCTCGCCGTGCCCGCCGGAGCGCAGGTGTCGGCCGTTGCGCGCCGTCGCCTTCAGGCCATCGAAAGTTTCTCGGACCTTGGCAGCGGCATCCACATTGCCATGCAAGACCTCGACATTCGCGGCGCCGGCAACCTGCTCGGGGCCGAACAGAGCGGTTTCATCGCCGACCTCGGCTACGAAACCTACCAGCGCATTCTTCAGGAAGCAGTTACGGAGCTGCGCACCGAGGAATTTGCCGACGAGTTTGCCGACCAGGCCGAGGAGCAGGATTTTGTTGCCGACTGCACCATCGAATCCGACATGGAGCTGCTCTTGCCGGCCGACTATGTGCCGCAAGACCGCGAGCGCATAGCCCTTTATCAGGAACTCGACAGCATTAACCGCGAGCTCGACCTGCGCGCCTTTGCCGACCGCCTGCAAGACCGCTTCGGCAAGATTCCGCCCGAGGCCGCCGAACTGCTGCGCGTGCCGCGCCTGCGCCGACTGGCCCGCAAGTTGGGCATCGAAAAGATTGCGCTGAAGCAGGGCAAAATGTTTATCTACTTCGTGGGAGAGCAAAATCTGGCCTACTATCAGAGCCCGATGTTCGGCCGCATAATCGACTATGTTGCAAAAAATCCGGAGCGCTGTCGCTTCCGCCAAGGCGAAGCTAAGCGCTCCATAGTAATCAGCGACGTCCCCACGGTCGAAACCGCCGTCGGCGTCCTCGCCACCATCCTCGAATAATACCGTTAGAAGCGGAAGCCGAGGGTGAGGGCGATGCGGTTGGAGGTGTCGGTCAGGTCGGCCTGGGGGCCGTAGAGGGGACGGTCGAGGGTATACTCCTGACCATCATGGCGGGGGAAGGGGGAGAAGGCATTCCACTTGGCAGTGGAGGTTGAGTGAACGTAGGCCAGGTCAACATAAACCGAGTTCCAGCGGTAGCCGAGGCCAAAGGTGATGTTCTGGCGATTGCCGTTGAAGGTGTACATTGTCGACACTCCGGAGGTGTAAACATAGTCCTGACCGTCGCGGGCAGCGGCCTTTACGCCTGAGGTTTTCAGGCCGTAGCCGGCACGGAGCGAGAACTGCGGGGTTACGCGCAGCTCGGCGCCGAGGCGCAGTTCGTTGGAGCCGGTGTAGTATTGCTTAATGTCGGCGGCAACCTCTTGCGAGGCATCGAAGCCCGAATCGCCCATCGAGGGATAGGCTTCGTAGACATAGTCGGCCGACAGGATGAAACGTCCGCCAAGCACACCGGCCACAGAGGCCATCATGCGCCAGGGGCCCTTGCAACTGCGGGTCCAGTAGCCGTTGCCGGTTTCGGCGTAGGGGTTGCTTTCGTCGGGTCCGCCGGGATAGTTGTCGAACGTATAGTAATTGTCGCTCTCCAGCCGACCGAGGCCGTAGGTTACCTGCGCGCTCTGGTTGAACTGCAGATTATACCAGGTGGGGGTGTGAACGGCCAAACCGATGCGGAATTCGTTGACAGGCTTGAAAATAAGGCCCACTTTCAGGTTGAAGCCGTTGCCGGCCACCGACTGATAGGTGTCGATGCCCCATTCGGCGGCGCCGGTGCCGAGATCGTCGACGTTGTCGGGGTTGACGGGCACGTAGGCGTCGGAAATCTGCTCGTTATAGTTTGCATTGCGGGTAAACTGCAAATCGCGTATGCCAAAGCCGATACCCCAATAAATCATGTCGGCGAAATTGCCGCCGAAGTTGATGGAATATTCGTCGATATAGCCTTGCTCGCGCACTTCAACCTCGGCGTTGCCGAACGAATTGTTCTGGAACAAGCCAACATAATTGCCGTCTTGGCCGCCATTGATAAGGAAAGTGTTATAGGCCAGCGCGCTGAGCCAGTCAACATCGTCGGCGTCGAAGAAGGGGTCGTATTTATCGGTGCCGAGCAGCGCGGCGGGATTATAGCCCTGCGAGGCGTTGGCAATCTGGTTGGTCCACGAAGTGTGGATTTCGGGGAAGTAGCCGCGATAGTAGCGGTTATAGCTGTTCACGCGGTTATAGCTTGCGCCCCACTGGAAGAAAGGCATGATTTCCGAGCCGGTGCGAGCGGCGCCGATGTAGCCGAAGTTATTGCAGGCAACGTTGGTTTGCGAGTTGCGGTAGGGCTGCGAGCCGGTGTTGGAAAGGGTTGTGCGCCGCGGATCGATGTCGAGCGTGGCGGAAATGTCGCTTGAGCGGTAAACGCCAATGCCGGCAGGGTTTTGCGTAAGGGTTGAAATATCGCCGCCGAGAGCGCCGAATGCGCCGGCCATCGACATATAGCGGGCAGTGCCTCGCAGCTGCGAGGCAGAAAGATTATAGTAGTCGATCGCGCTTTGGGCGCTGACCGAAGCGCCGATGCCCGCAAGGGCCAAAGCAAGAGCTATTTTTTTCATTTTATCGTGAGGGGAATTAAAGTTCAACCAAAAAGATAGGCCGGATTAACGGCGTCCGCCGCCGGAACGTCCGCCACCGCCGCCGCTGGAGCGACCGCCACCCGAGTAGCTGCTGCCGCTTGAACGGCCACCGCCCGAATAGCTTGAACCGCTTGAGTAAGATGAGCGGCCCGAGCCTGAAGTGGAGCGTCCAGAATTATAGTTATAGCTGCTTGAGCTCGACGAAGAGGAGGAGCTTGAGTTGCGGCTGCCGGAATAGCTGGAGCTTGAGGTTGTGCGACCCGAGCTGCGGCCCGAGGTACGGCCGGTGGCCACACCGGTAGAGGTGGAGTTAGAACCCGAGGGACGATAGCCCGCCGAGGTGGAGGCGGTAGTGCCCGAGGGGCGACGACCGGCACCGGTGGTTGTAGGATACGTGCCCGCAGGGCGACGGCCTACGGTAGAGCCCGACGAGGGTCTGCCCTGGTTGGGACGCGAAACGCCTGCTCCGCCCCAGCCCCAGTGGGAGTTGCCATAGTTGGGATGATGGTGGTGAGGAGGCAGCGGATTACCCCAGCCCCACGAGGGTCCCCAACCCCAAGAGGGTCCCCAGCCCCACGACCAGGAAGGGCCCCAGCCCCAGGAGGGTCCGAACGACCAGGACCACGAGGGACCCCAGTAGTTATAGCTCCACCAGGGGTTATAGTAGGCGGGACGCACGGTCCAGGCCCAGGCCGAAGGATAATAGTAGGGATTCCAGAAGTTCTGCCAGGGGTTGTCGACGTAGATATTGATGGTTGCGGGACTGGCATAGCCGGTCGACGTGGCCAGTTCTTCGTCGGCGTAGGAATAGTAATATTGCAGATCGGGGTCGTTGCTGTTTATAACGATATTGGGATTCGAAAAGCGCTCGATCCGGCGGGTGTACTGAAAGTTGTCGCCCAGGTCGGTTGCGGTTTCGGGCTGCGGCTTGTAGGAGCCGCGGCGGTTATATTCATCGTCGGAACGAACGGCCGTACCGGTTGTGTAGTCAACCGGGGTGTTGGGTTCCAGATGAAAGTAGGTGGTTGAGGTTTGGGTCTGCTGCTTGGCGGCCTGTTTAACCTGCTTCTGCTTTTTTTCAGCCTTTGCTTTTGCGGCGTCGAAGTAAATGTCGTCGTCGAAATAACCTTGGGCACTTGCAGCAGTGGCGGTCAGCGTCAGCGCTGCGCCCAGCAGACAGAGTCGGCGATAGAGAGTAGTCGTTTTCATTGCAGTATCCTTTTCAAGTGTTTAACAGTTAGACGGCAAAACCGTTCTTAGGTTTAGACGGCAAATATACAAAACTTTTATCAAAAAGCAAAATTATAATAGCTACTTCAGCCGTAAGCAGCCAAAATAGCTATTATTTAACGGAGATTTTTCTATTGTTTAATTACTTGTTGTCGGCTTCAACAGGCTTCATGTCGTAGGAACCCATTGCGAGGGTAAAGCCCCAGTAGATGAATGCCAGCGAGGTGAGGAAGCTTACGTTAACCATGTTCTGCAGATAGCCGGCTTCAAGGAAGAAGAAACCGATAACCAGGAGCAGGATGCCGTTGATGAGCTGCAGCCACCAGTATTTGCGGTCGCGGCCGTTGACCGAGGCAACCAGAGCACCTACGCCCCAGAAAATGAATACGAAAGCGATAAAGTAGGGGAATACGGCTTCGGCAAGAGTTACGCTGCGAACCAGCATGAAACCGATAAACATGTCGATTACACCACCGGCAAGCCACCAGCCCCAACCGCGGGGACGATTTTCACCGGCACTGACGCAGAGCTGAACAACGCCGGCGCCAATGAGCATCCAGCCGAAAAGAACGGAAGCAACAGCATAGCCGATTGCAGGGAAGAACCAATAAGCAAAACCTGAAATTACCATCAGGATACCGATTACCATAACGAGCCACCAAAGTTTGGTCTGGCCCCAGAAAGATGCAGTTTGTTTCATAACTTGAATTTTTTGTAATAGTTTAACGTTTGCTAATATAACACACGAAACCTCAATTTTGTTTTTTCGGAAATTATTCGTAATTTTGCACATTGATTTAATGACCCGAATATGAGCCATCCCAAAATGCTTTTCATCTCCCAGGAGGTGACCCCGTATCTGCCGTCGTCGGCGCTGGCCGACCTGTCGAACACGATGCCGCGTCTGGCTCAGGACGCCGGTTTTGAAGTGCGCCTGTTCATGCCGAAATACGGCAACATCAACGAGCGCCGCAACCAACTCCACGAAGTTATCAGACTCTCGGGGATGAACATTGTGATTGACGAAACAGACCAGCCGCTGATAATCAAGGTGGCCACCATGCAAAACACCCGCACCCAGGTTTACTTTATTGATAACGACGACTATTTCCAGCGCCATCCGTCGGAAGCACTCGAAACCGTAAGCCACGCCGAAGAGAACGGCGAGCGCACGGTGTTTTTTGTGCGCGGCGTTGCCGAAACCACCAAAAAGCTCCGTTGGGACCCGGTAATCATTAACTGCATCGGCTGGATTACCTCGCTGATGCCGGCCTATCTGAAGCGAGTTTACAACGATGACCCCGTTTTCCGCAAGGCCAAAATCGTTTACGTAATAACCAACTCCGAAACGGCCCCCGCCGAAGCCCTGAGCCCGCAAACCTACAAGCAGATGCGCTCCGACGGCATTACCGACCGCTTCCTCGGCTCGGTAAAAAACAAGCCGATCGACTTCAACAACATGAACCGCCTGGCCATTGACCACGCCGACGCGATTATTGTTGGCCACCCCGACGTTGACCCCGAGCTGCTGGCCTACGCCGAAGCCTCGGGCAAACCCATGCTCCCCTACAGCGAAGAAATGATTGGCAACTCAGCCATAATTGCCGACTTCTACGCCAAAATCCTCAACCCCGCGAAATGAAGAAATCCCCCCTGCTGATAATCGCCGTTGCCGGCGCGCTGCTGTCGCTGGCCGCATGCGACAATGCCGACCCGCTGGAAATGCCCGGCGCACCGCTCATCAGCGACCAGTTCCAGATTGAAATTACCGACACTTTCAGGCTCAACGCCCGCTCAATCGAGAACCCGAAAGTGCAGTCGCGAACCACCACCCAGCTGCTCGGCGCCATCGAAGCCCCGGCCTACGGCGTTCTCCGCGCAGACTATGTGGCGCAGATGTTTCCCTCGACCAATCTCGACGTAACCGGCGTTGAACTCGACTCGGTGAAGCTGCAGCTTGTGTTCGACAAAGAGGGCTTTGTCGGCGACTCCCTGGCCCCCATCGGCTTCGAGGTTTTTCCGCTGAACGACACCTTGCCCTACCCCATCTATTCCGACACCCCGATTTCCGGCAAATACAACCACAACCCGGGGCCCGACGACTGCCACGGCACAGGCATCTTCACCGCCGTCGGCGGCGGCATATCCACCGAAGCCGCTGCCAGCAGCTACCGCTTCGCCTACGCCAACCTGCCGTTAGCGTTCGGCCAGAAGATTCTCGACTACTTCAAAAATCCGTCGACCCGCCCCTACTTCAACAACCCCGACGAATTTGTAAGCAAACTGTTTCCGGGCGTTTACGTGCGCTGCACCTACGGCTCGGGCCGCGTTACGCGCATAACCGACACGCGCCTGCTGATTTACTATCAGAAGCGTTCGCAGATAGCCAACTCCGACGGCGTGCTGGTCGATTCGCTTCAACACCTCTACACCTACGCCATGGTTTCGGCACCGGAAGTTATTTCCAACACCTGTATCGACCTGGACTGCTCGCAGACCATCGACAAGATGACCGCCGAGGGCCGGGCAGTGGTTGTGAGCCCCGCGGGCTACGACGTTGAAATCGACTTCCCCATCAACAACGTTATCGACGCCTATAAAGAGAACACCACTCAGGCGCTGGCCATGATTAACACCATGACTTTCAGCCTCCCCGCCGACTCCATAGCCAACGGCCGAGGAATCAAGGCTCCGGAGTATCTGCTGATGGTGCTCAAAAAAGACAAAGACAAGTTCTTTGCGGCAAACAAGCTGTCCGACAACATAACATCGTTTACCGCCGCGCTCAACGCCAACACCATGACCTATAACTTCGGCAACATGCGCAACTATCTGATGGACATGATTAGCAAAGGCGAGCAGATTCAGCCCGAAGACTACACGTTTGTGCTGACTCCGGTGTCGATGGTAATGGACAATTCCTCGTCGTCGTACTACGCCCAGACAACCTCGTCGCTCATGGGCCTTACGCCGATGATAGCAATGCCGTCGATGGCCGAGCTGCGCTTCAAGGATGCAAAAATCACCCTCACATTCTCACGCCAGCAGCTGAAATGACCGCACCATACGTAGTTACCATCGGTCGCCAAATGGGCTCCGGAGGCCGCGAACTCGGCCGCTTGCTGGCCCAACGGCTCAACATTGATTTTTACGACAAGAAACTGCTGCTTGACGCAGCCAAAAACTCAGGGCTCGTTGCCAGCACGCTGGAAAACGCCGACGAACGCACGCCGTCGTTTCTCAGCTCGGTGTTCGGCTCGGCATTGGGCCACGCCGTAACCCCGGTTGGGGCATATTCATATGACGACACGGCCTATCGCGCCGTGAGCGACACGATTCGCGACCTCGGGCAAACCAAGAGCTGCGTAATTGTAGGCCGCACCGCCGACTATGTTTTGCGCGACCATCCGCGCTGCATATCGCTATTTATCCACGCGCCCGAAAAGGCGTGTATCGACCGCGTTATGGCGCGCGGAGACCGCCCCTCGGAATCTGAAGCGCGCTCGCTGATACGCAAAACCAACAAGTTACGCTCGGCCTATTACGGCTTTTTCACCGACCGCGACTGGGGCGCGGCACCCACCTATGACCTGACCGTTGACTCCTCGCTACTGCCGCTGCCCGAGCTGGCCGACCTGCTTGCCGACTACATTAACCGGCGCCTGGCGGCCAAAGGTTGAGCCCGCCCCGTTCAAAAAAGAGTGCCGATTAGTTGGAACATTACGTATAAATGACTAATTTTGCACTCTCAAAATTTAAGTATAAAAGAATCTCCATTCACAAAAATCTCAAAAACAATAGAAGTTAATCATGGGAAATGAGAATGCCGAACGCATCCAGACCTCGCTTCTGAATCGCCTCGAAAAAAAGGCGCTCGTGTGGCTGGCGGAGCGTTTGCCCTCGTGGGTAACGTCAGATATGCTGACATATTTCGGAGTAGTAGCCGCCGTTTTGTATGCGGCATTTTGCTGGCTCGCAGAATATAACGTTCATTTCTTCTGGGCATCGTCGTTTGCCCTCGTGCTGAACTGGTTCGGCGACAGCCTCGACGGCACCACCGCGCGCGTGCGCCAGACCCAGCGCCCGAAATACGGCTTCTTTATCGACCATTCGCTCGACGCGCTTACCACCTGCCTGTTCTGCATCGGCCTGGGCCTGTCGCCCCTGATGAAACTGAGCATCTCGCTGTTTATTATGGGTGGCTACCTGTGTATGTCGATTTATACCTACCTCACCACCATAGTGATGGGCAAGTTCCGACTGACCTACGCCAAGCTCGGCCCGACCGAAATGCGCCTGATTATCATTCTGGTATGCACGCTCTATATCTACCTGCCTTTGGATGATTTGACAATCAACATTGGCTCGCAGGCATTTACGGTCTATGACTGCATCGGCTCGATTGTTGCCGCCGCGCTCTTCCTCGTCTACATAGTGTCTATGTCTAAAGACCTCCGCGAGCTGGCAAAAATCGACCCCCCGAAACACTTCGACGGCAAGTAAGCAATGATGCACATCGGCAAGAACGACAAGGGGGAAGAAATCTACACCTTCGACCAATACCCCGGGCTTGAGGTGCGCCCCGACGCGCT